>PLDN01000081.1 GCA_003136185.1 Acidimicrobiaceae bacterium | reverse complement strand
GAAGGAACCCGCCTTCTCGCTCGAGGTCGGAATTCTCGCCCGCCGCTGGCTGACTGAAGGCTATGGCTACGACGTGACGAGCGCCGACGTCCGGAGCGTCTTTACGTACACGATGAAGGCCGCGTCGAACCATGGCTGTCCTGACGAAACCCTGAAGCGCCTGCGCGAGATCGTGGGCGGCGAGGAAGCTGGTGGCTTCGTCAAGACCGCCCTCCTCACCCGAGTGGATCTCCTGTCCCTCCCCGACAAGGCCGACGAGCGTGGCCCAATCATCGATGCGCTCACCGGCCCGGATGAGGAGGGTCGGTTCGGAAGCATCGACGTGGCGTTTCTCAGCCATGTAGTCGGCGTCCCATGCCCGTTGGGCCTCGTCGAAGACGATGACGTGCGCGTCCGGTTTGCGACGGTCGCTCAGCCCGTACGTCTTGATGAAGGCGTGAAGGTCCCGAACGAACACTCTGCTCTTGAGCGCGTCCTGCAGCACTGCCACGAGCGGCCCGTTCCCCGAGAGAAACGTTGCCTTTCCATCTACACCCGATCTCTCGTACACGAGGCGCAGTCCGACGAGAGTCTTGCCAGCGCCCGGTACCCCAGTAACGAACGCCAGCACGCGCTAACCGTCTACCGACGCGCGTTCAGCAAGACGGCCAAGAAGGTCAACAGTCTCCGGAATGCCTTCCGCTATCGCCGTGTANNAGCGGTGAGTACGGCGAGTCCAGCCAGCCGTCAAGATCGATCCGCCCTTCGCCAGCCTCCTCGTGGAGGTAGCGGGCAAGCGCTTCCGGACTCAACAGCCACACGTCCTGATACTGCCGGGCGAAGCCAGAAGCCGCCTCCTGCAGCAACAGCATCGGAACGACTCGCCGGTCCCTGCACGCCGCGTGATAGTCGGTCAGATCGCGTGCGTAACCGAGGACCTGGTCGACGTCGGCAGTCGTCGGCAGCGGGTGCGTCTTGAACTCAATGACCAAGACGGCTTCGCCGGCAAGCACGACGACGTCAGGACGGCGCCCTCCTTCGAGGGGCACGGACACTTCTTCGCTGGGCGGACGAGATCGCGGCCTGGCACGCCTCCCACGTGACCAACGCCCCGACCGAGGCCGCAAACGGCTTGATCAAGCGGGTGAAGCGAGCCGCTTTCGGGCTGACGAGCTTCCGCAACTACCGGATCAGGTCACTTCTCTACGCCGGCCGGCCCAACTGGGCACTGCTGGCGACGATCTCACCCCGCTGAAATCCGGAGTGCCCGATAAGCCGGTGGGCCAACAAGAAGGCGCCTCCTCGGCTGGGCTGGGCCAAAGGCTCAGGTGCCACGAAAGCGGCAGAAGACACCTTCTACGCCAGAGGAGGTGTAGTCATCCCCCTACTCAGAAGCCCACTACTCGGTGCGCCCCCCACTTGCTCTGCGACAGAGGGTTCGACGGCGTCCCATGTAGAATCCACTCCGCCGCCAGACGGCCTATCGCCGCCGACAGTTGGATACCGTTACCTCCCGCTCCCGCTGCGCACACGACGTTGGTGCGATACGGGTGCGGCCCGACAATCGGTTGACCGTCGATGCTCATTGGGTACAGTCCCGCCCAACCTTTGCCAAGGGCGGCGTCGCCCACTCCTGGGAGCCGTTCCGACAGCAGCGTGGCGACCGAGCTCAGGAATTCCCAATCGACCTCTAGATCAGCTGCTTCCGCGTCCCCCTGTTCGTGGTCACGGATCGGTTGCTCATTATGGAGACCGGCCACCAGCTGATCGGCCCGCTCGTGACGAAAATAGAGGCCGTCGCGTCCCTCTCCTGGCACATAGTCCATGACAGATGGCATGACGTAAGCGAGAGCAGATCGCAGGTGGACTAAAACAGCCTGATGACGTTGGTTGGAGATGGGTAGTGGCGCTCCGAGCAGGTCACCAACCGCCGCCGCCCATGGACCAGCGGCGTTCACCACTACATCCGCGTTAAAGTCATCGCGGTTTGTCGAAATCCGCAAACAGCCGTCTCTCCGTTCCTCGGCCCCGATTAGCCTCGTTCCCTGATGAACGGTCACACCTTTCCCTACTGCGATATCCCGCAGCAACGACGTGTAGAGATACCCGTCTACGTAGCCATCACCTGCGCCGAAGAGACCACCGACCCGGTCTTCACAGCGCATCTCGGGGATGAGGCGTTGCAAGCCGGCCCTGTCGAGTACCCTCGCGTCCATTATACCAAAAGACTTCTGAGTCTCGACGCTAGCCTCATATCGCTCTAAATCGTCCAAATTGTGCGCTAGACGAAGGTAGCCGTTCCGGGTATAGCGCAACCCATGGTCCTGAGCCAGGCCCTCTACGAAGCGTCGCCCGATCACTCGCATTTCGATGTCGAACGGGTCAAGATACTGTGTCTCAACGATACCAACTGACCGACCCGATGACCCCACACCAACGTGTTGAGCCTCCAGCAGCGATACTTGCACTTCACCTGACTGAACCAAATGCAAAGCTGTGGCAAGTCCGATTACACCACCGCCAACGATTACGACTCGAACATGGTCTGCCATAAGTCGACCCCTAGGGGGTTATCCGCTCGCAAGGACCCTCAGCACGAATCAGGGACCGTTCGTTGTCGATCGCGACATAGACCACGCCCGCGCCGACCAGATCGGACCCGAACCCGTTCGACCCCTCGAGCGTCTCGTCGAAGCGTGCCCCATCGCAGTTGGCGATCGGGCTGCCCACAAGTGTTCGCGACGATCTGTGATCGCTCGGCTCCATCACCGATCTTCTAGCAGCTGGCAAAGGTCAGCGCCAGTACCATCGTATCAGCCAAAGTCAGGCGAGAGTCTGAGGCATTTACCATGGCACTGCTGGTTGGATACCTCAATGAACACTCGCGAAGCTATTCGGGATACCATGAACGTCGTCCGTAGCTCGTTGAGAATTGTTAAGGAGCCAGCATGTCATCTGTCCGATTTGAACGCGCGAACGGCGTCGGCATCATCACGCTCGAACGGTCAGAGAAGCTCAACGCGATGACCCGCGAAATGTACGATGAGATCTCAACCTGCTTGCGGTCGATCGACGAGGACGACAACATCCAGGTCGGAATCGTCACGGGCGCAGGCGGAAAGGCATTTTCCGCGGGAGCGGACCTCATCGGAGTACATTCATCGACAGGCCGCGCCGCTCGGCACTGGAGCGCGTGGCGACCGGAGCGCTTTGATTCCGGCCTGGAGGTTCAAAAGCCTCTCATCGCGGCAGTAGAGGGATACTGTCTCGCTGGTGGCTTGGAACTCGCTCTCTTTTGTGACATCCGCGTCGCTGGCGTAGGATCGCAGTTCGGCACACCTGAAGTGAGATGGAACCTTCTTCACGGCTACGGAGCGCAAATCCTCCCCGAGTTGATCGGAACTTCGAATGCGCTCTACCTCCTATTGACCGGCTCGTTCATCGGTGTGGAAGATGCCTACAGGATGGGGCTCGTGCAAGAGGTCGTCCCAACGGGAGGCGCTTTCGGGCGCGCCGAGAAGCTTGCAGCTCAGATCGCAAAGAACGGGCCGATCGCGGTCCGGATGACGAAGGAGCTCGTGATGCGGGGCCGCAACTTATCGCTCGCTGACGGGTTGCGCCTATACCGGTCCTTCAGCGACGTCATCGAAACCTCGAGCGACCTCGAGGAGGGTACGCGAGCCTTCGCCGAGCGGCGCGATCCGAACTTCACGGGAACATGACCCGAGATCACGGGGCGGCCGGGGCCTCGAGGGCAGCCTGAGCCCTTCGCATGGAGGACAGCCACCGCTCGGGATCCTCCGCCTTCCTCGTCATGTACTGCGTGACCTCTTCGTGAGGAAGGATGAAGAAGGCCTCCTGACGGACCCCTGCCACCACCGCAAGCGCGACGTCGGACGGTTCGAGAACCCTGCCAGCCAACTGGACTGCTCGCTGGGCGAGCTCACCTTCGGCCAGTCCGGCACCGGGGGCGGCTCCGGTGAGCATCGGCGTGTTCACTCCCTGGGGGCACAGGCAGGAAACCCGGATCCCGGCGGCTCCGTGGGTGATCGACAGCCACTCGGCGAAGGCCACAGCCGCGTGCTTGGTGACGCTATAGGCGGCAGCTCCGAGGTTCGTCAGCAGTCCGGCAGCCGAGGCTGTGTTGACCAAATAGCCCTCCCCTCGCCGCAGCATGTCGGGCAAGAGCGCCCTTGCCGCATAGACGTGTGCCATCACGTTGACGTCCCACATCCGCTGCCAGTCGCTGTCGAGTGTCTCGGCTCCACCTGGGCCGGTGATGCCGGCATTGGAGCAGAAGATGTCGATCGGGCCGAGCTGCTGGGCGACCTCGCTCACTACTCGGAGAAGGTCGCTCTCTCGGGTCACGTCGGCCACCCTCGCGAACGAGCTCGCCCCTAGATCGGCGACCGCGCGGTCGACCTCATCCAACGGTCCGCGGTTGAGGTCGACCGCCACGACCCCGGCCGCACCTTGCCTGGCGAACTCGATGCAGAGCGCGCGACCGATGCCGCCCGCTGCCCCGGTGACGACGACGACTCGTCCCTCGATCTCCACGTTTAGCTCCTTTCGCTTGCTCGACCGCTCACATCATGCGCGCTCCCCGGCCGCCTCCGGCTAGCTGTCACGGGCAGCAGTGGCCGTCGAGCCACCGTCCAACTGATATACGGCTCCGTTCGTGAACGATGAGGAGGCAGAGAGCAGATGCAGGACCACTTGTGCCACGTCCTCGGTCTTTCCGAAGCGTCCGAGCGGCACTCGCCGCAGCTGCTGCTCGTACTGTGGCGAACTCTTCTCAAGGATCCTGTACATCATCTCTGTTTCCACGAAGGACGGGCACACGATGTTGGTTCGTACGCCATCCGGGCCGAAGTCCAGGGCCATGCACTTGGTCAGGCCGATCAGCCCATGCTTGCTCGCGTTGTACGCGGCATACCCACGCGAACCGATGAGCGACGCGTCGGAGCCGACGATGACGATCGACCCGCCGCCGAGCTCGATCAGAGAGGGCAGTACCGCCTTGCAGGTGTAGAAGACTCCCGACAGATTCGTACTGATGACGCGCTCCCAATCCGACGGCAAGGTCTCGAGCACGGTCCCTCGTAGCTCGATCCCGGCGTTCGCGACAACAAGGCTTGGCGCGCCGAGCGAGGTCCTCACCTCGGCGACGGCCGCGTTCGTGGCCGACCAGTTGCCGACGTCGCCCGCCACGAACACGGCCCGCCGGCCGAGGGCCTCGATCGCCTCCTTGCAGGCGCGACCGCGATCGCGGCTCCGCGTGAGGAGCCCGACGTCCGCCCCGCGCTCGGCGAGAGCAAGGGCGATCGCCCTCCCGATGCCCGCTCCCGCACCGGTGACAAACGCCACCTGGCCCTCGAAGCCGTCTCCGCGAGCCGGCGCGTTGGCTGTCACTAGCGGTCTCTCCCTCTCCCTGTCTGACGACACGATCGACTCCGCACGGTCAGCCACACATCGCGTGGGGTTCGGAGACCTGGGCGAGTGCCTCTCGCCTCGCGACTCCCGGACCGAAGATGAGCATGCCAACTCCCACCGCGGCGGCAACAAGGCATGCGCAGGCCCCGAAGACAACGGTCGTCGTCTTGAATCCGATGTGGTCCGTGGCGACGCCTACGAGCAGGACCGGGATGCTGAACGCCAGGTACAACACGAGGTAGATCGCCGCCAACATCTCAGCGCGGCGCCCCGGCCTCGCCAGAGCCACCAGGGCTCGGAACGACCCGATGTTGGTCTGCCCCCAGCCAAGTGCGAGAACGGCAGAACCAGCGAAGAAGAGCGGGACCGAGGGATGCAGCACGGACGCGACCACCACGCCCATGCCGAGCACGATGAGCAACGCCCCGACCGTAATGAGCGACCTGCTGGACCGCCGGCTCGACACCAATGCCCCCAGCGTGCCACCGGCGCCGAGCTCGAAGACGACAAGCCCTCCGATGACGTGGTTCCCGGAGTGAAGCAAAACGGCAGCGATAGATGGACCGAGTGCAAGGTAGACGCCGCCGACCGCCCAGGTGACCATCGAGCCTGCCGAGTACAGGGCGAACGGTCGATAGGCAGTCCTCGGAACAGCGATCCTCGGTGGCCAGAACGTTCGCGAGCCTCTCGGGTACGAGACGGTCTGAGGCAGGCAACGACAGGCCACGAGGCCACCAAAAAAGAGACCGAGCAGGAGGACGTACAGCGACACCGTCGGATTGAAAACATATTGGAGGAACACGCCCGCGAGGAGCGAGCCGATCGCCATCCCGACGCCTCCCGCAATAGTCGTGGCCATGGCCGCTGATGGAAGGGAGCGCCCGGGCTGCACTTCGAGCGCCAAGGCCGCGAGGGTCGTCGACGAGATGCCGACACCAAGGCCCTGCACGGCTCGTGCCGCGAAGATCCATCCCACATTGCGCGCCGAGGCGAACAGAACGAGGCCGAGGCTGGTGATGAGAAGTCCGCAGATGAGCACCCGTCGGCGCCCTACGCCGTCCGAAATGTGGCCGAGAAGGACGAGGGCCAGCATGACTGTGAGGCTGTAGATGGAGAAGAGACCGGTGAGCACGGTCGAGGAGAAGTGCCAGCGTGCCTGGTAGACGATGTACATCGGTGACGGCGCGCTCGAGGCGAGGAACAACAGAGTCACGAGCGCGATGGTGAACCAGAAGGCAACCCGGGCTTGGACCGCCGCTAGCCCGTCTGCGGCCTCGCGCGGGCTACGGGCTGACACGAGGGTCACGACCCGAATACCCTTGGCGGGGCGTCAGATCCTCCGATCGGCGGGCACTGGATTGTGCGAGCGGACCCAACGGAAGATGTCGCTCGTCGCCTGCTGACCGCCCGTCACCGGAAGCGTGACACCCGAAACCCATCCAGCCTCGTCGGAGCAGAGATAGGCCGCTGCCCCCGCGATGTCGTCGGCCGTGCCGAGCCGGTTGATGGGAAAGTACGAGGCTCGATCAGCGCGAGCCTCGTCGGACGCGACCCAGCTTGCAACGAGCGGTGTGTCGATGAGCGACGGGGCGATCGCATTCACCCGGATTCCATAATGGCCGACCTCCACAGCAAGCGACTGGGTGAAGCTGACCATCGCGGCCTTGGCGGCGCCATATACAGCTTCGCCCGGTGCCGTGAAGATCCCATCCAACGAGACGATGTTCAAGATGTTGCCGGTCGTCCCCCTCCTCACCATCTCCTTCACCGCCGTGACACCGGCAAAGAACGGACCGCGGAGATTGAGGCGGAAGATCGTGTCGAAGCCGTCGATAGTCGTTTCCTCGAGCGGGTGGAAGAGGTCCACGTCGCCGCCACCGGCATTGTTGACTAGCACGTCGAGCCCGGACATCTCTTCGGCGCTGCTCCTCACAAGATCGATGGTCGCCTCTGCGTCGCTCACGTCACAGACCCGCACCCAGGCCTGGCTACCAAGTGAACGGATCTCCTTGGCCACCTCCTCAAGCTGGGACTCGGTCCGCGAGACGAGAGTCACCGATGCCCCCTGGCGCGCAAAAGTGAGAGCAATCGCTCGTCCGATGCCACGGCCTGCGCCCGTCACGATCGTCTTCTTGCCTTCGAAACTCAACATGTCTTCTCCTTGTCTCTTGCACGGTCTCTTGCACGTTGGACCTGGTCGCCTCCCCGAGGCGGGAGACTCCGCTCAAAGAGCTCGATGGCGTTGCCCCCGAGGAGGCGGGCCAGGACGTCGGCTTTGAGCCCCATCTGCCGCCACTCGCTGAGAGCTCGGCGCATCGGGAAGACTGGCCAGTCGGTGGCGAACAGCACCTGCTCGCTGAGGAGGGAGTTCATGAAGCGGCGCATCACACTCCACCCAGTATCCGTCTCGCCGACATACTTCGGAGCCAGCCCGCCGAAGTCGGCGAGGACAGTGGGGTGCTTGCGCATCACCGCCACGAGCTCTTCGACCCAGGGCCATCCGGCATGGCAGGCGATCAGGACGAGGCTCGGAAAGTCGCATGCCAGCTGATCCAGCTGACGAGGGTGGTCGTTCTCGATGATCCTGTGCGTCGTGTAGTTGACGCCTGTATGCAGTGCGACGAGTAGGCCGAGCTCTTCGGCTCGGGCGTAGACGGGATACAGCCTCGGCTCGGTCATCGGTAGGCCGAAGAAGGACGGTTGTAGGTTGAGACCCACCATCCCTCCGGCGCAGACGCGATCGACCTGTCTCATCGCCCGCCTCACACGGAGAGGATCGAGCGAGATGGTCCCGAAGCCTCGCAGCCGCGCGGAATCGGTGAGCACCGCACGCTCCACGGCGTCGTTGAGCTCATCGACGGGATCGCCGAACTCGTATTCGGCGTGGATAACGGCGTGGGTGACTTCGCAGTCGTCCATCTCCGAGAACAGATCTGCCATCGTGGCACCGCTCCGCTCGCTCACGCTCAAGACTGCGTCGTACTGAGAGGTGTATTCGGGCGGTGTGATGACCCTCGGCCGTTGGTCGTTGGGAAGGCGAACTCGGAAGTCGACGACGACATCTGGCGGACCCGCTAGCGGAGCCCCGTTTTCTCTAGAGGTCATGGTCAAGCTCCCACACGACGGTAAGAGGAACAGCTAGCTACGGCGTTCGACCTGGCGGCAATCACGGGGTCGGACCCGTGCCCGTTGGCAGGCGCGATCACCATCGCTTTGCAAGCGCCGGATGGACAGACGAGCGACGGGCTTGTTGCACAAGATCGGATCGCGGGATCAAGAGACAGCGAAGCAATCCCGTGAGAGATAGTTATGCTGGCCGAGGTACACAGCGAGCGGCGGCGTGAAGAGAGGGGTAGGAAGTGACGAGTCTGGATGTTCCGGTCGAGTTTGGCGACCTGCTCACAAAAGCCGTCGTGGCCACGGTCGCTTCTGTGGATGGCGCCGGTGCTCCCAGTGTCTCGCCGATCTGGATCGAGTACCGCGATGGCAATGTCATCTTCTCTACCCTCGAGCGGACACTCAAGCGACGAAACCTCGCTGCGAATGCAGCCGTGTCCTTCTGCCTTCTCGATCCCAATAATCCCTACCGGTACATCGAACTGCGGGGTGTGGTGACCGAGATGACTTCCGTTGGGGCACATGAGCATCTGGACTTGATGGCACGACGGTATTGGGGTGTGGAATCTTATCCGGAGCATGACTACGCCGCGGAGCGTTCTCGCGTCACAGCGAGAATCGACCACGTGATCGTGCAGCCGCCTCTCGATCCAGCAGGCTGAGAAATTGCGCGACATCGTGCCGTCGGGTTCTCGGAGATAATCCACGCTGCTCACCATGGATCGACGGCGAGGACTCTGAAGTCGGCGATCGCCAAGCCGTGGACATAGAGGATGACCGGGTTCAGGTCGAGCGAGAGAGGCTCGCCCTCGTCGGCGAGCTTTCCCACACTCCCGATGAGGTCGACTAATGCCTCGAGATCGAGTCGCGGCTGACCTCGGGTGCCCGAGATCATCGGGAAGCAACGAAGAGAGCTGAGTGCGCCGACAAGCTCGCTCTCGGTCGAAAGTGCTGGGACGACAGCGAAGTCGTCCTCGACCTCGGTCCAGATCCCGCCGCGGCCGACAGCGACCAGTGCACCGAACGTCGCATCCCAGGTCAGGCCTACGAGTAGTTCGAAGCCGGGAGCGAACATCGGCATGACGAGCAACTCGGAGCTCGGGAACTGCTCCCACAACTGTGCGGAGGCCTGTTCCAGTTCCTCTGCACAGTTCAGCCCGAGCTTCACCGCACCCACCTCTGACTTGTGCACGATCTCTTGCACGTCGAGTTTCAGGCAGAGCGGGAAACCCAGTTCCTCTTGGGCCAGAACCAGCTCTTTGGCCGAGCGCACCATTCGAACCGGCGGGCACGGAAGACCTGCGCGCCTCAACCGATCAAGGGCCTCAGTCGTTGCGAGCTTGCGGCCGCCGCCTACCTCCGGTCGCAGCTCGACACGAACCGCTTCCCTCGGGGGGTCCGACGCGTGAACCTTGACGCGCTCGTAGCGTGGGGCGACAGCAGCGGCGAGCCGCTCAATGCATCCGTAGACCGGAATCCCTGCACGACGGAGCTCAACAAGAGTGTCGTCGACCACGCCGTCGTAGGCCGAGGCAACCGCGATCGGCATGCCAGAGTTGCAGAGGGAGGCCAAGCGTTGCGCCGCCGCGATCTCTTCGGAGCTGTGCCGCTGGTAACCGCCGAACAGCCCGGCGATGACGAGTGCACCGACGGCCGGGTCGTCAGCACAGATCTCGGCACAGGTCGCAAGTAGCTCCGGGTTGTCTTGGAGCCCACCGGGGGTGTCGAGCGTTAGTGGGTTGAGGCCCTCGTGTCTCGGTGCGAGCGGCGGGAGGACCGCGATCAAGGCTAGCCGCGTTCGCTCGCTTAGCTTGGCGAGCGGCAGCCCGCGCAAGGCCAGCGAGTCCATTGCCATGACTGAATCGCCGCCACCGTCGGTCATGACTGCCACTCCGCGTCCGAACCGTGGCAGCCTCGTCGCAAGGAGCGAATCCGCGAGCGCCTCCACCGAGCTCACGCTGACCGCTCCCCCACCCTCGAGGAGGGCCGACCACACCCTGGCGTCGCTCGTGAGCGAGCCGGTATGGGTGCCGACCGCCGAAGAGCCGGCTTCGGTTATGCCACCCCGCAGGACGAAAACCGGCTTTTGAGCACGGTGGCAATCGCTTAGGCCGTCGGCGAAGGCCGCTGCTGCGCCTCGTGGGATGCCCTCGAGATAGATCGCGACCGAGGAGGTCGCCGGGTCATTGGCAAACCACGACAGGAGCTCCCCAAATCCGACGTCGAGCTGATTGCCGACGCCGACGCAGGTGGAGAAACCGAAGCCGTACCCCTTGGCCCGCAGCCCGAGCGCGATCGCCACGTTGCCCGATTGAGTGGCCATGCCCACCGCTCCTGGCGGTAGAACGAATGGCGTGGTGCAGACGCCGCCGGAGCGGAACAGGCCGATGCAGTTCGGCCCGAGAATCCGCATTCCTGCCGAGCGGGCAACATCGAGCATCTGGGCCTCGAGGGCGCGCCCCTCCGCCCCGAGCTCGCCGAATCCAGCGGCGACAACGACCGCACTCCGCACACCACTGCTCGCGCAAGCCTCGAGGGCTGCCAGAGTCCGATCCTTGCCGACGGCGATGAGGGCGCAATCGACCGAGTCCTCGATGTCGGCGATGTCCTGGACGATCCGGAACTCGTCGAAACCCTGCAGCGAGGAACGCTGGCTGACCCCATAGAGGGCTCCGGAAAACCCAAGCGCCGCGCTCTGGCGCAGGGCCGTCGAGCCCCATGTCTGCCGAGAGTCCGTCACTCCGAAGATAGCCACACTCCTCGGATTGACGAGATGGTCGATGGAGGTCTGCGAGAGTGGTGAGGCGCCTGCCGTGCTCGCTCCGGAGGCGCCCGGGCGCGCTCGACGAAGAGCTGCCGTGCTGTGAGGCTGTCTCACACCGTCACTCCATCTGTCGAGATCTGGACAGCCTCTCGGCCGTGATGCAACAACAGGTCGGCATAACGCTTGTAGCCGTCGTCGACCTCCACACCCGCGAGCTCCGGCGCGAGGACTCGGCCTGAGAGCGAGGCCATGAGGACGCCGCGACCGTTGTAGCCCCCATTGAGGAAGAGCCCTTCGGCGATCTTGCCGGTGACGGGGTACCGGGACTCAGTCATGCCGAGCGGGCCACCCCAGGCACAGTCGAGAGGGGTACCTTCGAGGAAGGGGAAACGCTTCAGCATCTCCGCCTGGATCCCCTCGTACACGGCCGGGTCGTCATGGCGCGCGAGGGACACACCGTCCTTCGAGACACTCGAGTGCATGGCGTCGCCCATGAGGAACTGCCGGTTGGGGCGCATCTGGGAATCCCAGTGGTTGATTCCCGCGTCGAGGATCAGGCGGTGTCGCTCGTGCCACCCCATCAGCTCGAACTTCTCGTCGTCGAGCGGCTCGGTGGCGATGGTATAGGTGTAATTTGGGCTGATCACGCCCTTGGCGACGCCTATTCCCGGCGAATAGGCGTTCGTCGCGAAGACGCACTGCTTCGCCTCGACCGATCCGCCGGGCGTCTCGGCGACGAAAGAAGCCGCGTTCCTCGACAGCCTCGACAGCGGAGAGCCCTCGTGGATCACCACGCCCCGGCGGAGGGCGGCCTCCCGCAGCCCACGGGAGAGCTTGAAGGGTTGGGCATAGCCGTTCCGCGAGCAACTAAGGCCGCCGAACACCTTCTCGTTGACGTATTTCCGAGTCTGTTCCGCGTCGAGGAGCTCCGATGGGAAGCTGTACTCGCGGTGCTGCTCATACATCCGCCTGAGGCCGCTCACCATCTCCTCGTGGACGGCGATGTGCAACAAGTCCACGACCTGGAACTCGCAGTCGATGCTCTCATCTGCGATGAGCGCCTGGAAGTCCTCGAACATCTGGGCCTGATGGTCGACGATGTAACGGGCGCCCTCCGGCCCGAGCAGGCGCACGAGAGAGGACAGATCCGCTCGTGCCAGCTGAGGGACGTTGCAGAAGTTCCGACCGCTCGCGCCGTAGCCCGCGTACTCCTTCTCGAGCAGGACGATCTTCAGGTCGGGAGCCAACCGAGCCGTGTGATACGCAGTCGAGAGACCGGCGAGCCCACCTCCTACCACGACGACGTCGGCCCCTTCTCTACCGTCGAGCACGCTTATCGGGTCGGCAGACGTAGTTCCCCAGAAGCTCGTCCGAACTGGATAACTCACATCACTCATTGCCCTGTTCCCTTCGTCTTGGTGTCGTGACTCTTCACACCGTGCCTTCGCCATGGGAGGCCATCAATGGCCGCGCGGGCCAAGAGCCGAACGACAGGCCACCGGAGAACCAGACGAAACACGGATACGGCCTCGTCCGGTGACACGATCGTCCGCGAATCCCATTCGTCGACCGTTCCAAAGAGGACGATGTTGCCGTGATCGATCTCGACACGTTCCATTGAGACATGGAAGCTGCCTGCTCCCGATCGAACCTCCAATGGCCTACCCTCCGAATCGTCGGGTACTCGATGGCCCCATGTATCTGCGCAGGGGCACCATGAGCACTATTTCGTGAAATACCAGAGCTCAGGTGTGATCGCCAGCTCCGGGCTTTGTGGCGTTACACCGTGCAAGTTCGAGAGAACCTCTGTCAGCTGGTACGGCGTTGTCGGCTGGAAGAGTTCCGAAAGCTGTTGCAATATACGGTTCTCGCTCCCGATGAACGATTTGCTGAGACCGCTCGGCGTCGACGCGACCTTTGCTTCGGCCAGCAGCTTGTCCGTCGTCGGATCGCTGTAGCTGCCGAAGTTGTACACCCCGCCGGTTTCAAAGTCGATTCCCCCGAACGGGTACGGGAACGGCGTGTAGTCCTGGTAGGACATAAGCTGCCAGGAACACGCCGACTGCGAGGGCGCACAGGTAGGTGAGAGCGAGAACAGCTCGGCCGGTGTGACGGGTCGGAGGTTGATCACGATTCCGGCCTTAGAGAAGTCACCTTTCTCCACGAGGGCCTGCGTCTGGTTGGTGGGCAGGCCGTTGCTGTAGCTCAACTGGAAGGTGAGGCCTGTTCCCGCGGCGATCCCAGCTCCGCAGTCGCTAGATCCGGTCCCCGGACGCGTGCAGGTGGTGACACCTGAGGGGTGCACAGCCCAACCGTGACTGCTCAGCAGCTTGACGGCCAGCGCGGGCTTGTACGGGTATGGATAGGACTTCTCATAGGAAGAAAGCCAGCTGTTCGGAGGATAGAGGGGAACGCTCCCAAGGCTCGGCTCGGCGTACCCCTTGTACACGTACTTGTCAATCGTCGGTTGATCTATAAGGGACTGCATCGCCTCTCTTATGTACAACTGACGGAAGGCCGGCCCGGCCGTGGGATTGTTGAAGTTGATGAACCAATCACTGAAGGCCCACGCAGGCCAAGCCGCCAGTGTGTATCCCGTAAGGGCGCTCTGCTGGTTGAGATAGCTGGTGGAGGTGTACCCGACGTCGATACTCTGGCCCGACCGCAGCGCGGCGAATTCGCTCGACGCCGAGGTGAAGGGAAGGAATGTGAGTCTGCTGATCTTGGCCTGGACACCCCCGTACTCCCGGTTGGGTACGAGCGAGGTCATTCCGGTGATCGAGTACGTCGAGAGCTTGAACGGGCCATCGACGATCTTCCAGAGCCAGTTAGTGGAGTACGCCGCCAGGTCCTTGTTCTGAGAGATCAAGAACGCATAGACCCGACGGGCGCCGGCGGGTGTCATGTCGAGCCCGTTGCCGGTCCCCGCTGGGAGGGTGGACCCAGCGCCACGCGGGCCTGAGAGCGAAGTCCGGTCCCACGCGAGTGGCAGAGGCGTGAGACTCTGGAGGTCGTTCTGGGAGATCAACTCTGGGTTGTAGGCGTGAATCAACTGGAACTGGATCGTCCGCTCGCTCGTCACCTTCGCCGACTTGACGTCGTCGGGAAACGAGCCGGGGATGTACAGCCACCAGTTGAGCTTCTCGACCTTCAAGATGTTGAAGAAGAACAGCACGTTGCGAGCCGTGATCGGGGTGCCGTCAGACCACTTCCAAGGTTTTAGCGTCACGGATACCGTGGTGTCGTTGTTCGAGAATACCGGCTTGTTCGCAAGGCTCTCGGAGTAGTCGACGTCCGGACTCGTGGGTGTCCCGACGAAGTACACGGGACGCCACATCTGCCAGTCCCAGTCAAAGTCGGTGAAGTAGGAGTAGTCCGTGGTATCCACGAAGGGAAGGATCCAAGATGGCGTGGTCGCCGGAGGCTCTGCAAAGCTGACAGTCCCACCTTGCACCGGCTTGACGGCCTTCGACGTGCTTGGCGCTGTGGCGCTCGAGCTGCAGCTGGCCAGGATCCCAGCCAGGAGAAGACAGACGATGGCAGTTTTCGTCGAGAAGTGTCTCGACACGTAACGTCGAGCTCCGGCGGATCTTGTTGGTCCTGTCATTTGTTGTCCTCCTCGATAGTTGCGTACCCCTGATGAGACTCGATCAGCTGGCATGTCACTCCTCAATTGACTCAATGGACTCTTCAACTCGGACCTCTTGTCGCCGTCAAACTCTGCCGGGATATCGCCGCATCTTCCGCGTCACGGGCTCACCGCGTCCTTCTCGAGTGCCCAGCTCTTCCACGATGTCGGGTGTACGACGACGCGCCAGAGCGTCGCGGGCTTGAGCTCGGTGCTGAGACGTCGGACGTAGTCCGCCCCGGCCTCAGTGCCCAGGTAACGCTCGGCAAGCTCTGCAACGAGGCCGAACGAGTCGATGTGGTCGAGTCGCGCCCTTCCGTCGATCATCACGGCCGGAGTACCGGCCTCGGCGAGCACGGCCAAGCCGACGCGGTCGTCGCGCTGAATGTTCTTCGCCTTTTGTCGGTGCACTCCGGTCGAGAGGAGGAACTCCCCGTCGCGGTAGAGGAACCAAACCGGGGCTACGTGTGGGCCCCTCGGTCCAGTCGTGGCGAGGACAGCGAGCTTGGCATCGGCCACGTGCGCCTGCATCGCTGCAGTTGGCTCAGCGCGACCCATGTCGTCCTCTCTCGATAAAGCGCTCGACTTCGCTAGGGCCGCGGGTGCCGGGCGTCATCACGAGTGCACCTCCATCTCGGCCTTGACCTCTGCTGCGGCCCGCTCACCGTTACGTGCCGCGCCTTCCATGTTCGACGGCGAGCAGTAGTCGCCGCAGAACCGGAGGGTGCCGACCGGGGCGCGCAGGGCGTCCAGTCGCTTCATGTGACCGAGCGAGTAATGCGGCAGGCCGTACTTCCACCGCTGGATCCCGACCCACTCCACCCGATTGGTGTATTCGGGGAACTCTGCGAGGAGCGCCCGCACGGCTCCCGAGGTGATGCTGTCGTCGGGATCGTCCCAGATCTGGCGTGCGTACCGATCGTAGACGTAGGAGTGGTAGCAGACCCCGCTCTGCTCGGCGTCACCGGGCGTCCTCAACCGGAAGTCGTTGGCGTTGTAGACCTGGTTCGGGCGCGAGACGCTGAAGCGCCACGGTCCGACCGGCCGGTCGGCAGGCGCCACGAGCATCGGAGTGGCGAGAAACCCGCCATAGCGCACAGATCCGAGAGCCTGTTGCTTCCAGCCCGGCAGCTCCTTGCAGACGCTCGCCGCAACTGGCGCTGGAAGGGCACAGATCACATGGCGTGCTCGTAGGGTCACCGCCTCGCCTTCACAGCGGGCACGGATGACGTATTCGCCTCCCGTCGGGATGACGGCGACGACCTGCGTGCGAAGTGAGATCCGTGCGCCACTTCGCTGAGCAAGTCCGATCGTGAGCTCATTCGTGCCGCCCGCGAGAACCGTAGCGCCGCGGCCGGAACTCTCGACTGGTTGGTCCGACCAGGGCGAGGTGCGTTGGTTCCCCCACCACCACAGCACCCCGTACAGCGATACCTCAGTGATGGAGCAGCACAGCATCCCACCCGCCCAGTGGTCCCAGAAGGATGCCGCGGCATCCGAGCATGGTCCCAGCCAGGACGCGAAGCTCTGATCGTCGAGCTCCCACGCGGTCGCGGGGCGCGGTCGTGCCTGCTCTGCCTCGACGCGCTCGATCTGGAGTTGGACTTCCTTGCGCACGTCGTCGTCGAGGTGGTCCGTGATTCCGAACTCGCCAAAGGGCGCAGGCACCAGCGTCGCGCCCACCTCATTGGCGAGCTCGACCACCTTCACCTTGTCGTCGGTCAAATACTGCGCCCCAAAGTTGGCCCACGCAGAGTTTCCGAACCGTGCAGACTTGGTCCGGCCGCCGATGTGGCTGGCGGCCTCCAGCACCTCGACGTCCTGGCCGCACAAGCAGTTGGCAGCGGAAAGCCCTGCCAGGCCGGCACCGAGGACCGCCACTTCGACGCGTCTCGCCGAGTCCCTCCCCTCCCTCTCGCCGAGCGGCGACGGAACGAAGGGCATTACATTTGGCTCCCCTCTGGTAATCACATCCGGCTCCCTTCTGGCACGGGATTGTGCGCCCGCACCCACCGGAAGATGTCCGACGTGGTTTGTTGGCCGCCAGCGATGAGGAGGGTGACCCCTGAGACCCATTCCGCTTCGTCGGAACAGAGGTAGACGGCACCCGCTGCGATGTCGTCGGCCTTTCCTACTCGATTGACCGGAAAGAACGACGCCCGATCTGCGCGCTGCTCCTCGGTCTCTAGCGACCCCGCCACGAGGTGCGTGTCGATGAGAGAGGGGGCGATCGCATTAACCCGGATCCGGTGTTGACCGGCCTCGATCGCCAGTGACTCGGTCAAGCTGATGAGCGCGGCTTTGGCCGAGCCGTACAGTGCTTCACCAGGGGCGCTGATCAACCCGTCGATCGAGGCAATATTGAGAACCGAACCAGACTGCCCTCGGCCTTTGAAGAAGGCTATCGCCTCCAGGCAGGCGAAAAACGGGGCTTCAAGATTGAGCCCATAGATCTCCCGCATCGCTGCTTCGGTCGCATCTTCGAGCGGACCCACGCCTCCAGGGATGCTCCCTCCGCCGCCGGCATTGTTCACGAGCACGTCCAGGCCGTCCATCAACTTGATGGCCCCACTCACGACCTCTCGTCCAGCCTTCGGTCCGGAGAGATCGGTTGGCATCACCCAGGCCGAGCGGCCGAGGGCTCGGATCTCGTCTGCCACAGTCGCCAGCTGATCCTCGGTCCTCGAGGCTATGCAGACATCTGCGCCCTGCTTCGCCATAGCAAGAGCGATGGCTCGCCCAATGCCACGACCACCTCCCGTCACCAACACCCGTTTAGTTTCATACGAGAACACTATTTTTACTTCCTTCCCTTTCGTCTTGCTCGGCCCTGTTACCTGTCTATCGTTACCGAACTCGCAATCTCACTTCGAACGCGTCACGCAAGCCGTCCCCGACATAATTGACGGCGACGACGGTGAGAACAATGGTCACGCCAGGCGGAAAGATCAGCCACCAATACCCGCTCAGGGCATAGTTGAGGCCGTCAGACAGCATCGCTCCCCAGTTCGTTGCCGGTGGCGAAATGCCGAGGCCTAGAAAGCTCAGATACGCCACCAGAATGATGGCGTCAGCAACCTGGAACGTCGCATTGACGATGATCGTCCCGAGCACGTTAGGGAGGATGTGACGGGCGACAGTTCTTCTGCGACTCGCTCCGACCACACGTGAGGCATCGACATATTCACGAGTCTTTAGCGTGAGCGTCTCGCCTCGGACCAGTCTCGCAGGCACGAGCCAGGAGACCACCCCGACGATGATGATCAGCATCGGCACTGATGGCTGGATGATCACGGCCAAGACGAGGAGGAGCAGGAGAGCTGGTAACGCCAGCACGGCATCAACGACACGCATCATGATGCTGTCGATCACACCGCCGCAGAACCCCGCAACTGATCCCCAGACGACTCCCATCGAAGCCCCGACAATCGCAGCCCCGAGACCGACCTCAAGCGACGTCTGACCACCCAGCATGAGGCGCCCGAGCACGTCGAATCCGTTCTCGTCCGTACCTAGCCAATGTTGGCCGCTCGGCGGCAACGTAGCCACGACCACGTTTGCGCTCACCTGATTGGTCTTGTAGAGGAGCGGCCCCACAAAGCAAAAGAGGACAACGAATAGCAGGAAACCGAGCCCGACGACGGCCATTCGGTGCTCGAGGAATGTGTGTCCTGCCGATCTCAGGGTCGAGAACCGCGGGCGCGTGCCTCCATAGTCGGAGTCACCGAGACCCGCGGCCGGAGCAAGAGCGGCCTCGGTCAGCATGGGAATGTCCCATGCTGACTCGCCTGCGCAAACAAGGAATGAGGGACTACCGGTGTCAATGGACTCTCACTCGCGGGTCGAGCGCGGCGTAGGCAATGTCCGCCGCCAGGGAGCCGGTTACCGTCGCGATGCCTGTCACCAGCGTGAAGCCGAGCAGGATGGCGTAATCACGGTTCTGTGCGGCAGTCCAGAACATCAGGCCCATTCCTGGGTAGTTGAAAATGGTCTCAGTGACGATGGCGCCAGAAACCAACGTCGGGAAGCTCAGGCCGATGAGCGTCACAACCGGCAGCAGCGCGTTCCGAAACACGTGGTGACGAAGAACGCCAGTTTGCCCGTTTCCCTTCGCCCTTGCCGTCCGCACATAATCCTGCACCAACACGTCAAGCGTTGATGAGCGCATATACCGAGCAAAGAGAGCTACCGTGATCAGCATCAACGTGAGAATGGGCATCACCAGACCGCGTGGGTCTTGGATAACCTGTGCGACCGTGGCGCCCTGGGGAGCTTCGGAGGGAAATACGTGGTGATCGACGGATAGATACAGGATCAACAGGATCCCGAGGAAGAACACCGGCATGGAATAAAACACCAGTTCGAGGCCGGTAATGACGTGATCAAGCACTCGATTGCGACGCGCTCCCTGCACCATTCCAACCGGAACAGCTATAATGATCGCAAGCAACATCGCCATGCCGACCAGAAGAAGGCTCTTCGGAAGAACGGTTCCAAGCAGCGTCGAGACGGGTTGGTTGTATTTATATGAATAGCCTAAGTTCCAGTGGAGAATCTTCCAAATCCAATTGAGATACTGAATGATCACTGGCCTATCGAAGCCGTTCGCATGGTTGAACGTCTTGATAGCTGACGTGGAGGCCCTCGGCCCGAGCAGTGCACGAGCAGTGCCCCCCGGGAGCACTTTCAGCAGGATAAAGACGATCAAGGTCACGAGCAGGACGACTGCAACGGCCTGTCCGAGTCGTCTGACTATAAAGCTGAACACTCTCGGACTCCCATGCAGCTCTGCGACGAGCTCTCGTCGACTACTTGAAGCGAGGACATCAGTCAGAACCCGCCTACAGTCGCGCTCGGTTGCCGGATCTCTACGAGGTTGCCTTCGGAGTCAGCGAAGATGAACAACCGGCCAAGCGGGTCGTCATGGAGCGTCTGGCTGATCTCACATCCCTCGGCTCTTACCTTCGCCTCCCACTCGTCGACTCCCTCGTTCACGAACAGCACTAGCTGGGTCGGTCGTCCGCCCGGCTCCAGCCTGCCGCCGTAGTCGAGAAGCCAGAGCTGCCCAGAACTCGTGCTCAGCACGACGAGTCCCGCCATCCGCCACTGTTCGATGAATCCGAACAGTTTTGCGTAGAAAGCGGCCGCTCGGTCCAGATTCGTGACGGGGGCAACAAAGGCCCCAATTCTTAAGCCTGAGGTCATCTCAACTCCCCCTCTTCCCTCGCTGTTCGGCTAGTCGCCCTTGCCCACCGGTCCTGCCTAAGGCTATTTACGTTGTGTGATTTATCGAGATGGTTGGACTCTGACATCATCTTCGCCAGGTGACTGATCCGCTATAACCCCAACTAACCGAAGTGCTAAGTCGCCATAAAGGCTTGCCATCGCCTCAGCAGTGAGAACGTTAGACGGATCGAACCAACCCGCTACAGTCTCGCACATATTGATGATGGCGAAGCCGACCGCCCGTGGATTTGATACCATAAACCTGCCGTCAGCCACTCCTTCTTCGATGATAGAGCAGCACATCATCAGGTAGCGGTCGAGATAACCCTGCAGTATCTTCCTGCGCTCGGGCGGTAGCGTACGATGCAGTTGGCTCTTGCTGAACTGCTGACTGAATGCTCGTGCTTCTATCAAACGATCTGTTTCGTAGCGAACGTGAGAGGTCGCAAGATTTCGAAGGCGTTGAGTCGCCGTTCCTTGCCCCGACGCTTCCTTCATGCGAGCACTGAAATCGATCCACTGCCGCTCGAGAAAGGCGAATAGTATATCCTCCTTCGATTTGTAATGCCAGTAGAGCGATGGGGCCGAAATACCTACGCGCCGCGCGATACTCACCTGGGTTGTGGCATCGTATCCACGCTCCAGGAACAGTTGCGCTGCTACATCAAGGATTTGGTCGTGGGTAGATGCCAGCGGAGTATTGTCGTCCTCGGTCGCTCGGTGTGTCGTCGTTCGTCATCCCCTAATCGCCGTTAGGCAAGAACTATAGGGATACGAGCCGCGCCCGTCAAGGGCCGTCGACGAGTGACGACGCGTGGGCTTGATCCGGTTTGACCGGACTTCGGCGTTTCGCGTTGTGGATCCGAGAGCCGACAAGGCGCTATCGTCCCATGCCTTGGTGGGATTCCACTTGACCATGCTCGCCCCCGAAGGTGAAGGCGACCGAGGAGAACCTCGCCACAGCTGACGCCGACTGTGTCGGCTCGTTCGTCGCCGACACCGGCTACTGGAGCGTGGAGAGACTAACGCTCGAGACCACCGCCGAGGCAACAGGCTGATCACCTCGATGCCGGCGAAAGAGGGGATCACCGATCCTGACGACCCTCCCATCCACGAACTCGAAGAGGTCCCCGAGCGCGTCGTGGCCGGTCAGCGCGGTGAAAGACGCACCCAGAGCTAATGCGCACGAGCACCTGAGCTCGGACCTCGGCGAGCCCGGTGCTGTGTTACTACCGCAGCCTGCAGAACGTCGAGCGAAGGTAGAGAGTCACGAGGACTTCCTCGCACTACGGCCGGTCTTCCACTGGACCGAGGACTGCGTGAGGGGCCACGTCGCTCTCTGCATCCTGGCAGCGACGATCGAAGCCGTCATGGCCAAGGACCTCGTCGCGGCCAAGGTGATGGACCCGAGCCTTTCCTTCCAGCATTTGACGCCGCGCCGCGCACTCGTCGAGCTGGCCGAGATTCGCCTCGCGCAAGTGAACGCCGGCGAGCGCACCATCGAGCTCGTCACGAGGCCTACTCAGCTACAGGCCACGGTTTTGCGGACCTTCGGCGTGGACATCTCAGCCTGGGACAAGGCCACAGTCGCCTGACCAGGGCGTTCAAGTCACGCGAAGTGGGAACACCTTCTCTGCTCGCCCCCATCTAGCTGGGCTTACGCGAATGACCCGCCGAAGTCCGGTCAGATCCGAAGAGCCGCTAAAGCTCTCGGCGGGTTGAGCGCGCTGCGAGCGTCCCAGATCGAAAAGCTCGTGGGTTCCGCACCGGTGTCCGCCGGACAGGCCAGCACATGTGCGATCCCCTTCGAAATCGGGCCGGATGGAGGCTTGTGCGATGGTCGCCTGGCACTCGCCGCTCAGCTGGCATGCTGGCGGTGCTCGATGGGAACCATCGGTGGAGGAAAAGGAGACGAGGCGTGATTGTTCGGACTTGGCACGGATGGACCACTCGTGAGAATGCGGACGCCTATCAGCAGCTGGTCACGACTGAGGTGATGCCGGCAATAGCAGCCCGGGACATCAACGGCCTACGGGGACCAGATCTCCTTCGCCGTGACGTCGACACTGGCGAGGTCGAATTCGCCACCATCATGTTGTTCGACGACTGGGGCGCGGTCAAAGCCTTCGCCGGACCAAGCGGACGGACAGCTGTCCTCCCCGAATCGGCCCGCCAACTCCTCCAGCGCTACGACAACGAAGCACAGAACTACGACGTGGCTGCCCTCAGCACAAACAGTCCGCTGAACTGAAGACTCCGCTCCGACGTGCTCATCGAGACAAGAGAACCCCGAGAGGTCGGCGAAGTGCCGGTCCTGATCGGGAGCGACATCGAGTCGCGCTTACGGAGAACCTCTCTAATCGTGGATCGCTGCGTCACGTTCTCTGTGCCGAATTGGAGCACCTTTGCGGGTCTCCCATCGCATCACCGCCATGTGCCCTCTACCGAGTCGAAGGCACCGGCACGCAGGTCCGTGACCCCTTCGACCAGGACGGACTTGGCAACCCGCTCGGAGGGGGTACGAGGTAGGTCTCCCACGAACGTCCAAAAGCGTGGCACCTTGAAGTAGGCGAGGCGATCCGAGCACCATTTGCTGAGCGCCTCGGGAGGCACCCACCCTTCTGGAACGCCCTCTCGCAGCACGACATACGCCTTTACCTCCTCGCCCCGAAGGTCGTCGGGAACGGGAACACAAGCCGCCGCGAAGACGTCGGGATGCTCGATCAGCACTCCTTCCACTTCCGCCGCAGAGATGTTCTCTCCGCTCCGGCGGATCGTATCTTTCGTCCGTCCGAGATAGAAGATCCGCCCCTGTTCATCCTCGCGCACGAGGTCGCCCGTATGGAACCAGCCACCGACAAATGCTCTATTGGTGGCCTCCTCATCTTCGAAGTATCCCTCCATCATCCCTACACCGCGAAGGACCATCTCTCCTTGAGTCCCACGCGGCACCTGCTGGTTATCTGAATCCACGACGCGGACTTCCCTGTCATAGTAGGGCCGCCCAATACACGCCTTCCCGATCGTGTCGTCATGATCTCGTGGCTGGATGCGCAGGTCACCCCCGGTCTCTGTCATACCAAAGGCTTCATACCACGGAACCCCCCATCGCTGCTCAAGAGCGGCATGGAGGCGCGTGGGAATCGCTGAGCAGGAGATGGCTCGTACCTCGTGTTCTCGGTCGAGCCCAGATGGTGGCATAGCGTACATAGCAGCGGGCATCATACCCAGACAATAGAAGAATGAGACATGGTACTCTCGGACTTTGCTCCAGAACGTCGACGGGTGGAACCTGTCCAGAACGACCAGAGTAGCACCCACTTGGAAGGCCCCCGTCAAATTCCATTGAGGGTCCATATAGTAGAATGGTTGCGCTGTGAGTAGGACGTCTGTCTCTGAGAGCTCTGGAGGTCCATCTGCCACAATGCGGCCGAGCCGGCACCAATATTTGTGGGATAACATACATCCTTTAGGTTTGCCAGTTGTCCCAGAGGTGTACTGGATGTTCGCGATTGTCTCGGGGTAGATCTGCCGCTGCAATAGTACAGACTTCGGAGCACCGGGCAATCGTGCCGCCAGTGACTTTATAGTGGCACTCTCCTCTACATTCTCAATCGACACGACCAGTTGGACTGTTGCAACCTTCCCCCGCATTTTCGTCGCGAGCGGAACAAAGTCTCCTTCGGTAATGATCATTGTTGCACCGGAATGAGATAAGACAAATGCGGCATCCGTCTCTTGGTAGTAGACATTTACAGGTACCATCACGGCACCCAACTTCGCGAGAGCGAGCCATATCAGGGGAAACTCTGGCCGGTTCCGAAGCATGACAGCGACCCTGTTCCCATAGGCCACACCGATGTCAGCCAAGACATTGGCAATAGCATTCGTACCTGCTTCGATATCTGCAAAGCTTAGAGTTGTCTTGGGATCATCAAAGATGAGAGCCGGCCGGTCTGCCCACCGATCAGCTGCACCTCGTACCAGGTCTGCAAGAGTTTCAGCCGCGAGAGCAGGCGTATTATTCATTGAGTCCTCAATCCTTCTCCTTGTCCATTTCTGTTGGATGAAGCTTTAGTCGCACAACTTTATCCGGGTTATCGCCTAGTATCCTGTGCCCTGTTGGCTGGGCGTCATCTGAGCCAGTCGCTCTCGCCAACGCTGGCAAGAGCGACCTTTATCTCTTCCTCCACGAAGGTGTCGGCTACCCGAGACCGATGGTGTAAAGCCGACCATCTTTAAGCTGAGTGCTTGAACTCCCCGACGAGGGTCTTAGCTGCCCTTCGCCCGCGGTACTGATCATAGCCCCGAGCCGTTCCTCGCTCAACAACCGGCTTCCACGCAGGCGGCGGAAACGGTCGCGCCGGGGAGGTATGACCGACGACGGAACACTCGGCCAAGGTTCCCGCCGAGCGCTCGGAACGGTCCTCTCGGCTGCCCATCGCACAAGTGTCCCGGCATCCACCCCTTTCTGTCACATCTGCCACAGCGACCTGGCCAATCGGACCTTGCGGGCATCGGGTGCCGCTGGCCGTCATCAGTTAGCATGCAAACAAGCCCACCGTTGAGTGCGCTCGGCATGTTGTTCGAGCCGACTGGAGGAGGTGCTCATTGCCACATGATGTCCAGCAGGCGCGGGGCGAACCGGACACGACCGGACAGCAAGCGGCCTTTCCACATCTTTTTTCACCGCTCACTGTTGGTTCGATCACGTTGAAGAACCGGATCGTCAACTCCGCCCACCAGACCGGCTTCGCCCGCGATGGCCAGTACACCGCGCAGCTCATCGCCTATCATCGCGAACGCGCTCGCGGCGGCGCGGCGGTCATCGTCTCCCAGGCTACTTCCGTCGTACCCGGATACCTCGACCTGTGGAGCCGTGATGACGGCATCGTCGACGAATACCGGGCCGTCGCAGAGGCCGTCAACGAGTATGGTGCCCACTACTTTGCCGAGCTCTGGCACCCGGGCCGACAGAGTCACTACACGGGTGCGGACGCAGAGATATATCTCGCTCCATCCGCTGTCCCGTTCGCGAGCTACGGCGTTGACTATCGGGTTCCCCATGCACTGGAGCCCGCTGAGATTTGGGAGATCGTGCGCGCGTTCGGGGATGCAGCACGCCGATGCCAGCAGGGCGGCGTGGCGGGCGCCGAAGTCCACTTCGCGCACTGGAACCTCGTGGAACAGTTCATGTCCCCACAGACGAACCTGCGCGAGGACGAGTGGGGTGGCTCACTTGAGAACCGGCTTCGCTTCGCGAAGGAGGTCGCTTCGGCCGTGAGGGAGGCCGCTGGCCCCGAGTTCGTCGTCGGTGCACGTATCACTGGGGCAGGTCTCTCCACTGGCGAGCTCGACCAGCTCGACATGCTGGAGATCGCCGGCATCATCGACTCCTGGAAGCTTCTCGACTACTTGTCCGTGACGATGGGCCATTACTCCGACGCCATCAACACGGCGCGCAACATCCCCAACATGACCTTCGAGCCCGGCCTGTGGGCAAAGTTCGGAAAAAGTCTGAAGAGCGTCGTCGACATTCCCGTCTTTCTCGTCGGGCGTGTGAACCATCCGCGGGTGGCCGAGCAACTCCTCGCCGATGGAAGCTGTGACGCCATCGTCATGGCACGTGCACTCATCGCGGACCCCTACTTCCCGGCGAAGGCGCAAGCGGGCAGAGTCTCCGACATCAGGCCCTGTGTCGGCGCGATGAACTGCATACATCACCTCCACCGCGGCGAAAGCATCCGGTGCATCCACAATCCGATCGTCAGCCGCGAGAGCCACTGGGGTGGCGAGCTCCAGCGGGCCAAGAACTCGCGCCGTGTCGTCGTTGTGGGTGGTGGGCCTAGCGGACTGGAGGCAGCGCGTGTTGCCGCGGTCCGCGGGCATGAGGTCGTGCTGCTGGAGCGAAGCTCGACACTCGGCGGCCAGGTCCGTGCCGCGGCGAGGGCGCCGGGACGGAGCGAGCTCGCACAGATAGTCGAGTGGCTCGCGGGTCAATGCGACTCCGTCGGTGTCACGGTCGAGCTAGGCGCGGTGGGCTCGACCGACAAGGTGACCTCGCTCAATCCAGACGTGGTCGTCGTCGCAACAGGCTCAAGCATGCCGCTGGCGGAACTTCCCGGCGGGCTGCCGGTCATCGCGCCCCTGGAGGCGCTCGAGGGAAGCCGGGAGACCGGGTTGCGAGTGGTCGTCCTCGACGAGTTCGGCGACTGGCAGGGCTTTAGCGTGGCGCACGCGCTCGCGTCGCGAGGCGTCAAGGTCGAGTTCGTGACGCCAACAATCTTCCCCGGTATCGCGCTCGAGCTGACGAACTGGCGCATCGCCTACGAGCGCCTGACGGCGCTTGGCGTGACCTTCCACTCCGTAGCCGAGGTCGCGCGCGTTGAAGGGAGCGCGGTCGTCCTCCGGCACGGCTTTGGCAAGGCAGAGGTGGTACTGGACGGCGTCGAGGCGATCGTTCCGGTAACGCTCCCGCGGGCTGAGGACGAGCTCTACCACGCACTCGGCGGTCTCGTGCCGGAGCTGCACCTCGTGGGCGATGCCTTCGCCCCCCGCGGGATCGAGGCAGGTGTCTTCGATGGTCACGCCGTCGGCCGGAAGATCTGAACCCGACGCGATGCCGCCCGCGAGGCTCGCCTCGGGTGTCGACAGTGCCGCGAGCTCATGGCCGGCGGAAGCCGCGGGCCCAACGTCTGCGTAGCGACGCGCTCACGCGATGACCTCGCTGGTAGTGCGCGACGAGGTTCGGCGGTGCGGGCGGTGTAAACGCTGATCGAAAACGGGAGCACCTGCTGAGCCAGTCGCGAGCCGCCCAAGCCCGAGTCCGTGCCCGCAAGGCAGCGGGTCTCGGATCTAGGACACTGCGGTCCCGTCGTGAGCGCGACCCTCTGGCCGGCGCGTGGAGCTGCCCCGCGCTCCGTTGACCAGTTCGAGCAGCCACGCTCGGACGACGAGAATGACTTCGTCTCGGCCGAGCTCGCCTCTGCGCTCGCGCACCGAGCGGAGGCCGACGTGCGCGAACGGGCACCAGACGTCGGCATGTACCTCGATGACGTTTGTTGGGGTTCGTGTTGCCACCGAGTTGACCGTTGAGCGCGTCATGTAAAGATGATCTCGCCGCCCGCGGCCATCTCGTAGAACTCACCGACCGTGATGATGTCCTTCACCTGATCGATGAGGTCGTCCTTGGCGAGGCCAAAGAGGTCGCACGAGGCCTTGCAGCCGTAGAGCCCCGCGCCCGTGTCAGCGATCATCTCGATGAACTCGGGGATCGAGGGGATGTCGAGCTTCTCCATCTTGTGCTCGAGATAGTGCGTCATAACCGACGACATTCCCGGTACGACTCCGGCAAGGGTCGCGAGGTGAAGACCGGGATTGCCGACTGTCGCCACCTTGATGTGCTCGTGGCGTGCCTTGTGGACTGCATCGAGTCCGAAGAAGGTGAAGAACAGGTTTGCCTCGATGCCTTCGGCCCGCGCTCCGTTCGCCATGATCAACGCCGGGTAGATGCCTTCGAGCGAACCCTTCGACACGATGATGGACACCTTCTCGATGGTGTCGGCCATAGCTCCTCCTTCTTGTCGGGCCAGCCACTGCAGCCGGCATGCGAGATCAGATGCAGCCGCGAGGCTTCGGGATGCCAGCGATCTTGGCGGCCGTCTTGGCGGGACCTTTCGGGAAGAGCTCGTAGAGCTCTTTGATCGATACGCCCGACGTCTTGCCGAGGACCCGCACGGTCGGGCCGGTTCCCTTCTCGGCGTACTCGGCTCGCATGAACTTGATGATGCGCCAGTGCTGCTCGCTGAGCTCGTCGATTCCCGCGGTGCGAGCGATCTCGGGGGCCATCTCCTCCGTCCATTGGTCCGGCTCTTCGAAGAACCCCTCGTCGTTGACCGTGACGGTCCGTCTTGCGTACGTGGCGCTGGGCATGGTCAGGACCTCCTTTGGCGTCTGGTTGAAACGATGAGACTGTTCATGACCGCGAGAGCTCCTGCTTCTTGCCGTGGATAGGCATCTGCGAACTCACGCCGGGGATGTCGCGGCCGGGAAGAAGGCTGTGCCAGTAGAGCCACTGGAACATGAGCTTGCCGAGGTGGTTGAGATGTGACTCCTTGAGGAGTGGTAGCCCGACGCCGCTCGGGTAGCGGCCCGGCAACGGCTCGGTGTCGTAGTTGAAGTCGATGAGCAACGCCTTGCCAAAGCCACTCTCGATGAAGCAGTTCGTGTGGCCGTCGAAGCTGGCGTCGAGAGCCTCGCCCGCAAGGTACCGACCGATGTTCTCGACGAGAGCCTCGCCTTCGAAATGCGTGACGGAACCCGCCTTCGACGTCGGAACGTTCGCCGCGTCGCCGATGACGAAGACGTTTGGCCGAACCTTCGACTGCAGCGTGTGCTCGTCGGTCGGAACGAAGTTGAGCTCATCGCCAAGCCCCGGGGAGCGCCCGACGTAGGCCGCACCACTATGAAGCGGCACTACGACCGCGAGGTCGAACGCGACCACACGGCCGTCGTAGGAAGTGAGCGTCCCAGCTGCGCCGTCGACTGAACCGGTGTTGAACTCGGTGACGAGCTCGATGCCTTTCTCGGCCAGCATGCCCCCGAGACGCTTCGACGCGACGGGCTTCGTGAACGCACCGTCGAGCGGCGTGACGTAGGTCAACTGGACGCGATCGCGTATTCCTCGCTCGGTGAAGTACCAGTCGGCGAGGAAGCAGAACTCGAGTGGCGCGACCGGGCACTTGATCGGCATGTCGACAACATTGACGACGATGCGCCCGCCATCGAAAGTCGCGAGCGCCGCCTCGAGGACTGCGGCTCCCTCGGGTGAATAGAAGGTGAAGACCTTCTCCATCCATCCCGGGCCCGTCAGTCCCTCGGTCTCCTCCGGCACGAGAATGGCGCCGGTCGCGATGACGAGCACGTCGTAAGTGAGGGTCGAGCTGTTCTCAAGGTGAACTTCAGCGGCGTCGAGATCCACATGGTCGACCGCACTGCATACGTAGGTGATCCCCTGATGCAGCTGACGTTGCCGGAGTCGCACGATGTCCTCAAGGTGGGCGAGCCCGAAGGGTACGAACAGGAGACCGGGTTGGTAAACGTGTTCGTTGTCTTGGTCGACAACCGTGACTTCGGCTTCGTCAGTGCTCAACACGCGACGAAGCCGGTTGGCTGACAGCGTGCCACCTGTTCCACCACCAAGGATTACGATGCGCTTGGTCATCCATTTCAGTCAAGGCCACGTCTGTGCGATTCGTCAGAGGCGAACGACCTTATTCTTGTGGTCTTACGCACGCGGTCTTGCAGGTCGTTGCCCTCGGGACGGCCACGGCTCGGCTCAGCGGACGGCGACGATGAACAGAGCGAAGCCCCTCACCCAGCCTCCTCGACCTGTTCCCACTTCATCGAAGCCAGCCCTTTCGAGCCGGGCTCGCCAGTCCTCAAGGCTCGGGGCGTTCGCGTGTTTGCTGCCGGCAAGCCGGCGTAGGCGGCGCATCAACGGTCCCGAGGACTTGAACTCCGCGAGCACGACCCGGCCGCCCGGCCGAATCACGCGGAACAATTCAGCGAAGCCGCCATCCTGATCCGTCCAATGGTGGGCCGTGACCGAGGCAACCACCGCATCCACAGATGCATCGGGAAGAGGGATGTGTTCGACGGAATCCTGGATGAATTCCCCGTGCTCGCCGTCAAGTCTGTGGCGTGCGGCAGCAAGACTGCCGGCGTCCGGCTCCAGGCAGATCACCGTTGCACCCGAGCGGACGAGGCGTTTCGACAAGGCGCCGGTGCCCGCACCGACATCGATTACCCGCTCCCCGGCTCGGACGGCAACCAGGCGCGCGAGCGTCGCGTGCACGGGAACGAACCAAACCGGATGCAGGAGGCGGTGCAAGCCGTGCGGGTGCATAACCCCCGAGCCGACGAGACCGGACGTAGCGGCATTTTCGGACATCACAATGCTCTCCTCGTCCTCACTCTTCGCGCCAAGAACGATTGGCTAACAAGCATCACTGAATGGGTCGGGGTTCGGACCGAGAGGCGTTCTCCCCTACTGACCGAATCTGGTCCCAAGGGCTCCATTAACCCAAACGATACCAATGTAGGTACAATGGGCGCGCGCTGTGCGCATGTGATGAAAACGATCCATTCTCCGACCGCTCTCGACCGACAGAGCCCACTCCCGCTCTGGGCTCAGCTCCTCGACGACCTGCGACGCCGCGTCGACGACGGCGAGTTTGCCGACGCCTTCCCGAGCGAGATGGCGCTCGTCGACGCCTACGGCGTGAGCCGCAACACGGTGCGTGAAGCGCTCCGGCGGCTCCGTTCCGAGGGCACGGTCGTGGCCGGGCGCGGGCGGCGGCCGCGTCTCGGGGACCAGGTCGAGATCGAGCAGCCACTCGCTGCGCTCTACAGCCTCTACGACTCGGTAGAAGCGGCCGGCCTCGAGCCGACCAGCATCGTCCGATCGCTGTCGGTTCTCCACGATCCCGACGTCGCAGAGCGCCTCGAGCTCCCGGGCGACGCCGCCCTCGTCCATCTCGAACGCCTGCGGCTCGCGGACGGTGAACCGCTTGCGATCGACCGGGTGTGGTTTCCCGCAGAGATCGCCGAGCCGCTCCTCGGCGTCGACTTCACCCGAGTCGGCTTCTACGACGAGCTCGCGAGCCGAACCGGAATGCGTCTCACCGGCGGTCGAGAACGCTTCCGCGCGGTGACGCCCAGCCGACCGGAGCGATCACTGCTCGAGCTCCCGCCGGGCGTCGCCGCGTTCGCGATCGAACGGCTCGGCTTCGTACGCGAGCGTCCCGTCGAATGGCGACGCACGATTGTGCGCGGTGACCGGTTCAGCGTCGTCGCCGAGTTCTCCGCTGGGATCGGCTACCGCCTCGACGTCAGCGCGCTCGCTGCGGTTTGACGGTCGCCATGGGACAGGTGGATGCGTCGGCACATCTGCTCCGTCGGGGCCGCGTGCTCGAGGCGGTCACCTTGTCCTGGAACGTGGTGGGCATCGTCGTCCTCGCGATCGCCGCAATCGGTGCCCGATCGGTCGCGCTCGCCGGCTTCGGTCTCGACAGCCTCATCGAGATCGGCGCGTCGACCGTCGTGCTTTGGGAACTCTCGGGAACCGGCGAGGAGCGACAGCGTCGGGCGCTACGGCTCATCGGGGGCGCTTTTGCTGCGCTCGCCCTCTACCTCGCGGTCCAGTCCTCGCTCGTGCTCGCCGACGGCTACCACCCCCGCCACAGTCTGCTCGGCATCGCGTGGACCGCGGTCACCGCGATGGCGATGTTCCTACTCGCGGGCGGAAAGGCGCGGACCGGTCGTGCTCTGGAGAATCCCGTGCTCCAGACCGAGGGTCGGGTAACGGCGATCGACGGGGTGCTCGCGGTCGCTGTGCTGGTGGGCCTCGTCCTCAACAGCGCACTCGGGTGGTGGTGGGCCGACCCGGCGGCCGCCTACGTCCTCGTGTACTACGCGTCGCGGGAGTCCTTCGAGATATTCCGGAGGCACGAGGCCGAGCCCGCATAATTGCCTCTGCGTATCGTCAGCTCGCAACGAGCGCGTTGGTGATCGGTCCAATCGCAGACAGACGCTGCGCGAGCTCATCGCTCAAATGGTGACGTTCCGCGAGGACGCCAGGAGCCGTATAGCTCACTTTCGTCTCGCCGCCGTCATCCCATACCAGCACTTTGAGCGGGAGATCGAGCGCCGCAAGCGGCGCGGACTGCATCACCGGCGTGCCGGCCTCCGGGCTGCCGAAGATGACGACTTTGGTGTCTCGCAATTCGAGACCAGCTCGGCGGGCCTCGCCACTGTGGTCGATGACGGCGAAGAGCGTCAGCGAGCGGGCTGTGAGGAGATCGCTGAGCCTGGCGACGGTCTCGTCTACCGAGCCTGCCGTGACTTTCGTCACCACCGTCTCGTCACTTTCCATCGCGCCTAAATCGCTCATCGCGGTCTCCATCATGTGTCGTGCGGATCGGACTCGCTTGCGAACGATCCCTGGATCAGGCGCAGAATTTCCCGATCTGAGTATTCCACGGGCGCATATCGAATGGATCGCCAAGGCGCATCGGATCTGTTCGCCTACAGTCCCTTTCATCCATCGTGGGTGGCCCGCCGGCCATAGGGGCTGAAATCCGAAGCACCGGCTTGCCGACAAGCCCACCAGCAGCTCGCACGTGCGCGTAGGGTCGGTTTCCACAGCGGCTCTCCAGGTTCGAGTGGCTTAGGGACCTTTCGATTCTGGGAGCCCCTGCTACTCCGGACGGAGCTTGAGCGCCCACCTCGGCACGACGACTGACATGAGAAAGATCGGCGTGATCCTGCGTCCGTGGCACCGGAAGCTGATGGCTTGGCCATCGGTCACCTGACACGAGAGTTCTCGGCTCGAGTATCGGCCTTCGCGGACTTGCAGGGTGTGACGTCCAGGTGCGACTGGCGTCTCGATCGTGTCACCATCCGATTCAATTGAGCCAACGCCTTTACCGTCGACCAAGACTTCGAACGTGCCACGGTGGACCACCTCCATGACGGGTGCTTTTCGCGTCAGCTTTGAGAGTTGACGACATCTTCGCCGTCCTTGTCTGTCGGGCGTTGGGCTGTTTCCGTTGTCACAAGGCGAAGCTGTCAAGTTCGCTTGCCGGTAACGAGCCGTCCCCGGTCGAACATAGCGGCCACCACCCGCCATCCGAGAACATCGATGATCAGCAAAGCGGCGGCGAGCCCAAGCGCTAATCCGAGCGTCGGAGTGATCACGCTGAGCGACATTCGTCGTGTACACAGTCGTGCCGCTGCCGCTCGGCGGACTCGAGCACCCATTCGAAGACGAACCCGTGTCGCGCTTGGTCGTACGCCGCGCTCGAGAATGAGGTCGTGTCCTCGGTGACGCCGCCCGATTCG
>PLDN01000098.1 GCA_003136185.1 Acidimicrobiaceae bacterium | reverse complement strand
CGCGACGATCACGATCGCCACCGCCGCGAACCACCTCCGGCCGCCGCGTGCGCTCACGGGCGGCATGTACCAGTCAGGAAGCGTGCTCGACCCGTCGGTGTAGTGACTGAATGGGACCGCGTCGGGATCCAAGGGTGACTCAGGGTCTGCCGCAAGGGCGAGAGCAGAGAGCTCGGCGTCGGTGATCGGCCAATCGGTGACGTCGACTGCTCGGCCCTCGGAGGCAGCCGTTGTCTGGTAGTTCTCGGCAATGCTCGAATCGGTTGGCATGGAGCGACCTCCCGCCTGTTCAGTGTGCGTGGCTCGGCCCAACGTTACGCCCCTTTCATTCACAAGCCTCCAAATCGGCTACGGCGGGCGCCGCGGTCTGCCCCTTCGTTGCGGCCCGGACCTCGAGTTTCACAGTGTGGTCCGAGGCGCCCACCTGGGCGAGCATCAGCACGCCGGCATCAGGCGCCGACGACACCCGCGCACCGCTCACCTGCACTACGTAGCCATGGGGGAACTGGATCGAGGGTATGACGACGGCTGTGCATGCGCCGGTCCCGAAGGTGTGGGCCGTCGGCGAGCGCGTCGTGTACACCAACCGGAACCTATGCGATGCCGCATCGAACGAGTACGACGCCGGCGTTCCGGCCACGAGGCGCGGGTAGGGCTCGGCGAGGACGGCGAGTTTGGCCTCGTTGACATTGGCGCCGGTTCCCGGCAGACGTGGATTCGCGACTAGGCCCTCGGTGGAGGGCGGGACCGTCCCTGTCGGGTCCTCACAGCCGCAGTAAGACCACTCGATCCACGAGATCTGATGAGAATCGGCGTCACGGATCACCCGTGCGATATCGGGCAGGTAGTCGGTCGCGCCGAATTCGCTCAGCAGCAGAGCATTGCCGGTGGAAGCGGATCGAGCGAGCGCATTGTCGAATACGAGCTGCTCGGAGTGACCGCACGTGGCTGAGCTGGTGGCGGCGATCGAGAGGCAGTAGTCGTGGAAGGACATCCCGAGCTGCGCGTCGGCGAAGCGCGGCAGGTTCGTCGGATTGCCGAAGTCGAACAGGAGGTACGGCTCATAGAAGATCAGATGCGTCCGGTCGACCGCGCGGATGGCCGCGATGACCCGGGAGTAGAACGCCCCTAGTTCGGCTTCGGTCGAATGAGCCGGCCACGGCTCGTTGAACAGGTCGTAACCGATTACCCACGGATCGGTGGCGAACCGCTTGGCAACGTATTGCCATGCCGTCGCGTATCGCTGTTGGAGCCCGACACCTCCGGGGCCCCTTCGATCCGCCCAGAAGTTGCCATAAGCCGCATCGAGCGCCGCACTGTCTGTGTAGCCGAGCGGGAATACGTACGCCTTGACCGGCAGCCCTCCGGTGTCGACAGACCACGCCGGGAAGCCTTCCCCACCGAAGCCTGTACTCATCTGGTCCTGGTGAAAGTCGAGCAGCGAGTAGACACCATCATGCGCGAGCCGTGCGACGGTGTGCTCGATCGAGTCGACGTAGACGTGCGAGATCGCTCCGGGCCTCGGCTCGAGCGCAGAGTAGATGACGCCCAGCCGTACGACGTCGAGCCCGTTGCTCGCAAGCGTGCTGGCCGCTACAGCACCGAGACCGGCAGCCGCGGGCTCGTATGGCGGGCGTTTGGAGACCATGTTCAAACCGTGGACGATCACGACCTGGCCATCGCTGTTCGTGAGCCACCGTCCAGAGTGGCCGACGAGGATTGCCGGCACATGACCTTGCTCGGGCGGGGCAGAGTGCGGAACCGTGTGCATCGGCGTGGCGGTCGAGCACCCGGCGGCGAGCACCACCAGTGTTGCGATGATCGCAAGGCGCCTCACGAGCTCAATCTTGCCGGACGAGGGCGTCAGGTCGCACGTGTCGTCGCCTCGCGCGGCGTTCACAATCGACGAGGACCAACCTGCGATCCAGCGGGTCGCTTGATCCTCGGGAGGCAGCGTGCACCTGAACAGCGGAGACACGGCTTGGATGCTCGTCTCGACTGCACTGGTGTTCTTCATGATGCCTGGACTGGCGCTCTTTTACGGAGGTCTCTGGACGTGAGTGAGCACGACGAGTCGGCGTATGACTTGTCCGAGGCCGCAGCCGCCGCTCCGGCAGGGTAGGTCCCCTCAGCGACCGGTGAAGAGGGCGTCGCGGCGCTCGGCAGTTGCCCTGACGCCTTCGACGAAATCCTCCGTCTTCCGAAGCTCGTCTTGCTCTTGTTGCTCATGAAGAGTCGCTTCCCGGAAGCGCTCGACCAGGCCATCACGCATGGTGGCACGGATCGAGCGCACCGCAAGGGGGGCGGAGGCGGCCAGCTCGCCGGCGAGGTCAATAGCGGTCCGGCGCAGGTCACCACCTTCAACCAGGCTGTCGCACAAACCCATCCGCAAGGCCTCTTCCCCGCCGACCCGGCGGCCGGTAAGTAGCAGGTCAAGCGCGCCCTGCTGGCCGACCAGAGACGGCAGCGTGACCGTCAGGCCAAAACCCTGATGGAATCCCAAGCGAGCAAAATTCGCCGAGAAACGGGCTTCCGGGCAAGTCACCCTGAAGTCGGCCGAGCACGCGAGCCCAAGCCCGCCGCCGATAGCCGCGCCCTGCACGGCAGCAACGACTGGGGTGCGGGCCTCGAAGAGCCGAGCGGCCTCGTCGTACAGCTGAGAAGCAGAGGCGCGGAACGGGGTGCCAGGTGCAGCGTCCAAGCTCGGCGCAGACGGATTCGTGAAGTCGGCCCCGGCGCAGAAGTGCTTGCCCTCAGAGCACAGGACGATGGCTCGGCAGTGACCGTCAAGGGCTTCGTAGGTGTCGGCAAGGTCACGGATCAATCCGACGTCGAAATGGTTGTTGGGAGGCCGATGGATCTCGACGACAGCGACATGCTCGCCGGCCATCTCAACGGTGGCGTCTCCGCGCGACGCCAGTGCATACGGGTCGGTCATAGATCCTCCAAGAACTCGATCACAGCGTGGTTGAACTCATCGGTTCGGTCGATGTTGGCCGCGTGGCCAGCTCCGTCCAGCACTACCTTGCGAGCGCCCGGGATCTTGGCTTCGAGGTAGTCGGCCGCCGTCAGGAAGGGCGTGTCCTTCGATCCGACGACGACCAACGTCGGCACCGAGATGCTCGGGAGCGACTCGATCACCCGAGCGTCGTGTTGAACAAGAACGCCACGCGCCGCCATGGCCAGGCCGGCGGCATCGCGGTGACCGGCGCCGGCCACCTCAGTGGCCGGGCCGAGGGCTTGCAGTCCGAGTGCCTCGAAAGCCTCAGCGCGGCGGATCGCCATACGATTCCAGTCCTCCCGTGGCTCGGCTCTCTTGTACCCGGGGCCTGTGTCGCACAAGATCAGCGCGGCCACCATCTCCGGATACGCGAGATGAAATGCCAACGAGAGGTAGCCGCCGATCGAGAGGCCACCTACGATTGCATCGGGAGCGCCTTCGTGCCGGACGAGGGCCGCCATGTCTTCAACGAACTCGGCTTCGGAGTAAGCCTCCTGGCTGGGCGGGCTGTCACTACGCCCGTGTCCCCGCTGGTCCCAGGTGATCACCTGCCGCGCCGTCGAGAGGGCAGGAACGTTCGCTTCCCACATCCGAGCCGAGGCGCCGTAGCCGTGGGTTAGCAGGAGGGGCGGTTCGCCAGTGTCCGGACCGGCAACCTCGTAGAAGAGCGATACCCCGTCGCGTGTCAGCGTGCTCACCGGTACGTCTTACCGCCTCAGGTCCTCGAAGGGCACATCCCGGGATACGTCGGGCTCCTTTGGCAACCCGAGCACGCGCTCACCGATGATGTTGTGTTGGATCTCGTCGGTGCCTCCCGCGATCGAGCCTCCTGGGACCGAGACCAGTATCTCGGCGATTGTCCCGCCGAAGGGGGACTCCGGCCCGCTCAACATCGCGCCGGCGCCTGCAATGTGAGCGTGGGTTGCTGCCGAGGCTCGCGCGATGGCGCTGCTCGAAAGCTTCGCGAGAGAGCCTTCCGGACCGGGCTGCCGCCCGCTCATCCTCTCCTGCTTTGCCCGCTCTGCGGTCCAACGGGCTGTGGAGGCGAGGCTCAACACGCGAGTGATCTCCTGCCGGACGAGCGGATCACTCGCGACGCCGGCCACCCGGGCATGCTCGATGAGCAAGTCGGCCCGACCGGCTCGTTGGGGGTACCAGCGGTGGGGCTCATCTCGGACCGCCGCCTCCTCTAGCGCCTCGCGCTGCACGCGGCCTTCCGGCGTCGCGTGACCTCCAACCCTGCCGTGTGCAGCGAGGCGTCGCTCGTTCGCGAGCGTGGTGAGAGCAACGGTCCAACCCCGGTCGAGCTGGCCCACGACGTCGCTGAGTGAGACGCGAGCCTCGGTCAGGAAGACCTCGTTAAACGACGCGTAGCCGTTCATCTGCCGGAGCGGGCGGACCTCGATCCCCGGCTGGTGCATGTCGATGACCACATAAGTGATCCCCTGGTGCTTCGGCACGTCGCGACGGCTCCGTACGAGCAGGATGCCGTAATCGGCCCGATGGGCACCGGTGTTCCAGACTTTCTGCCCGCTCACGACGAGCTCGTCACCATCCCGGTCGGCGCGCGTGTTCAGGCTCGCGAGGTCCGATCCACTTCCCGGCTCGCTGAAGAGCTGGCACCAGGTGATGTCGCCCGTCAGGGTCGGCCGGAGGTACTTCTCCTTCAACGCATCCGAGCCGTGGGCGAGGAGCGTCGGCGCCGCGAGCGCCATGCCCAAGCCTGAGGCCGGGCCGACCGCTCCGATTGCTGCGAGCCCGTCGGTCACGACCGAGTCGAAACGCGGCGCCAGGCCGCGCCCGAACCACTCGACAGGCCAGGAGGGACATGCCCACCGGGCGTCGACAAGGAGTGAACGCCATTCAACCAGGCTCAGATCGGGATCCCAGTTCGCTGCGAGCCATGCCCGGAGCTCGCCCAGCAGACTGGCCTCGTCACTCTCAACGTTCATCACGCGCCTCGCTTCGGCGGTTGCACGTACCCGTCGGACAATACTTCCTTGCTAGTGGTACAGCAAGTTTAATATGCTTCACATGATGACATCCGATGCGCAGCACGGTAGCCCTGGAGAACGGGCCGGGAACGACGAGTCGGGGCCTCTTGCGGGAATCCGGGTCGTGGACCTGAGCTCGGTCGTCATGGGCCCCTACGCCACACAGCTGATGGCGGACCTCGGGGCCGATGTCGTGACGATCGAGCCGGCGGCGGGTGACACGAACCGCCGAATGAGCACCGGCCCGCACCGGGACCTGTCAGGGGTGTCGCTCAATCTGCTGCGCAACAAGCGCAACGTGGCGATCGACCTGAGGAGCGAAGCAGGACGGGAGGTGGCGGGGAGGTTGATTGGGAGAGCCGATGTGTTTCTTACGAATTTGCGACCCGGAGCACTCGAACGCCTCCGGCTTGCCTACGAAGACGTGAAAGCGATCAATCCCACCGTTGTCTACTGCAGTGCCCAAGGTTTTCCGAGCGACGGGGAGCGGGCCGACGACCCCGCGTACGACGACGTGATCCAGGCTGACAGTGGGTTGATCGACACGATGCGGAGGGCGACAGGGACTGCCGCGATGGTCCCGAGCCTGGTGGCGGACAAGGTGAGCGGTCTGAGCCTCGCGTTCGCCGTGGCTGCCGCGCTCGTTCATCGTGCACGCACCGGCGAAGGCCGGTGGGTGCAGGTCGCGATGAGCGAGGCAGTGCGATCGTTCGTGCTCGTCGAGCACGGCGCTGGCGCGGTGCCCGACGCTCCGCGGGGCGCTGCTGGATACGAGCGAATCCTCACTCCCGCTCGGCGTCCCCAAGCGACCGCCGACGGGTGGATCTGCATCTTCCCGTACCACCGATCGCACTACGAGCGCCTCGCCGAGGAGACCACGACGACAGGAGAGAAGGCGACCTGGGCGCCAGGTGGCAACCGGGACCCCTCCGCTATGTACGAGCTGCTCGGTTCGATCACTCCGATGCGGACGACAGCCGACTGGCTCGCCGTGTGCAGGCAGGCTGGGATCCCCGCCGCCAGGGTGAACAGCCTCGACGATTTGATCGACGAGCTTCCGATAGCGGTGCACCCCAAGGCCGGACCGTACCGGGTCACGCCGATGCCCGCGCGCATCGAAGGCGTTGAGGCCGGGAGGCCTCGGCCGGCACCGACGATCGGCGAACACAACCGTGCAGTGCTTGTGGAGCTCGGGTACGCAGACACCGACATCCAGCAGTTGGAGGACGCAAGCGTGTTGTGGACCCGGCCTGGCGGCGGCAGCGGCGGCAGCACCAGCGGTGGGGGCGGCGGCCGATGACGACCGAGTCGGCGACAATCCGCCGCAGCCAGAGGCAACGACGCTCGGAGTCAGAGCGTCGTTGCCTCGACGCCGCTGTCGAGCTCGTCAGTCAGCAGGGCGTCGAAAGGACGGGCCTCGCCCAGATCGGTGACAAGGCAGGCACGAGCCGTGGTCTTCCGGGATATCTCTTCGGGTCGAAACGTGAGTTGCTGCGTCATATGGTCATCGATCTGCAACGCCACTGGGCCAGCGTGATTGGCGAGCGGTCCCCTCAAGGCACCGGCGTTGAGGAGATCACGAACTACGTCGAGCGCTATTTCAAGCTGCTGTTCTCGCCCAAGGGGCGGCGCTACCTCGGAGCAATGATGGGGATAGTGGCCGCCGAGGCGTCCGGCCTCGCCGACGCAGAGGGCTTGGGCCGCGAGATCAACGACCGCCTACGCGGCACCTTCTGCCGGATGATCGAAGACGGCCTCGCTGACGGGTCGATCCGCCGGGGCGCGGACGCGCGTACCGAAGCCGGGCTGATCGTCGCTCAACTACGCGGGATCACTCTCGACTGGTTGATCGACCGCCAAAGCGTGCTGGCGACCACTCAGTGGGAGGCCGTCGTCGCTCATATCCGGCGAGCGCTGGAGGCGCCCGGCTAGGCGGCTTGGCTTGGCTTGGCCCGGGTCCGCGCGCAAATTGAGCCAGACGCGAGTTGTCTAGGCTCTATGTTCCTGGCGCAACGCCGGGACGAGGAGCTGCAGATGCCAGGGATGAACGGCGTGGGAAGGGTGGCATTCAGCCTGCACATTCTCCTCACGCGCTGGCAGTGGGGTCTGTTCCCCATGGTCATGCTGGCAGTTCTTATCGCGATCGAGATCTGGTACGTGCAGGGAGTCTTCGACCTCGCCGGTCGCGGCCGGCACTGGCCAGTGCAACGAACCGTCGCCTTCGTGGTCGGACTCGTTGCCGTCGACCTCGCGCTTCAGTCACCCATAGCGACCCTGACAGGGTCCTATTTCCAGGCGCATGTGGTCCAGCACCTGCTCCTGATGGCCGTAGCGCCGCCGCTGCTCGCGCTCGGTGCTCCCTCGACGCTCTTGCTTCAGACGTCGAGCCGGAAGACCAAGCGGCGATGGCTCGCTGTACTCCGTTCCCGTCCGTTCGCAGTGATAAGTCACCCGGTAACGGCGTGGTGCCTCTATTTCGGCGTCATGTACGCGTTCTTCCTGAGTCCGCTGATCAACGTCGCAATGCACCACATGGCGCTGATGGACTCCCTGAACCTGCTGTTCTTCTTCGGTGGGACTCTCTACTGGTGGCCGATGGTCGGCATCGACCCAATAGTGCACTGGAAGATGAGCTACGGGGTCAGGATGCTGAACATCCTGCTTGCCACGGGTACCGAGGCGTTTCTCGGGGTGGCGATCATCGCATCATCCAAACCGGCCGCCTCGATGTACACCCTCTCGAGCACTCGCTCTGGAGGCGGGCTTCTCTGGATGTCGACCGAGCTCGTGACGCTCGGGGCGTTCATACCCATCTACATCAAGTGGGTTCATTCCGAAGAGCGCGTGGCGGTTCGTTCGGACAAGCGAATGTCAGACGAGGCTGCCTTGCCAGAGGACCAGCGGCCGCCTCCTAATCAAGCACTTACTCCCTGGGCGGCGGAGTGGCTCGCCCGTACGGGCGCAGTTCCTCAGATGAGCTCCAACCGGACCGAGCGTGGGGGTTAGGGCGCTGGCTTCTAGTGAGCGTCTCGGTAACTTCTTGCGCCGGTTCCATCGGCGGCGACTCTAAGTCGGGCTGGCCCCTGCGGCCGCTTAGCACCCTCAGCGCTCATCGACGATCGCCTCCGCCTCGATCTCGACGCGCCAGCGAGGGTCGAGCAGGCCAGCGACTATGACCATCGTGGCCGCCGGTCGGTGATCTGTGAACAACTCTCCGTGAGCCGCGCTGACGGGCGCCGAATCGGCCGCTGAGCAGATGTACACCCGCGTCCGGACGACATCGTCAAGGCTGGAGCCCAAAGACTCGAGCGCCTCGGAGATGATCTCGAAACAACGCTTGGTCTGCGCGCCCGGATCCTGATCGACGGTGCCGTCGGGCCAGATCGGCGCCGTGCCGGAGACAAGCACTCGATCCCCCACCCGGATCGCCCGACAGAAGCCGATCCGATCCTCAAAGGGCGACCCGCTTCGAACTCGCTGGCGTTCAACCATGTCCTTAGTCTGCCGGAGCGGCCAAGCTCTCCACGCGGCGCCCGCCGAGCAAGGCCGGCCGAGGGGCCGCTACGGTTCATCTCGATGACAGCAACCGCCCCCGAACCTCATCCGAACCTCGCACCACTCGAGTTCCTACTCGGAACCTGGGTGGGTGAGGGTGACGGATTGTGGGCTGGGGGCTTCCCCTTCGACGACTCCCTCACGTTCAACTCGGACGGCCGCCCCCTCGTCGAATTCCGCGAGGACACGAAGTCCGGCGGGGGCAAGCCGTCTCACAGCGAGTGCGGCTACCTGCTCGCGAGGGACGGCGGAGTCGTGCACATGACTGTCGCCGAGCCTTCCGGTATCACCGAGACACTCTCGGGATTAGCGGACGCCAACAACGTCACGCTCGAGTCCGTCGAGATCGGGCACTCCCCTGGTACCGACAACGTCACCCGAACCGCAAGGCGCCTCTACCTCGACGGCGATCAGCTCGTCGTCGAGGTAGACATTGCCCTCAACTTCGAAGAGCTCGTGCCGCACACCCGGTCGCTCCTCCACCGCACCGCAGCGGCTCATGGGTGAGCTCGATCCGTCCTTCACAGCGCTCCCCCTCGAGGCGCTGTCGGCGGCGGCCTTGGGACGCGCAAACGATCTCGGGTGTGAGCACGCCGAGTACCGGATCGAGCGGACGCGGTCACAGATGATCCAGCTCCGCGACGGCCAAGTCGAGACGACTGTCGACGACATCAGCCTGGGCGCCGGCTGTCGCATCGTGAAAGACGGCTCGTTCGGCTTCGCTGCCACCGTCGAGCTCGACGTCGATGCCGCGGCCGGCCTCGCAAGTAACGCCGTCGCGACCGCCGAGGCCACGAAGGTCGCCCTCCGCCGCCGGGTCGAGCTCGCGCCGGAGCCCTCGCATGGACGGGTCGAGTGGACGAGCGCCTACGAGATCGATCCGGCGACGGTGTCGCTCAAGGACAAGGTGGCTCTGCTCGGTGACTGGAGCCAGCGCCTCCTCGCAGCCCCGGGGGTCGACCACGTAACGGCCTCGCTCCTGGCGGTCATCGAGGACAAGTACTACGCCGACTCGAACGGGACGACCGCCGTCCAGCGGCGGATCCGCCTCCACCCGGTGATCGAGGCCCTCTCGGTCGACCCGGAATCAGGGACCTTCGAGACGATGCGCACGCTCGCCCCGCCAGCCGCCCGCGGGTGGGAGTACTTGACGGGCACTGGCTGGAACAGCGACGAAGAACTCGAGCGCCTTCCGGAGTATTTGGCCGAGAAACGCAGCGCTACCTCCATAGACCCCGCCCACTACGACCTCGTGATCGACCCGTCGAACCTCTGGCTCACTATTCACGAGTCGATCGGGCACGCCACCGAGCTCGACCGCGCGATGGGCTACGAGGCGGCGATGGCCGGCACGTCGTTCGCTACCTTCGACAAGCTCGGCTCCCTAAAATACGGCTCGGAGGTGATGCACATCACCGGCGACCGGACAGTTGAGCACGGACTGGCGACCGTCGCGATAGACGACGAGGGCGTCGAGGGTCAGTCGTTCGACATCGTCGTCGGCGGCGTGCTGCAGGGCTACCAACTCGACCGGCGCATAGCGCAAGAGATGGGCTTCGGGCGGTCGAACGGCTGCTCATACGCCTCGTCAGCAGACCAGACACCGCTGCAACGGATGGCCAATGTCTCGCTCCAACCCGCGACATCGGGTGACGCGAGCGTCGAGGACCTGATCGGCGGAGTCGAGCGAGGCATTTACGTCGTCGGCGACAAGAGCTGGTCGATCGACATGCAGCGCTACAACTTCCAGTTCACCGGGCAGCGTTTCTTCTCGATTGAGAAAGGACGCCTTGGCGGGCAGGTGAAAGATGTCGCCTACCAAGCCACCACGACCGACTTCTGGGGCTCGATGGAGGCGGTCGGTGGGCCCTCGACATACGTGCTGGGCGGCGCGTTCAACTGCGGGAAGGGCCAACCCATGCAGGATGCGCCAGTCAGCCATGGATGCCCGGCGGCGTTGTTCCGCGACGTCAACGTATTGAACACCCGAGCCGAGTCGGGCCGATGAGCGACCGCTTGCTCCCGGCGTCAGAATTGGCCGAGCGTGCGCTGGCAGGAGCTTCTCTCGCGGGTGACAGCTCCCCGGGCGGCGGGCGGATCGCCATCGTCGAGGAGCGATTCGACGCGGAGCTGCGCTATGCCAACAACACCGTCACGACGAACGGGTTCCGGCGCGACCGGAGCGTGACGATCATCAGCTTCGACGCGCGCTCCGACGGAGTCGCTGCCGGCGTGGCGAGCGGAAGCGGAGCCTTGGACGTGGCGGACCTGATCGCGGCGGCAGAACATGACGCGGCGGGCGGCGACGTGGCTGAGGATGCCGAGGATCTCGTGGCAGGCGACGGCGATCCCGGCTTCGGCGACGAGCCAGGGACTACGAGCTTGTCGGCCCTGAACCCAGTGCTCGAGTCGTTGAGTGACGTGTTCGGCCGCGCCGAGGCAGAAGGGCGCGTGACGGCGGGCTTCGCGAGGCATCGAGTGACGACCACCTACCTCGCGTCGACAACTGGGCTCCGGAAGCGCTTCGTGATGCCAGAAGGCCGGGTGGAGTTGGTTGGCCGATCGACAGACGGGACGCGGTCCGCTTGGGCAGGGGCGGGGACGAACACCTTCGACGACATCGACTTCGGCGCTATCGAGTCGAAGGTGCGACAGGGATTGTCGTGGGCCGAGCGCAAGGTGGAGCTGCCGGCTGGACGATACGAGACGATCCTGCCGCCCGAGGCGGTCGCCGACCTGATCATCGAGGTCGACTGGGAGTGCTCAGGCCGTGAGGCGGAGGAGGGCAGGAACGTGTTCTCGTCACCTGGCGGGGGCACGCGGGTCGGCGAGCGGTTGTCGCCCCTCGCCTTCGAGCTTCGCGGCGACCCGTTCGACGCCCGCTTCGAGGACGCGCCGTGGCTCGCTGCCGGCGCCTCGGGGGCCGACGTCTCTGTCTTCGACAACGGCATGCCGGTCGATCGCGTGACGTTGATCGCCGACGGCGTGTTGCAGCGTCTGCGCTACCACCGAGCAGGAGCGCGCCGGTCGGGCACTCAATTCACGCCGCCGGTCGGGAACCTCGTTCTCGAGCTCCCCGGCGGCGAGGTGAGCGTCGACGACCTTGTCTCTCGGACCGAGCGAGGACTGCTCCTCACATGCCTCTGGTACATCCGGCCAGTCGACCCGGCGACGTTGCTGCTCACGGGCCTCACCAGGGACGGCGTGTACCTTGTCGAGGGTGGCGAGGTGGTCGGAGCGGTCAACAACTTCCGCTTCAACGAGAGCCCGATCGACCTGCTTGCGAGGGCGACAGAAGCGGGGCGCACGCAGCGGGCGCTGTCGCGGGAGTGGGGCGAGTGGGTGGGACGGACGGCCATGCCGGCCCTGCGCGTACCGGACTTCAACATGAGCTCGGTGAGCCCGGCTACCTGAGTCTGCCCTTCCTTGTTCGGAGATAAGTGAGGAGCCGCAAGGTGTGTCGCGCCCTGCGCTCGATCAGCTATGGTCTGCGGCGACGGCTTCAATCGCTCTATCTGAGCGATTGCTGTCGGAGAGGAGGTGCGCCCGATGATGATTACGCCTAAGGCAGAGTCCTCGAGTAGCGCGCCCCGGCTCTCCTTTCAGTTCCTGACGCACTGACGACTCGGTCCCGAGCGCCCGACGCTGAGCCTGCCGCTCAGGTCGCGTCTGATCCCGTGTCACGCCCACCGACAGCGGCATCTCTCCGAGCTGCTCGTCCCCCTCAGTCCCGTTCCGTCGTCCCGCCAAGGGACAAACCCGACTCCAGGCCCATGCACCCGTACCTAGCCCGACAACTTATCGACGACTACCAAGCCCGGCTACGGGGCGAGGTCGGTGGGCGCGCGCCCTGGAACCGGTCGCTGCGTGACGCGCCGAGCTCGGCCGTGGTGGCGACTCGGCGCGCCCGCCGTGCGACCGGATGGGCATTGGTGGAGATCGGGCTCAAGCTTGCGGTGTCGGTCTCGCCGGAGACTACGCAGCGATGAGCTCTTCCTCATTCGCGGGCTCGGCGTAGTCGGCGTACACCTTCGCGACGCGGACGAGAACGTCGGCTTGGGATTCGACGGCGTCGGCCCGACGTGTCTTGTCGTCGCGCGCCATCGTGACGAGCACGGGCACGGTGGCGATCGCAATGGCGAGCAACATGAGTGGGAAAGTGATGATGATCCAGGTCATTTCGGTAGTTCCTTTCGTGGTTTGTCTCGATCGGTGCGCCGTTCCCGGCGACGTGACCATCATGGCCTCGGAGTCTCCGGGCTCCCTCCGGCGAACCTTGGAAAGCGGGTCGATTCCCGTATTCGGTGTTCCTCGCGGCGACCTAGTGTGGGAGTGAGATGTCGGGTGTGACGCTTACGTGGCTTGGGACGGGCAACTTCCTCGTTCCACCTGCTCGGTACTGGAACAGCTTCATCGCCGAGGGCGTGGGCGGGCCCACGGTCCTCGTCGAGCCGTCGCCGACGGCGCTTCCCAACCTGCGACGGGCCGGCCACGCGGTCGAACACCTCGACGCCATCGTGATCTCGCACTTCCATCCAGACCACACGTTCGGGTGGCCCTTCTTATTGCTCGAGATCCTCCAGCGAGGACGGCGGTCGCCCTTGCACGTGATCGGACCTCCCGGGGTCGCCGGCTTCCTCGAGGAGATGATGCGCTTCGGGTCGACGATGGACATCCACGAGGGAGCCCACAGGAAGCTCGACATCCGATACACCGAGGCCGACGAGTCACAGCCCTCGCAGGCGGCCGGCGAGCTCGTGTTCCGCGCCGTCAAGGTCGAACACGTCCCCGAGCTCGAGTGTTACGGCTACCTGCTCGAGCTCGGCGATATGACGCTCGGTTACTCGGGTGACACGAAGCCCTGCCAAGGCCTCGACGAGCTGGCCGGGGCGTCGGACGTCTTGGTGCTCGAGTGCAACGGGGTTCACGAATCGCATTCGCACATGCACGTCGACGCAGTCCGATCGCTCCGTCAGCGCTACCCGAATCCGAAGATGATCGTGTCCCATCTCGGGGCGGACGTCGAGGCCGAGATGCTGCCCGGAGTCGTGATGCCAGACGACTTCGCCAAGCTCGACTTCCCGTGACATCCGGCACGAGAGCGTGAGAAAGTGTCATCGCGAATGCAGCCACCACGGAGGAGACCTCCACGATGATCAAGTTCGGGCTGATCTACGAGATCTGCCGGCCGGAGCCATTCGACGGGTTCATCTCGGAGCAGGAGACCTACTGGCAGGCGATGGAGCAGATCGCTCTCGCTGACGAGCTCGGTTTCGACAACGTCTGGGAAGTGGAGCACCACTTCCTCGAGGGCTACTCGATCTCCTCTGCGCCAGAGGTGTTCCTATCGGCTGTCGCCCAGAACACCAAGCAGATCCGCATCGGCAACGGCGTCCGTCTGCTGCCGCCGCCCTTCAACCACCCGGCTCGATCGGCGGAGGTGGGGGCAGTGCTCGACATCATGTCGAAGGGCCGCTACGACTTCGGAGTCGGCCGCTCGATCACCGAGGCGGAGCTAGGCGGATTCAGGATCGACCCGGAGGACTCCCGGCCGATGCTCGACGAGGTACTGCCCGAGATCGTGAAGATGTGGACCGAGAACCCGTACCCCGGTTACGAGGGGAAGTACTTCTCAATGCCCGAGCGACCGGTTCTCCCCAAGCCGTTCCAGGACCCGCACCCGCCGATATGGATGGCATGCACACAACCGGCCTCCTTCGATCTGGCGGCCGACTTCGGGATCGGTGTTCTCGCGTTCGGCGTCGGTGCCCCCGGCAAGATCGTCGACTCCCTGAAGCGGTACAAGGAGCTCATCAAGACACCGAGCCGGCAGGTCGGCAAGTTCGTCAACAACGCTGTCGCTCCTGCAACGATGATGTACTGCGCGCAGGATCCGGCCGAGGCGCTCGAGATGGGTGGCGTCGCGGCCCTCTGGTACGGGGCCCAGACGGCGAAGCTCTTCGCGCCCTGGGCCGGCAAGGACGTGAAGGGATACGAGTACTACACGAACCTCGTCCACGACCCGGAGTTCATCGCCCAGTTCTCGAGGCCGTTCGAAGAGCGGATCCAGGACGAGTACTCGCTGATCGGCACGCCAGACAAGGTGGCCGAGGGCGTTCAGTCCTACGTCGACATCGGGGCCGACCAGATCATCTGCATGATCCAGGCGGGCCGCATCCCGCACGAGCGGATCATGTCCAGCTTGGCCTTGTTCGGCGACGAGGTGCTGCCGCGCTTCCGGACCGGGTGAGGCTGGCTTGCCCACTTTCCGAGGGTCCTCAGCGCGGTAAGAATGCAGCAGGGCCGAGACCCGGAAGCGAGCGACGAATGAAGCCAGAAGAAGTGCGAGCGGCGGGGCGCCTCGGCACCGAGTTGTACTCAGGCACGGTTGCGAACATCGAGGAGGCGCATCTCCAGATCGCGGGAGCTGCACTGCGTCACATTCCGAGGAGCGCGCCGTTCGACGCCCTCCAGGGAACAGCGACCCGGGCCACCTACGAGATCGTGCGAATCGCCGGGACGACCATCGGCCACTTGGCGAGCGACCTGCTGGAGCGATCCGGCGTCGGGTCGTCGATACAGGTCGGCGCCAGCGGGACCTCGAATCACGTCATCGCAGCGCTGAACGCTGCTGTCGGTGACCGGCTGGAATCGGAGGGCAACCCCCTCGCCATTTCGATGGCCGTGCGCCTCGGGGGCAGCGACGTGCCAATCGAGCGGCAAGTGCTTGGGTCGGCGTACCCAGACGCGACGAGCAGGATCGCGGTTTTCGTTCACGGCCTCGGCGAGACCGAGATGAGCTGGCGGATGAACGCGGGGCCAGACAGCGTGAGCTACGGATCGCGCCTCGCTTCCGAGCTCGGTTACACGCCCGTCTACCTCAGGTACAACACGGGGCGGCACATCTCGGAGAACGGCCGCGAACTCGCCGGTCTGCTGGATCAGCTCGCCTCCCGATGGCCGAGCCCAGAGCCTGTGAGCGAGTTTTTGCTCGTCGGCCACTCGATGGGAGGCCTCGTGATCCGCAGCGGTTGCCACTACGGCTCTGCGGAAGAGCGAGCGTTCGTGCCGCTTGTAAGGAACATCTTTACGCTCGGGAGCCCTCACCTCGGAGCACCTCTTGCTCGCTGGGCACAATTCGCCGGCTGGGCGTTGCACAAGCGCAAGACGCCTGTCCCATTCGGCGCGCTGCTGACCGAGCGCAGCGCCGGGATCGACGACCTCCGGCATGGCTACCTCACCGACGAGGACTGGACCGGGTGTGATTCGAACACCTGCCGAGAGAATCACCGCGATGACGTCCCTCTGCTCAAGACCGCCAACCACTACACCGTGTCGGCGACCGTCGCCCGCGAGCCCGACAGCCTCGTCGGCCAGATGGTCGGCGATCTGCTCGTGCAGCCGGCGAGCGCGCATGGTCGAGCAACGCGGAGACGGCCCGAGCAGCACATCTCCTTCCAGCCGGGTACGAGCCACGATCTCGGGGGCCACCATCACTTAAGCCTCCTTAACGACGAGGCTGTCTACGACATCATCGCTGGTCGGTTAGCGGCCGCATAGGCCAGGTGGAGGCCAGACGAGAGTGGGCGCGGCCCGCGGCGAGGGGTGGCGCCACCGACCTCAGTCCGCCAGCGCGAGCAGCTCGGCCATTCCCTTCTCGATGCCGTCGCAGAGGATGTGCAGGTCGGGGGCTGAGTCGTAGTCGCCAGTGACCCCGAAGGTGAGCTGGCCGTCGTAGGAGAAGATGGCGATCCCGATGCGGATCTGACCGCCGAGCGGCACGAAGGGGTAGGCGCTCAGTACCCGCCGACCGAGGGCGTACAGCGGCATCTGCGGACCCGGCACGTTCGTCGTCACCGTGTTCACATTGCGCTGGGCCGCCTTGGTCCCGAGGCGGGCACCAAGTGCGAGCAGGGCGGGCGGTGCGAATCCGGAGAGCGAGGTCAGAGCCTCGCCCGCCACCGCCTGAGCCGACTCCTTCAGGTCAGCGAGCTGGGAGCTGACGGTATGCAGGCGCTCGATCGGGTCGGCAATGCCTACCGGCAGCTCGGCGAACATCGCCGAGACCTGATTGGACACGCTCCCGTCGCCAACCGCGACACCGCGATCGTCCCGCGGCCGCACCGATACGGGAACCATCGTGCGCACGACGCGGTCGACGTTCTCGCCTCGTGACTGCAACAAGATTCGGAAGCCGCCCGTAATCGCTGTCAGGACGACGTCGTTGAACGTTCCGCCGAACGCCTTGCGCACACGCTTCACCTCGTCGACCGAGCTCTCGGCCCAGTCGTAGCGGCGTTGAGGCCCAATCGGGCCGTTGAGGCTCGACGGCGGCATCGGACGAGCAACCCCTGCGAGGGCGCCGAGCCCTCTGCCGGCCTCCCGCAAATGCGCGATCGCACTGCGAGGCACCCTCGTGGACGCCCGCAGAGCACGCATCTGCTCGAACGGGCTCACAGCCATGGTTCCAACGGCCTGCACGGCGAGCGACAAGGGAGACGGGGCTGGCTGCGCCTTCCAGGTGTCGGGCCCGGGGCGGGGCGGGTCGGGAACCATGTCGAGCACGACCGTCAACAACTCGGTCCCCGACACTCCGTCGACCATGCAGTGGTGAACCTTCGACATGATCGCCCACTTGCCGTCGTCGAGACCCTCGACCATCCAGAGCTCCCAGAGGGGACGGTTGCGGTCGAGCGGTTGGCTCATGATGCGACCGATCAGCCGCCTTAGCTCTTTGTCCCCGCCAGGCGCAGGCAGCGCCGTGTGCCGCACGTGGTACTCGAGGTGGAAGTGAGCGTCGTCGACCCAGACAGGGCGCCCCAGCTGCAACGGCACGAACTGCACGACCTTCCGGTACCTCGGAACCAGCCGCAACTTGCCGGCGATCATCTCCAGCAGGTCCTCGTAGGGCGGCGGGGGGCCTTCGAGGATCAACGTCGACGCAATGTGCATGTGCGTGACGCCGTCCTCGATGTGCAAGAACGTCGAATCGAGTGGGCTCATGTGCTCGACAGCCACCGGCCGCACCTCCTCTACCTCGTAGGGGGAAGTTGACCCAGGGTAGTGCCGCCTCGGACAAGCCGCCCCGGAGCCGCCGGTAGATTGGCCGACGAGTCGTCTGTTGACGGCCGCGAGCGTCCGCTTGCGGGCAAACGGAGGCAGCTCGGTGATGGGACCTCGTACTCGATGATCGCTCTCAACTGGGGGACTGCCAGCGACACCGGCCTAGTCCGCCAGCGCAACGAAGACAGCCTCCTCGCAGCGTTGCCCGTCTTTGCCGTCGCAGACGGGATGGGGGGCCATGCAGCAGGTGACGTCGCTAGTGCACTCACGATTGGACTCCTACGCGAACTCACGACCCATGCCCCTCTATCGGCTGACGAACTGAAGAACGCGATCGAAGCGGCGAACAACGCGGTGATCAGTAAGAGCTCGTCATCGGAGGCCATGCGGGGAATGGGGACAACGCTCGTCGGCATTGCTCTCGTCGGCGGAGAAGGGGACGAACGCTGGATGGCCTTCAACGTCGGAGACTCTCGGCTCTATCGACTCGCCGATGGCAGCCTCACACAGGTCTCACGAGACCACTCCGAGGTACAAGAGCTCCTCGACGAAGGTGCCATATCGGAATCAGAAGCTCGGCGCTCACCTGTTCGCAACGTGGTGACGAGAGCAATCGGAACAAGCGAGACCCTGGACGTCGATTACTGGATGCTGGATCCGGAGCCTGGCGAAAGGTTCATGATCTGCTCGGACGGTCTTACGAGTGAGCTCACCAAGGATCAGATGATCGTCACGCTGCTCGAATCACCCGATCCGGCGATGGCCGCCAACCGGCTGGTGGAACAGGCTCTCGCCGCCGGCGGTCACGACAATGTCTCGGTCATCGTGGTCGATGTCTCGAACACAGCTCCCCCGGAGCGGTGAAGAATGGCGACATGCCTGACACATTGATGCCCGCTGCGTTCATCGGCCACGGCTCACCGATGAACGCGATCGAGGAGAATCGCTACACCGATGCCTGGCGCGACTTCGGCGCCTCGGTGCCACGACCGAGGGCGATCCTCGTGATCTCGGCCCACTGGTACATCAACGCGACGGCAGTCACTGCGATGAGACAACCCCGCACGATCCACGACTTCTTCGGCTTCCCGCCCGAGCTCTTCGCGGTCGAATACCCCGCTCCTGGCGACCCCACCATCGCGGAAGAAATCGTCGAGGCCGTAAAGCCCGAGTGGGTCGGCCTCGACAGCGACAGCTGGGGCATCGATCACGGCACCTGGTCTGTCCTCCGCCACGCGTTTCCTGACGCCGACATCCCGGTCATCCAGCTCTCCATCAACGCCTTCAAGCCGTTGCAATACCACCTCGACCTCGCCGCGCGCCTCGCACCGCTTCGGGGCCAGGGCGTCCTCATTGTGGGCAGTGGAAATGTCGTGCACAACCTCCAGATGGTGCAATTCGCACTCGGCGCGACGGGGTTCGACTGGGCGCATCGCTTCGACGACTACGCCCGCGGACTGATGTCCGAGCAGCCGGCGGAGATCCTGCGCGTCGAGGATTTGCACGAGTTCGCACTCGCTGTCCCGACGCCTGACCACTTCATCCCGTTGCTCTATGTCGCGGCGCTCGCAGCCGAGGCCAGCCGCACCTGCGACGTACTAGTCGAGGGCGCTCTCGCCGGTTCGCTGACGATGACTGCGTACACGCTCGATGCTCATGTCCGGCTCGATTTCGCGAGCCCTCCCGGGCGGTGAAGGCCGCGCCCGAGAGTGGTGTCGTTGTGACCGAGGGCGTGAGTGGGAAGTGTGATGGAGGCGGTAGCGGGTTGCGTTTCGAGCCGATTTGGTTGCAGGCTCTGCGTGGGATCGAGACTCCGGTTCCGCTCTTCGTCGTCGAACTTGAACCGGAGGCCCCATGAAGATCCGATTCGCCGTCTCGCCAGGCGGAGGCTCGCTCGATCCCGACCTGTACCGGACACTGGTCGATGGGTTGGAGGCGCGGCGTTTCGACACGATCTGGCTCTCGGACATCCCGCTCGGTGGGTCGATCGAGCCCGTCGTCGGCCTCGCGATCGCGGCAGCCCGCACGACACGTCTCAAGCTCGGCGCGAATGTCGTCCCAATCGGCCGCAGCCCGGTCCAGCTGGCCAAGCAACTCGCCCAGCTCGACCAGCTCTCTGCTGGCCGGCTGTTGCTGATGATGGTTCCCGGCGTGGGCACTCCGGCCGAGCGGGCCGCACTCGGCATCGAAGGCCGCGACCGTGGGGTGGAGCTGGAGCGGATCATCGTCACTCTCCGCGAACGTTGGGCGGAAGGCGCCTCACGGCCGGTGCAGGAACCGCTCGAGCTCTGGTTCGGCGGCCTCGGCCCGCGGGCACTCGACCGTGCAGGCCGGCTGAGCGACGGCTGGCTCGGCGCCGCCATGACGCCGGCCGAGGTCACCGTCGCGGTGGGCCAGATCAACGAGGCTGCATCGGCAGCCGGTCGCGAGATCGACCCTGAGCATTTCGGGATGTCGATCGGCTACGCCCGCTCGGACCCCGGAGTGGCGCCCTTCGAGGCGGTGCGGACCCGCCGGCCGGACGTCGATCCCCGAGTCCTGATCCCAGTCGGAGCCGACGCTCTCCACCGGCTGCTCGACGAGTATGTGGCAGCCGGCTGCTCGAAGTTCGTGCTGCGGCCGATAACCGGTGGAGCCGGTGACGTGGGCGACGTCGAGGAAGAGCTCGACTGGCTCGCGGCCGAGGTGTTGCCTCTTCAGACGTAAGGCGACCCGCTCGCGTCGAAGCACTGGCCGACGAGCAGACCGGAGAGTCAACTGGGTGTTCGCGTGCCTCGAGTGAGTCTGGACAGATGTCCAGGTTTGTGCTTGACTGCTGGGCCAAATCGACAAGGAGCCGGTGCGATGAGCCACGACTACCCCTACGCCGAGAAGTTCGACGTCAATCGGACACTTCCTGAAAAGGGCAGGCCGCGCGCCGAGATCCTCGCCGAACTGCGGGAGATGGCGACGAGCGAGGACGCCTCGTGGGAGTCCGGCAAGTGCTCAGGAACGATGTATTGCGGCGACCACGAGCACTACGCCTTTATGAACGAGGCCTTCGGTCTCTACGCACACGTGAACGCCCTGCAGCGCGATATATGCCCGAGCCAGACCCGTTTCGAGGGCGAGATCATCGCGATGGCGCTCGACCTCTTCCACGGCGAGGCCATACAAGGCACGACGCCTGCCGGACTCGTCACCTCCGGCGGGACCGGGAGCATCTGCCACGCGGTGCTGGCGTACCGCGAACACGCGGCGCAGACACGTGGAGTGACCCGCCCGAACGTGATCAAGCCGGAGACGGCCCACCCCGCTTTCGACAAGGCGTGCCACCTCTTCGGCGTCGAGCTGCGCAAGGCTCCGATCGACAAGAAGACCACGAAGGTCGACCTCGACTGGGTCCGGGATCACATCGACGACCAGACCGTCGCTGTGATCGGCTCGGCTTGCAACTACGGGTACGGGACGATCGACCCCATCGCCGAGCTCGGCGAGATCGCTGGCGAGCGGGGCGTCGGTCTTCACGTCGACGGCTGCCTCGGCGGGTTCATACTTCCCTTCGGGCAGGAGCTCGGCTACGAGATCCCGCTCTTCGACTTCCGCGTGCCAGGCGTCACGTCGATCTCGGCCGACACCCACAAGTACGGCTACTCGTTGAAGGGCACCTCGACGTTGCTCTTTCGCGACAAGGCGTTGCGCAACTCGCAGTACTTCTTCCTGACGGACTGGAGCGGCGGCAAGTACTGCTCGCCGGGTATGGAGGGATCGCGTTCTGGCGGTCTGCTCGCGGCGACATGGGCGTCGCTCGTCTCGCTCGGGCGCGAGGGGTACAGCGGCTACGCAAAGGAAATCTTCGACGCCTCTGCGGTGATGCAAGTGGCGGTGCGCTCGCACAGGGAGCTCGAGATGGTGGGAGAGCCGACGTTCCTCTTCTCGTTCACGAGCAACGAGTTCGACGTGTACCACGTGAACGACTTCATGCGCCTGCGCGGATGGCGCTTCAATGGCCAGCAGTACCCGAACGCGCTACACATGGCGGTCACGCGACCGCAGACCCAACCGGGCGTGGCGGAGAGCTTCGCCGCAGATCTCGACGAGGCGGTCACATGGGCAAAGGCACAGCACTCAGCAGGCGTCCCGGCCAAGAGCAGCGCCATTTACGGTGGCGTCGCTGGTGGTATGACCGACGAGGCCGACGAGTTCATCCGCCTGGTGATGGGCGACATGATGGATCGCCACCAGTCGCTGCCGCCGGTCTCGGCGTGAGCGCTGCCGCTGGCTCTCGCTCAGGCGTCTGTCTAGCGGTCGACCTCGGGACCGGCGGTCCCAAAGTGGGCTATGTCCGGTTCACCGGCGAGATCCTCTGGCACGATCATCAACTGGTCCCCACCGCGTGGCTGGAAGGTGGGGGCGCGTCGCAGGACGCGGCGGCGTGGTGGGAGCTGATATGCGACGCCGCGCGCCGCGGTCTCGCAAGCGGTGCGCTCGAGCCCGACGAGATCGAGGCGGTGTCGTGCACGGGCCAGTGGGCGAGCACGGTACCGGTCGACGCATCGGGCGAGCCTGTCGGCGAGTGCGTCATGTGGATGGACATCCGCGGGGCGCAGTACTCCCGCAAGGTGATCGGCGGACCCGTCGCGGGCTATGCCCCGCGGCCGGCCCTCCAGTGGATCCGGCGCAGCGGCGGTGCGCCTTCCTCGAGCGGCGCCGACCCGATCGGTCACATCCTCTACCTCCAGAACGAGCGCCCCGAGGTAGTCGCGAAGACTGCGTATTACTTAGAGCCGGTCGACTACCTCTCTATGCGCTTTACTGGGCGGCCAGCCGCGACGCACGCCTCCATGACGGCATCGTGGTTGACCGACAATCGCCGGCTGGATGCCATGAGCTACGACCCGGTCCTCGTGCGCCTCGCCGGTATCGACGGGTCCAAGCTCCCGCCCCTCGTCCCGACTGGCTCGGTCATCGGCACGGTTACCCCCGCCGTCGCCGAGCAACTCGGGCTACCCGACGGCGTGCGAGTCGTCACCGGGACGCCGGACCTCCACTCGGCTGCCTGTGGAGCGGGAGCCGTGCGGGACTTCGACACGCACCTTGCGATCTCGACGACCGCATGGATCGGTGCTCCGGTGCCCTTCAAGAAGACCGACCCCCTCCACTCGATCGTCTCGGTCCCCGGGTTGAACACCGCTCAGTACATGATCGCCAACAACCACGAGACGGGCGGGTTGTGTCTGCAGTGGCTGCGGGACACATTGTTCCCGGGCTCGAGCTACTCCGAAGTGCTGGCAGAGGCGGCTACCTCGCCAGTCGGTGCCGGCAAGGTCATCTTCACTCCATGGCTTAACGGCGAGCGCTCGCCGGTCGACGACAAGAGGGCACGGGGCGGCTTCCACAACGTCTCGCTGCACGCGACGCGGGCGGACCTCGCGCGAGCTGTGCTCGAAGGCGTCGCGTTCAACAGCCTGTGGCTTCACGAAGCCGTCGAATCATTCGCCGGGCGGCACCTCGACCCGATTCGCATCATCGGGGGTGGAGCGCAGTCGGACCTCTGGTGCCAGATCCACGCGGACGTGATGGACCGCACCATCGAGCGAGTCGCCCTGCCGCTTCACGCCAACCTCCGCGGAGCGGCGGTCTTCGCCGGGATCGCGCTCGGCGCGGTCACGAGCAACGAGGTGGGAACGTTGATCGGCCCCGAGCGGACGTTCTCTCCGGACCCAGCCACGCGCGCGACCTACGACCAGCTCTACGGCGAATTCCCCAAGCTCTACAAGTCCCAGCGCTCGATGTTCGCCCGCCTCAACGGGACACCGCGGGCACTTACACCATGACCCCAACCCGCGACCGCCCGCACCGCGCCTCTGCCGAACGGCGGCGGGACGCCCTACTGCGAGCCGCGATGGAGATCGTGGCCGAGTCAGGAACGACTGCCGCCACCCATCGGGCGATCGCAGCACGAGCCGGGGTGCCGCTTTCGACGACGAGCTACTTCTTCTCCTCGATGAACGAGCTCTTGGACGAGGCGACGCGCCGATTCACGAGCGACCGGGCAGCCGAGCTCGACGCAGTTTCCCGCGCGTTGCCAGGCCAAGCGACAGGTGACGAGATCGCCGCCCTCTTCGCAGAGGTTCTCCTCACCGGAGACAGAGCGATGGAGCTCGCCCAGATCGAGGCATACCTTCACGCGGCGAGGAGCTCACACCTGCGTGATGCCGTCGCCGAGTCGATGAACGCCTTCGAGCGCGCGGCGGAGACCGCTCTCAGCGCTGCCGGCGCGCGGCGCCCGAGGGAGGGCGCGCGGGCGTTCATGGCGATGGTCGATGGTTTCGTGCTGGAGCATCTCGCGCGGCCGGACGAGCACGACCAGCTCGTGCTCACCGATGCCCTGCGGTCGCTCTTCATCGCGTACGCAATGGACGACGCCGAGCGGGCCTCGTGGGATCGGCGTCTTGCTACGCGGCAAACCGAGAAAAGCACCGCTCGATAGCAGTCGCACCAGGCCGATCCGCCCAGATCGTCGGACCGAGAGACTCAGCAGTCCCCGGGGTGGTGAGCGGGTCGGTGTTGAAATCCAGGTTCCAGAAGTACACGCCGCGTATGTGGAACCGGTGGACGATCTCACAGGCCATGGTGAACCACCGGTCCTCCATATACAGGTACTTCGAGTCCGTCGGCCCGCTGTCGACGCGGGAGGGGTGCTCGTAGCCGTCGGACCGGGCTATGAAGCCGAGCTCCTCGATCGTCGAATCCGCCACGACCGAGGCTGGGAGCTGGTCGAACCGGCTGACCCAACCCTGGTACAGCTGAGCGGGGGTGGCCTTCGAGCCGACTGGAACCGAGAAGTACGCGTCCATCACGTGGGCGTAGCCGGGAACGACGACCTGATTGCGGAGGTAAGGCACGCCCGATGAGTCGTACTCGAGCCGACCGTGGTAAACCGAGCTCATCAGCGACACGAGGTGTTCCCACGCAGGCGCATCGGCCTGTTTGACGCTGAGCGACCAGAACTCGCTCGCGTAGACGAAACTCGACATCTTCTCGCGCTGGGCAAGCGCCAGGTAAGGCTTGAGTGTCTCGTAGTACGAGGTGAAAAAGGCCCTCAGATTCGCAGGCTTGAGCCGGCCTCGCCAGCTGTAGCTCGAGACGCCGACATTGATCAGAGGTCGCATCTGGATACGGAGACCAGCCGTTTCGGCTGCGTGGATCAATATCAGGAGATCGCTCGTCGAGGGAGTCGCCTTCGTGGTGAAGACGTGATCGGACGTGTCCGAGGAGGTGTAGATCGGAAAGCCGATGGAGATGGAGTTCGCATGGAGGTTGACGTCGACGTACCGGACGATCGCGTCGGCTTCGGCCCGCTCCTCGGTAGGCGTCGTGTACGGGGCACGTTTGTGCCACCAGACGTCGATGCCGAGCGCCTCGGCGAGATGGTGGGTCGGCTGGGCACCTGTTGTGATGCCCGGGTCCGTCGTGGAACCTTCGTCGGAGCGCAGGTGCCACGCCACCACTCCTGACGTGACGACCAGGAGCGCGACGAGCCCGATGATCTTTCTTCTCATGTCCGGTTCGCGGGTATCACTGCCTGGAAGACCGTCCACTTCTCGGTGCTGCCGGTGTTGCCGAGCATCTCGGTGACGAGCTTGTAGTGGCCGCTGAGGTGGATTGCGCGGTCGAGCTCGCGGTCGAGCGCTTCGTTCGGGCCCTTCGATCCCAGCACGATCAGGGAGAAGTAGGAGTTGTCGATAGCACTGCGATAGGCCCCTAGGCCGGTCAGAGAACGGTGCAGCGTGGGGTCATAGTAGGTGAAGTTGTCGGTCGAGACCCACTGTGACACGGCGGTGCGATCCTGCAAGTAATACTCGAAGATCTGGTCGAGGTCTGCGAGGTAGACCTGTTTGCCCGGCTGCACTTTCGTCCCCATGTAGTTGATGATGTTCGTCTCGTTCGGCCAGCGCATGTCGGTCTGGAACGTGTTGCCTGCGAATGACAGCAGCAACGCGATGACGCCCAGAACAGGCACCACCGCACGGCCCTTCCACCATCTGACGAGCTGCGCGAGGCCTTCGCCTGCGATTATCGCGACGAAGACGAGCCCGTAGCCGTCCTGCTTGAAGAGCGAGACAGTGGTGTGGAGCCACGCTTGTCCCACCGTCACGAGCAGGCTCGTGATGAAGAGCGCCGCACCGAGCAGCTGAGTGGCGGGCGGAGCCCGCCGAAGCCTCAGCGTGACACAGCCGAACAGACCAAGTACGACTATGCCGCCGATGTACCACAGCGACCGCCCGAGGACCGCGCCAGTGCCTACGACGGTCGAGGCGCGTGACGCCCCCATCACCGATCTCGTAGCCGTAGTCGCCGTGAAGCCTTTGACGATCTCTGGCTGCAGCGCCACCGAGGTGAGCAGTGCACCGGCTGCGCTCAGCGCGAACACCGCCCCCCGCACGCAGGCCCGCACCCAGCCCGAACGCGACACCGTCGACATCACGCTCAGGACCGCCAATGTCGGGAAGAACAGAATCCCGACGTACTTCGTCAACCCTCCTGCGCCAGCTATCAGCCCCGCCGCGACCGTCAAGCCCCACATCGCATGACTGTCAGAGTCAGCCGCCACGCAGGTGATCCACGCCGCGAAGGACAAAAGGAAGATCGTCGGGGCGTCGAAGGTTGCGAAATTCCCGAGAAACAGAGTCGGCGCTGAAAAGCCGAACAGCGCAGCCCCGAACAACCCGGGCAGGACGCCGAAGAGCCGCCGGCCGCACCCGAAGACGCAGACGGTGGACCCGAGCATGAACGCGAGGCTCAGATCCCTCGCGGCCTCGAGCCCTCCCAGTGCGCTGGCGATCGCCGCCAGCGGTGGGTAGAGGTACGGGTCGCCCGAGAACCATCCGGCGTACCACGAGAGCGAGAAGTCATGGAACGTCGCTCCGTGCAGCCAGGTGAGGAGGTCGATGTGCCCCACGTAAAGGTAGAGCGCCTCGTCCTGGAAGGCGGTGTTGTGCTGCCTAATCGACAGCAGGAGCTGGACGAGGAGGACGAGTGCGAGTGGGAGGACCCACAGCAACCTGCTCGGCGGCCCCGTCTCGGCTTGGTTTGGCGGAGAACCACCGCGCTCCTCGACGACCGCCGGCGGGGCCTCGACGGCTCTGGCTCGGCGTGGCGCGAGAAGGTCGGTCACAAAGTCCTCGAGAAACAGGTGCTGATCGCGTCAGCTCCAGGTCGGTCGGCGAACGCGTCCGAGGTCAGCGCCGGCGAGTTCCCCTTGATGGAATACGGATCAATGGGGAAGTCAAGACGCCAGAAGAACACTCCCTTCATGTGATCGATCTTCACGATGTCGCAGACCATGGTGAACCAGTGAGCCTGCATGGGGAGGTACTTCAACGAGGTCGGGGGCGAGCCCCACGGCATCTCGTAGGCGTCGCTCGCGACGGGGATCCCCACCTCGGAGATCACAGTGTTCGAGAGCGTGGACTTCGGGACGACCTTCAGCCACTGTTGCCACCCGGCGATGAGTCGATTCACCGACGCGTGCGGCCCTGCGTTCACTGGGAAGTACCCGTCGACGTAGTCCTTGTACCCGGGCATGTTCGGCGACTCCGGACCCGATCTCACCAGGTACGCGGCGTGGCCGGCGGCGTACTCGAGCCTGCCGGTGTAGATCGACTTCATCTTTTGGATCAGCCATGTCCAATCCTTCTCCGGCAGGTGCGCCGTCATCTTGGTGAACTCGGAGCCCCAGACGAACGCCTCTACGTGATATTGCTGGGCGAGCTTCAGATAAGGCCACAGCGTCTTGTACACCGAGTGCATCCACTCCGTCGGGTGCGCCGGCAGGGCGACGCCCCGCGGCTGGTCGCTGTCCACGACCGAGAGAAGCGGTCGCAGCTGGACCATGAGGCCGGCGGACTGGGCGATCTTGATCACCGGCGCCAGGTCCCGCGGGGTGGGCGTACCTACGTTCGTGTAGACCGAGTCCGAATCCAGGTGCTTCTGGAAGTACTTGAAGTTGATCGAGATGGTATTGGCGTGCAGCGAGAGGACGTAGTCGACGATCTTGTGCGCCTCGCTCTCGACCCAGGGCAGATTCGTCTTGGAGGTGGTCCCCCAGGCAACGTCTATACCCTTCAGGATCATCTTGTGCTTCTTGCTGGCCGTCTGCACGATGGCCGGCCTATGGGCGTGGCTCGAAGCACCCGACCCGCCATTGACAGCGGCAATAGAGACTGCAGGAATCCCCGCCGCTACCATCGCGCTCATCCCCAGTATGAGTGCCCGGTGTTTCATGCAACTAACTCCCTGGTAAAGAAGGACTCGACGAGCCGGTACGAATTTGTCACATAAAAGCAGCCCATGACTACGGCAAAGAGAAAGCTGACCCAGTCTCCGGTCGCCACTCGCCAGATCCCGAGACCGACCCACAGTATCGAACTCACCCCGTTCCAGAGTACCGAAGAGAGCTGGAATTGCCGAAATCGTGCTGTTGATGCCACCGAAGCGTCGCCGGAACCCGTTGCATCCCAGGGAATCACCGTCTCCATCAAGAAGTCGAGGATCGCGAAGACATACGACCATTCGCAGATGATCTTCACCGACCACGCATCGGGTCCGTAACGACAGCGATGCCAGAGCGGGTACACGAAGAGCATCACGAACATCGCCGGCAACAACACGATGTAGTTCGTGACGCGGAACCTCTCGGGGTAAAAGGTCAGCATCGTGAGCATCAGAGTCGGGATCACGAACGTATACATCGCCGTGAGCAAGTAGTAGTTGAACCCGGCGATGTAGCACAGCCGCTGGGAAGGACGCAGGTCTGCAGTCCAGAACCGCTTTTCTGTGAGCAACCGCAGCGAACCGGTGCACCAACGGTACTGCTGTTTGAAGAACGCCGACAGGTCCGAGGGACAGAGCCCTGCGGCGAGGTTGAGCGGAAGGTAGAGCATCTTCCAGCCGAGAAGCTGGAGGTCGAACCCCGTCCGCATGTCCTCGCCCTGGGGCACGAGGGTCATGCCGCCGTTCTCCTCGAGAGCTGATCGCCGGTAGAGGGCGTTCGTCCCGCAACATATCGAGGCGCCGCGCTGCTGACGAGACCACTGGCATGCCCTATAGAAGTACTCCTGCACCTGGGCGGCGCCCTTCTCGATCCAGTTCTGAGAGTCGTGGATGCGGAAGTACTGCGAGGTCTGCACGATCCCGAGGTGCTCGTCGGATTGGAGGTACGGGACCAGCTCCATGAAGATGTCGGGCCGTGGGCAGAAGTCCGCGTCGAGTAGGAAGACCAGCTCGCCGAAGGAATGCTCGAAGGCGAACTTCAAGTTCCCGGACTTCTTCATCCAACCCTTGTCCGGCCGTGACATGTAGGTGAAGCCGAACTGGTCCGCCAGCGTCCGAACCTCTTCGAGTCCGCGATCGTCCAGGCAGAAGTAGTTCACGACCCCCGGCCACTCGATGTTGCGGGCACGGGTCCAGGTGTTGCGGAGAACGTCGATCGACTCACCGCAATTCGGCAGCCAGACGTCGATCGAGGGATAGGAGTTGAAGTGCCACGATCTCACGAAGGCGTCGTGGCCATCGACGTCGAAGTCCTTAGTGAAGTAGTTGCTGTACAGCGACACCGAGAACGAAAGCGCTGCATAGCACGAGTAGACGAGGAGGACCTCGCCCCATCGGATGGCGAGCGAGATGCGGACGAGGCTGTAAGTGATGCCGATGGAAGCGACGATGAGGGCTGCCGCGAGAACCTTCAGGTGCCTCTTTACATACAGGCCCCGCTCGATGTCCGTAGGCGGCTCGGGGAGCACCAGCTCGCCCGCGCCTCCCCGCCGTATCGCCCACCTGCTGGTGGTTTCCAAGAGCAGGCCCCTCCCTCGCTTGGACTGCCACTTTCCGTACCGCCGGCGCGAGACGCCCGGTGGTTACAGGTAAGCCCTCAGACTAGATTGCCTACTCAGCCAAGGTGAGACGCGAGCGCGCTCCTCTCAACCCCCCCCAGATTGCGAGAGCNNACGCGTGCGGGCGGCGCCGGGTGGCGGTGCCCGCTCTTGACCCCAGGGTGTCCCACCCAACAAGCTGCACCTGATGTTGCCCAGCTCGACCACCAGCACCAGCCCCACCACCGGCACCAGCACCAGCACCACCGCCGCCGCCGCGACCGAGCGAGCGGCGGCTCTCGCTAACGCCGAGGTCGTGATCCACACGCACGATCTCACGAAGGTGTACCCCAACACCGACTTCAAGGCCGTCGACGCGCTAAACCTCGATGTCCGGGCGGGGGAGATCTTCGGCTTGCTCGGACCGAACGGGGCCGGCAAGACCACCACAGCCGGCATGCTCACGACGAGAGTCATCCCGACCTCGGGCGAGGTTCACGTCGGCGGCATCGACGTCGTCGCCCACCCCGCGCTCGCGAAGCAGCTGATCGGTGTCGTCTCCCAGCAGAACACGCTCGACCGTCAGCTGACCGTCTGGGAAAACCTCTACTACCACGGCTTGCTCTTCGGCATCCCCCGCAAGGAGTCGAAGAAGACGGCGGACGACCTCATCGACCAGTTCCATCTCGCCAAATGGGCCAAGGCCTCCGTCTACGCGCTCTCCGGCGGCATGGCACAGCGACTGATGGTCGCCCGCGCGATATTCCACCGTCCCGCCGTCCTCTCGATGGACGAGCCGACGGCTGGGCTCGATCCGCAGAGCCGCCTCGCCCTGTGGGAGATCCTCGGCGAGCTCAACGGCGACGGCCAGACCATCCTGCTCACCACTCACTATATGGAAGAGGCCGACCAACTCTGCGACCGGGTGGCGATCATGGACCACGGCCAGATCCTCGCCCTCGACACGCCTGAGGCCCTGAAACAGAGCGTCGGGACCGACACGGTCCTCACTGTCCAAGCCAAGGGCGACACGACCAAGCTCGCCGAGTACCTGAGCCAGCACGTCGAAGGCGTCACCGGCTCGCGGACGATGGACGGCGGCGTCGAGCTGCGTGTGCAGGGACGCGAACGCCTCCTCCCCCGCGTGATCGAAGCCGCCGAGCAGGGCGGCTTCGAGATCGAGGACCTGTCGGTGAGCGAGACCACGCTCGAGACCGTCTTCATCACGATGACCGGCAAGGAGCTGCGGGACTGATGGCAACAGCAACAAGCAAGGTCGCGCCCGCCCGCGCTCAGGTCTCCACCCGCCCGATCCGCTCCGCCGGCGCAGCCAGCCGCCTCGCGCTGGCCGCTCTCATCCAGCGCGACCTCCTCGTCGTGAAGAAGCACTTCATCGAGTTCGTCCTCCGCACCGTGATCCAACCCTTCCTCCTCGTCTTTGTCTTCCTCTACGTCTTCCCGACCATCGGCCAGGGCATCGGAGGCGGGCACGGCACGGCAAGCGAGTCGGCATTCGCCACCGTCCTCGTCCCAGGCGTGGTCGCGATCTCGATCATGTTCCAAGGCGTGCAGTCGGTTGCCCTCTCCCTTGCACAGGAATTCGGCTACACCCGCGAGATCGAGGACCGGGTGCAGGCTCCGTGTCCGATCTGGCTCGTGGCGATCGCGAAAGTGCTCTCGGGCGCAGTGCAGGGCCTCATCTCGGCGGTGATCGTCTTCCCGATCGCGGCGGTCATCCATGCCCCTGGCGTCGCCGCCCACCTCACGTTCCACTGGCCGATCATCATCACCCTCATCCCGATCGCCTGCATCGGGTTCACCGCGCTCGGCCTCCTGCTCGGCACTTACTTCGAACCGCGCAACATCGGACTCATGTTCGGGTTCATCATCTTGCCGATCACATTCCTAGGAGGCACCTACTACCAGTGGACCCGCCTGTCGCCGGTGAAAGTGGGCGGCGTCCACTGGCTGCAGATCCTCGTGCTCGTGAACCCGCTGATCTACATCACCGAGGGGATGCGGGCAGCGTTCACGCCCTTCTCACACATGCACCTCTACGTGATCTACCCGGTATGGATCGGGTTCTCGGCGCTGTTCCTAACGCTCGGACTGCGGAACTTCAGGCGCCGGGTGCTGTCGTAGCCGCAGCGCCAGCGCTCTGGTCGAGCCACCGGCGCAGGCCCGCTGCGTTGGAGTGGATGCCGTTGAGAGTCTCGAGCTTCTCCCGGTGCTCAGGCGGTACCGCCTCGATATCCCCTGCGAAAGCCTTCCCAAGCGCCTCCGCGATATCCGCCCCCTCACGCCATGCCCGCGTCGCCACTTCGGCCCAGGCCGTGAGCGTCTCGGCCGCTTCGGCAAGCAAGTCCGAAGGTGGTACCGGCACGAGTCCATAGTGAGCGAGCGCGATACCCGTCGGGTTGTGATCGGCGAACTTGCGGAGGGAGGTGAGCGCTTGGTCGAGGTCGAAGTCCGGTGGAGGCGTCGCCGGGCGCAAAAGCCCGCCGTCGGGCAGCCGGACCCCGACCGCATCCCCGGCGAAAAGCAGGCCCGAGGAGGAGTCGAGGAGTCCGAGATGGTGTTTTGCGTGCCCGGGCGAGTCGATCGCGCGAAGCGTCCGGCCGTTGCCGATGTCGATCTCCTCCTCGTCTGCGAGGACGTGTATCCGCTCGGGCGGTGTGGGATCGAGGCGTCCGTAGAGGGAGTCGAGCAAAGGGCCGTAGACCCGTGATGCGGAATCGACGAGTTTGGTCGGGTCCGCCAGGTGCCGGGCGCCCTTCTCGTGTACGTAAACCGTCGCCTCGGGAAAGGCGCGCGCGACGTCGCCGACGCCGCCCGCATGGTCGAGGTGGATGTGGGTCACGGCCACGCCGGCAAGGTCCGAAGGCGTGACTCCGAGCTCCGCCAGCGCTGCGAGCAACGTCTCGATCGAGCTCTGGCTGCCCGTCTCCACGAGCACCGGGCGTGGGCCTTCTATGAGGTAGCCGGCGGTCATGCGCTCCCATCCGCCGAGCAAGGTGTCTATCTCGATGACCCCGTCCGCGATGCGTGAGATGGCCATAGTGTCACTCCGCCGAGATCTGGATGACGACTTTGACGTCGTCGGGCTGGCGTTCGAAAGCCTGCGCGAAGTCGTCGATGGGCACCTTACGTGTGACGAGCTTTGAGAGCCACTCGACGTTCGCCGTCGCGAGGGCCGTGGCGGCGTCCTCGTAATGGCGCCGGTTGGCGTTCACCGAGCCGACGATGCCCTCGTTCGCGAGGACCATGGAGCGGTTGACCATCCCGGCGTCGATCGAGAGTTCGCGGCCGATCGACGAGACGCCGGTGAGACAGACGACGCCACCGGAGCCGATGTGCTCGATGGCGTCGAAGACGAGCGACGCGACGCCGGTGCACTCGATGATGATGTCGGGGTCCGTGACGGACTGCTCGATCGGACCCGTGTGATAGGTGGCGCCGATCTCGCGAACGAGGTCCGGCTTGAGTCCGTCGGTCATCTGGTCGAAGACGTGAACAGCGAGGCCCTTTTGCACTCCGATCAAGGCCGCCAGAAGCCCGATCGGCCCGGCTCCGGTGACGACTGCGACCTTAGGGTGCCAGGTCGCCCGATTGGCCACTCGCTCGGCCTGCTCCCAGGCCTTGGCCACGACGCTCGTCGGCTCGAGGAGCACACCGAGCTCGCCGAGTGCAGAATCGACCTTCACAAGGGCATCGGGTTCTGCCCGGTACTGCTGGCGCATGAACCCGTCGAGGGACTTGATCCCGTGCTCGGTGTACTGGCCGTTGCGGCAGAAGTCCCACTCTCCGACGGCGCAGTTGTAACAAGGCACCGGATCGGGACGCCGCACGATCCCGACGACGTAGTCGCCCTCGGCGAAGCCGGAGCCCGCAGGGGCTTCTCTGACGCGGCCGATCGACTCGTGGCCGAGCACGAGGCGCTCGTGACCGAGCGGCGCCCAGCCGTACTCGCCGCCCGCTATCTCGAGGTCCGTTCCACAGATCCCGACGGCGATCGTGTCGACGAGAACGCTGCCCTCGTCGGGCGTCGGGGCTGCGAAGTCCTCGAGGGATGTCGAGTTGGCCTTGCCTGGGACGACAGTGATGGCTTTCATGGGGCTCCTTCTTGATCGCCGTGGATCAGTGATAAAAGATCCTGCGTAGCTTCGAACGGCTGCTGGTCCGGCGGATCTTGTGCATCTCGGGCTTGATGCCCGCGATCCTTGCGGCGTGGCTCATGGGGTGAAGCGTCTCGGCATGGGAGAGGCCCGCGGCAGTGTTGACGAGCGAGACGTGGCTGAAGGCCTGCGGGAAGTTGCCCACCTGCCGGCCGGCGATGGGATCGTACTCCTCGGCGAGGAGGCCGAGGTCGTTGCGCAACGCGAGGAGTTTCTCAAAGAGCACTAACGCCTCCGAGTGACGGCCGATCAGGTGCAGAGAGTCCGCCATCCAGAACGAACAAGCGAGAAACGCGCCCTCTCTCCCAGTCAGCCCATCCACATGCTCTGACTTCGTTGAGTCGTAACGCATGACGAACCCGTCCTGGGTGAGCTCACGTTGGATGGCCTCGACCATCCCCACGACGCGCTCGTCGGTCGGCGGGAGGAAGCCGACGAGAGGGATCATGAGCGTGCTGGCGTCGAGCTCGGTGGACCCGTAGTACTGAGTGAAGGTCTTCCGCTCAGGGTCGTAACCCTTCTCGCACACTTCGGTGTGGATCTCGTGGCGCAGCGCCCTCCAGCGATCGACCGGGCCTTCGAGCCCGAATTCCTCGACGTCTTTCACAGCCCGGTCGACGGCTGTCCAGGCCATGACCTTCGAGTGCGTGAAGTGGCGCTGGGGCCCACGTACCTCCCAGATGCCGTCGTCGGGTTCCTTCCAACCCGATTCGAGAAAGTCCATGATGGCGCGCTCGAGGTCCCACGCCGGGCCTGAGCTGTCGAGTCCCAGCCGGCGGCCTTCGTGAAGAGCTCCGATGACCTCGCCATAGACATCGAGCTGGAACTGGCCGGCGGCCGCGTTGCCGATCCTGACCGGAGCCGACCCTTCGTAACCGGGCAACCAGGGGATCTCGCGCTCCACCAGAGTGCGTTCTCCAGCCGGCCCGTACATGATCTGCAACTTCGACGGTTCGCCCGCGACCGCGCGAAGGAGCCAGTCCCTCCAGGCCTGAGCCTCGTCGCTGTAGCCGGCCACCATGAGCGCCGAGAGCGTCAGAGTGGCGTCGCGTAGCCAGGAGTATCGGTAGTCCCAGTTGCGGCTCCCGCCGAGTGACTCCGGCAGGGAGGTCGTGGCAGCCGCGATGATCCCGCCCGTCGGTGCGAAGGTGAGCGCTTTCAGCGTGATGAGAGAACGGACGACGGCGTCCTGCCACTCGGTCAGGTCGATCTTGTCCATCGCCGCCCAGTCGTCCCAGTACGCCGCGGCGTGCTCGAGCGCGTAGGCGCCGTCGACCGGACGTGGGATCTCCTCATGGGAATGGAAGTAGGTCAGGCTGAAAGGCACGCGCTGGCCCTGGCGGATCGTGAACTCCGCCACCGTTGCCATCTCCTCGCCGCGAGTGTGCACCGGCGTCCACAGCGCCACCCCGTCCGGCCCTGCGATGGCGGCCAGCACGCCATCGACGCGCCTTACCCAAGGCACCGCCGAGCCGTACTCAAAGCGGATCGCGAGGTCCATCCGGATCTGAACCTCGCCCGAGGTGCACTCGATGACCCGGACTATCTCGGGGTGCTCGTCGCGGATCGGCATGCAGTCGACCAGCTTGACGGTGCCCTCTGGGAGCTCCCACTCCGACTCGAGGACGAGCGAGTTGCCGACGTATCGCCGCCGCGTTGCGAGTAGCGGGTCTGCCGTCCCTGGGAGTGGACTGGCTGCGGGCGCGATGCGCCAGAAGCCGTGGCGCTCGTCCCCGAGCAGCTTGGCGAAGAGTGCGCCCGAGTCAAAACGTGGCAGGCAGCACCAGTCGATCGAACCGTCGCGCCCGACAAGGGCGCAACTCTGAGTGTCTCCGATGATGCCGTAATCCTCGATGCGTAGGCTCACCGCAACATCATGGCTCAGCTGTCGATGCAACGGCCGGTGCCGACCGTGTCGTCCGCCGGCTCGCGTTCGGCCTGGAGGACGCGGGACAGCACGCCGGGCGAAGTGAGTGCGTATCCGATGTCGGAGTTCGGTATCGACGAACGGGAGAACACGACGCCGATCACAAGACCGCTCGGCTCGACGAGCGGTCCGCCCGAGTTGCCCGGCCGCACGAGGGCCTGCACCTCGTAGATCTGGCGTGTGGTCTCGTGCTGGTCGTAGATGTCGAGACCCGGCGCGTCGAGTCGAGTGAGCACACCGGCGGGCTGGGCGTTGAACGGCCCGTCTTCTGGATAGCCGAGGACGCCAGCACCGACGCCTCGGCTGACGTAGTGCCGATCGAGTGCAAGCGGACGGTCTGCCAGGCCCGTGACACGGAGCACCGAGATGTCGAACTCTGGGTCGAACAAGATGGGAACGGCGTCGTGGTCGCCCACCTCGTCGGTGACGATGATGTGGGTGGCGCCTGCCACCACGTGGGCATTCGTAACCACGAGCCCATTCGCGACGACAAAGCCGGAGCCGTTCTCCACGATGTCACCGTGGTCACAGCCGTACGCGGCCACTTGGACCGTCGATCCGCCCGCCGCGGCGACGGCGGCTGCGACGCGCGACGAAGCCGGCAGCTTCACCGGCGCGACCGACCCGGCCTCGAGCACCCCGATCGGGAACCCGTCCTCGTTGAGAAGGTGCTCGACTGAGGCGAGCTCCGTAGGGATCGGCGGCATCACGTTCGCAACGCCGCGGATGATGAACGAATTCTCGATCTGGTTCGAGATCGTCGGTACCGGCGAGTTCACCATGACCGAGGCGAGCAGCCAAACGAATACGAGCGTCCCCGCCATGGCTATGGCAGACCCGGCAGCAGCGTCGAGATGTGCGATCCGATGACCTTGCAAATGTCCCCATAGCTTGGCGCCGATCTGGCGTCCCGCCCCCCAAAGGATCGCGACGGGTGCCAGCAGCATCAACAGCGAGACAAACGATCGGGAGAACTGTCCGTGGATGTGCGGCGTCACCGTCGAGACGAGGACGACGCCGATGACGAGCCCCACGAGCGCTCCAATGAACGAGAGGATCTGCACTGCGGCCCCAAGGCGTAGCCCGTGGATCGCGGCCGCGATGACGAGGAGAATAACGATCCAGTCGAGCAGGTCCATCGAAATGCTCCCCCCGCCTCAGAGCGGTTCGATGCCGAGGTCCGCGTACGTGAGGACTCGGATGTAGGAAAGGTTTGGTGAGGCCTTTACGAGGTGGGCGGACAAGGCTTCCCCGCGATCGAGCAGAGTGCAAACCGCCACCACTTGCGCGGGCGACGCGTGCACCACTTCGAGCGCTTCGAGCAGCGAGCGCCCGGTCGAGACGGTGTCCTCGAACACCACCGCTCTATGACCGTCAACGAGCATTGCGCCCTCGGTCCGCCGGCCGGTGCCGTGCTCCTTGGCTGCCTTGCGCACCGAGAACCACGAACGCCCGGTCAGCATCGCAACGGCGTGCGCGACCGGATCGGCACCCATCGTCAGGCCGCCTATCAGGTCGTATCCGATACCCGCCGAATCGAGCGCCTCAGCTACTGCTCTGCCGGCGAGATCCAAGTCCTCACCTCGGCTGACGGCCCGCCGGAGGTCTACATAATCGTGGCTGCGACCGCCCGAAGAGAGGAGAAACGCCTGCTCGCGCCTCTCATATCCCCGCGCCAACACGAGGTCGCGGAGTTGATCGCGCAGCCCACCTGCGCGCAGGACGGCGCCTGTGGGCTCGAGGGCAGTCTCGTCCATGGGTCGGCGGTCAGTGTACGTGGCGCGGCCGCCGTTCTGATCGCGACGCTCGGCGCGGCGCGGTAGACCATTGGGCATGGCTAGAGCCAAGTCCGTCCGCCGAGAAGCTGGCGGACGGCCGCAGGCAGACCAGACACATCACCACCGGGACATCCAAGGCGGGGGGGCCCGAGCAGCAGTCTTCGGCGTGAGTGACGGTCTCGTGTCGAACGTCTCGCTGATCCTCGGACTAGCTGGCGCCAGCCCGCCGAATTCGATCATCCGCTTGGCCGGGCTCGCAGGATTGCTGGGAGGTGCGTTCTCGATGGCAGCTGGGGAGTACATCTCGATGCGAGCCCAGACCGAGCTCTTCGAACGGGAGATCGAGATCGAGCGTCGTGAGATCGAGCGCCACCCTCACGGCGAGCACCGGGAGCTCCAGCATCTCTACGAGAGCCGCGGTATTCCAAAAGAGCTCGCCGAGCAGCTAGCCGACGAGGTCATGTCCGACCCGGAGCTGGCACTCGAGACTCACACCCGCGAGGAGCTCGGCATCAACCCCGACGCCCTCGGCAAGCCCGTGCAGGCGGCCGTCTCGTCATTCGTCACCTTCTCGCTCGGCGCCGTGGTGCCACTGCTGCCCTTCCTCATATCCTCGGGGCATGGCGCCGTTATCGCGGCCGTCATCATGGCGACCGTCGGGGCTCTCGTGATCGGCGGCCTCCTTTCGATCTTCACCGGCAAGGCTTGGTGGTGGTCCGCCGCCCGCCAGTTGCTGATCTGCGCCACAGCGGGCGCAGTCACCTTTGCTATCGGGAGCGCAATCGGCGCGTCCGGCGTGGCGAGTTAGGACCGCCGTGCGGCGCCTCTACCTCGTCCGCCACGGGAAGGCAGGGGATCGGCACCGCTTCGACGGTGATGACCGGGACCGGCCTCTCACGACGAACGGCCTGCGCCAGGCCGAGCTGTTGGCCGAGCTGTTGGCCGAGAGCGGGGCGCCGGACCGGATCCTGTCCAGTCCGGCCGAGCGTTGCCGCCAGACAGTCGCACCGCTTGCCAAGCAAGCGGGCCGCGATGTCGAACTCGAGGAGTGGCTGGACGAGGGCAGTGACGCCCTCGAAGCACTGGCGCTCCTCACCGAGCTCGAGGAGGCTGTCGTCGCGGCGTGCACGCACGGCGACGTGATCTGGGGCGTGCTCGACTGGCTGGCTCGCGGCGGGGTCGACCTCGGCGCTCGACCCGATGCCTCGAAAGCCTCCACCTGGGCACTCGACTGGCCTGACTCCCCGGCCGAGGGCGTGCCGATCAGGGCGAGCTACCTGCCTCCGCCCGTTCCGCCGCGCGGCGGGATCACCTAGGTTGTCCGCTCATGAGCACCAAGGGGACGGTCGGGACTGAATCCGGGACTCGAGGCGTCCTGGCCCTCGTGGGTGGGGGCGAATGGCAAGAGGGCGCCGACTTCGACGCTGAGTTGCTCGAGGCCTCGGGCGGTAAGGAAGTTCTCGTCCTGCCGACAGCGGCCGCCTACCAACGCCCCGAGAAGGCGGTTGAGTGGGCAACTCGATGGTTCGCAACGCTCGGTGCCACCGTGCGACCCCTGATGGTGCTCCGGCACGAGGACGCGATGGACGAGGCGAACGCGAGAGCGGTAAGGGAGGCGGGGCTCGTCTATCTGGGCGGTGGATCACCGCTCCACCTCCGCTCAGTCCTGAAGGGGTCGTTGCTCTTCGAAGCCCTCTTGAGCGCCTGGCGCGACGGGACAGTGATCGCCGGATCGTCCGCCGGTGCGATGGTCCTCTGCGACCCGATGGTGGACCCCCGCGGTGGTGCATTCACAGTGGGCCTCGGGTTGGTCGAACAGCTGGCGATCGTCCCTCACCACGAGCCGGGAGGCGGCCACCTGATGTGGCGGACGCTCGAGCTCGCCCCAGCAGGGGTCCCGATCGCCGGCATACCCGAGCGGACGGCGCTCATCCGGGAACCTGACGGAACTTGGCGCGCTGCTGGCGCCAACGTGGCCGATGTGACGGTCTATCTGGACGGGAAGGTGGCTGGCGTGGAGGCACTGCCTGGCTGATACGGCACTAGTCCGCTTCTGAGACCGTGACGGACTCGATGACGACACGCTCTTGCGGCTTGCCGGATGACGTGCCGACGCCGTTGATCGAGGCGAGCACGTCCCGGCCGGAGACGAGCTGGCCGAAGAGGGAGTACTGCGGTGGGAGACGGACGCCGTCAGGGCCAGAGATGACGAAGAACTGGCTGCCGTTGGTGTTCGGCCCGGCGTTGGCCATGGCGAGCGAGCCGACCTCGTAGCGTCCCGCCTTTGGGAGCTCGTCCTCGAAACGGTACCCAGGCCCGCCCGCACCTGTGCCCTCCGGATCGCCACCCTGAATCACAAAACCAGGGATGACGCGGTGGAAGAAGACGCCCTCGAAGTAGTGGAACCGGGCGAGGAAGACGAAGTTGTTGACCGTCCTCGGAGCCGCCAAAGCATCTAGCGAGAAGCTCATCGTCCCCTTCGTGGTGACCATCTCAGCGGTGTACCGCTTGGTCAGGTCAATGCACATCGGTGGCTGTTGGGAGAACTTCTGAGTCTTCGGCGAAGACCCATCCTCCGCCGGGCATTCGATAGCCATCGAAAAGGTTCCTCTCTCGCTTCGGCTTGCTCTGGCTCGATCAGCCGTTGGTCTGCTTGACCTTGACGCTAGTCACGTACACCTTGGCCGTTGGCGTCCCTGCCGACGTGCCGTAGGTCCCGATCTTCTCGACGACGGTCAGTCCCGAGATGACTTTGCCGAAGAGCGTGTAAGTCGGCTCGGAATTGAGCTGGGTCTGCCCACCTGGCAGGACGACGAAGAACTGGCTGCCGTCGGTGCTCGCGTTCTGCGTCTTTGAGTTGGAGTTGCTGTTCGCCATGACGAAGTCACCTATCTGGTAACAGGCCGCCGTCACGGTCTTCGTGCACGACTCCGGCGGGTAGTTGCCGGTGAAGCTGTAGCCCGGGAAAGCGTGTGGGCCACCCGTCCCGAGACCGGTCGGGTCGCCGCCCTGGATGACGAAGCCCGGGATGATCCGGTGGAAGAAAGTCCCGTTGTAGTAGTTCCACCTCGCGAGGAAGACGAAGTTGTTGACGGCCGCAAAGGACTTCGAGGCTTGCATCTTGATCACGAAGTCCCCAACTGAGGTGACGAACGTCGCCTTCCAGATCGACGTCCGCGCGATGCAGTTGGGCGGTGCCTTCGTGAACCAGACGATCCGCTTGGTCTCGGTCGGAGTCGGGCAGGCTGGCACGACGGCAGCGGTGGTGAGGGGCTGGGTCGTCGGGACTGGCGTCGTAGTCGTAGTCGTGGTCGTCGTGGCGGTGGTGGACGTGGTGGTGCTGCCACCGGCGGCCGTATTGGTCTTGTTGCTGTTGTTACCGATCAGGACCACGATGAGGATTACAGCCGCAGCAAGAACGACGAGGCTGAGGCCTCTCCGCATGTTCCGGCGGCGCTTGGTGACCTTCTGGATCTCTGCTTGCTTGATTTCTCGGGCCGCGCGCTGGCGGGCTCGCTTGTCACTGGGCACGGCCGGAGAGAGTACCCGAGGTGAGCGCCATACCGGAAGGCGGGCTGGCCAGGCTGCCGGGCGCGGCCAAGTAGCTTGGCGCCGTGACCCTCGTCGTGCAGAAGTTCGGCGGCACTTCGGTCGCGGACGCCGACCGGATGCGAGCCGTGGCCGATCACATCGCGCGCACGCGGCGGACAGGCGACGACGTCATCGTCGTCGTGAGCGCCATGGGCAAGACGACAGACGACCTGATCAGGCTCTCGGAAGACGTCAGCCGCGTCCGTCCGGGACGGGAGCTCGACATGCTGCTCACCTCGGGCGAGCGGATCTCGATGTCGCTGTTGTGCATGGCACTCGCCGAGCGAAAGATCGCGGCTGCGTCCTTCACCGGCAGCCAGGCCGG
>PLDN01000192.1 GCA_003136185.1 Acidimicrobiaceae bacterium | reverse complement strand
AGATGAGCTTCTTCGGTCTGGAATGACAATCCGGCACCGCCGTCGGGTGACTTCAACTTCATCCAGCCAGGCTCGTCCTGTTCGACTTCCCACCCGAGCAGACGCTGGTAAAACGCGGCCAGCTCAGCCGCATTAAGCGACCCGAGCACGACGCCTGAGAGCTTCATCAGTGGGATACCCGGCATGTTACGCAGACCGCGGGAACCTACGCGCGGCGCCTATCGAGTCATCTGACAGCATGAGCTGATGGGAGCGTTGCGAGAGCGGAACTTCCGTCTCTACTTCGTGGGCCAAGCGGCATCGGCCATCGGGAACGCCATGGTGCCGGTCGCCCTCGCGTTCGCGGTCCTGAACCTCACGCACTCCGCCAGCGATCTCGGGTTCGTACTCACCTCGTACGCCATCTCCCAGCTGATCTTCCTGCTGGCCGGCGGCGTCGTGGCAGACCGGGTCCCGCGGCGGCTCGCGCTCCTCGGGTCCGATGTCGTGCGTTTCGCCGCCGAGGCGGTGCTGGCGGCCCTCCTGCTCTCCGGACGGCCCCCGCTCATCGCCGTTCTCGTCCTCGTCTTCGTACAGGGCGCCGCGAGTGCCCTGTTCCTCCCGGCTTCGACTGGCATCGTGCCAGCGCTCGTAGACGACGATCACCTCCAGGCAGCCAACTCGCTGCTGCAGACCGCCAGCTCAGCCGCCAGCGTCGTCGGTCCTGCGATCGCAGGCGTCCTCGTGGTCGCCGGTGGACCCGGCTGGGCGATCGCGGCCGACGCCGCCTCGTACGGGGTGAGCGTGGGGACGCTCGCGATGCTCAAGATGGCGCGGATTGAGAGGGGGGAGGGGAGGCGTTTCTTCGCGGATCTTCTCGAGGGATGGAACGAGTTCCGGTCGCGGGACTGGTACTGGAAGCTCGTGGCGGGTGCTACCGCGTTCAACATGTTGCTCGCCATCTACGTGGTGCTCGGTCCGGTGGCGAGCATCCGTTTTTATTCAGGCGCGAAGTCTTGGGCGATCATCGCCACGGCAGCGGGTGTGGGATCGGTGGTGGGCGGGCTCATCAGCACGAGAGTGCGGGTCCGCCATCCGATGAGGATCGGCCTCCCAGTCATCGGCTTCTTCTCGCTCCCGGCTGCCGCGATCGCAGCGAGGTTGCCGGTGGCAGCAGTCGCCGTGACCGCCGGGCTCGGCGGAGTCGGGCTCGTCGTGTTCAGTAGCCTCTTCGAAACGACGGTCCAGCGCCACATACCTGAGGCGGTCCTCTCACGCGTCCTCGCCTACGACTGGTTCGGCTCCATGATGGCCTTCCCGATCGGGCTAGCCATCGCCGCACCGCTCGCGAGCGTGATAGGGATCCGCCCGCTTCTCGCCGTGTCGGCACTGCTCGAGATCGTGTCTATCGGCGCCATCCTCGCCGTCAGAAGCGTGTGGAACCTCGAGTCCTCGCCAGCAGAGAGCATTGTTGGGCAGGCGCTCGCAGCCGACGCCGCTGAGGTCAGCACTTGATGGCGCCCGCACACTCGTCCCCGCCGAGCGCGGCCCGGTGGCGGCGCCCGGCCTTGGCTAGCCCTCCGGTAAGTCCAGCCAGCCCGTCCGCACGCGCCAGTGCCGGCCGGATCTCATGTGGGCGACTGCAGCCCGCTCGAGTGTCGTGTTCTGTGGCAAGGCGTCGAGGTCAGGCTTGTCACCCGTCACTCGGAAGACGAATTGCAGCAAGCTGCCATCCCCCTCGTGCGAGGCAGGGATGAGCTCGAAACGCTGCTGGAACCTCACGATATTGGACTGAGCCGGCAGGTACTCTGCCAACTGGCCGTCGAGCAGCCATGACATGCAAGTGGCCACCCTCCGCGTTGCAGTCGGGAAGTACTGCCGGAAGTGACTCGCGGCCGCCACAAGCGACGCCTCAACCTGCTCCGGCTCGAGCGGGGTCTGGTCGGGGATGTGGATCCCGAGGCAGGGATCGCCGGTGCGAAACCCCGGCCCAAGTCGCTCGGCCACCGCGTCGTCGAACCAGGCCGGACTCTCGTCACCTACGCCAAGTGTGAACCGGTTGTACTGAAGGCAACCGAGGTCCTGGATCTCGCCACGGAGGCAGAGCGTCACCCACCACGCGGCGTCGACGCCGGTCGAGCCGTAGACCCGGCGGTGGATCGCCATATGTCGTGCGAGGTCGGCGAGCGATGCCATGACCACTTCACCCGGCACGCCGAGCTTGGCGTAGTAGTCCAGCGTGAACGGGACCGTCGCGAGGGCAACGTGAACGAAGTGGCATCGGCGATCGACAGAATGGGCGTCGCCTTCGAACGACGGCCAGGACCCGCGGGGGGCGTCGGGGTCTCCCATCGTCGAGGCAAGCCGGTAGACCTCCCGTTCGAGGCACCACCACCATTCCGGAGTGCGGTCGGCCGATGGCAACGTGGCGATGACGTCGAGCGCGTCTACCTCCGCTACCCCCAAACGATCAAGGAGCGCCGCAGCGTCATCAGGTTCGAGAGGCGCCGGGCGCAGGTCGGGCGGCGGCTCTCCGAGCGATGCGAGCTCCTCCACCCAACGCCGCACAAACCCGCCAGCCCCAAATCTGAGGCCATCCGAGACAAGCTCCGCAGTAAGCGAGTCGGGTTCCAAGGGGCTGACGCTCACAGGTCGCTTGTGGGGGGCCGGGGCTCGGAGTGGGGACGGGGGTCTCTCCCCCCGTCCGAGCCACGAGAGCCCAACCCTCCCGATCCCGATCCCGGCGCACCCGACCAAACCCGCGCCTGCCCCGGCGTCGGCCCCGAGAGCGGGCGATAATTCACGCCGAGCGCCTCCAGCCGCTGCAAGTGGCGCACCAGTCGCGGCTCGAACTCCGCAAAGGACTTGGGCTGAGCGGCTGTCTCGGTTATCCAGGCGGCTTCCGCGAAGGCCGACAGCCGCGGGAAGTAGAGGTACTCCGCATGCTCGGGCGTGGCCACGTACTCGGTCCAGAGCTGGCACTGCGCCCCGAGCACATGGTGACGCTGCTCTGGCGGGATGGCAGACGCAACCGGGTCATAGAGATAGACCTTCTCGACGCTCGTCGCACCCTGGATCCCTATCGGTTCAGCGGGATCCTCGGAGTAGGGCCAGTCGAANNCCGCCTTCGAGGATCTCGTCCCAGCCCACGAGAGTGCGACCGCGGGACGCGAGATGCTGGGCCATGCGGGCGGTGAACCAGCCCTGTAGCTGTCGCTCCTCGGTGAAACCATTCTCGCCCATCAGCTCTTGGGCGCGCGGGCTCGTCTCCCACTCGANNGGAAGATCTCGACCACCTCGTCGATGACGTCGGTACAGAACTGGAGCGTGGCATCGTCCAGATTGAGGACGTGCTTGGAGATGCCCCAGTTCGTGCGGACGTGGAGTTGTCGCTCGGTGTTGCCGAGCTCGGGATAGGCCGCGATGGCGGCGACCATGTGGCCCGGCATCTCGATCTCGGGCAGCACATTGACGTGGCGCTCGGCCGCGAACGCGACGATCTCCTCCANNAGGTGGAAGACGTTGCACTTGTGGACCGAGATGAGGTCGATCAACCTGAGCACGAACGCTTTGGGCATGAAGTGGCGACAGACGTCGAGATGTACACCGCGCCACGCGAGGCGCGGAGCGTCGATGATCTCGAGGTCCGCCAGCGCGATCGGTCCGAGCGGTCCCGCAAGCGGCGCCGCCCGGAAGACGGAGTCGGGCAACAGCTGGCGAAGCGTTTGCAGCCCGTAGAAGACGCCGGCGCCACTCGGAGCGGTGACGACAACCTTGCCTGCAGACGTCGTCAGACGATACGCCTCGTGGCGAGTCGCCTCCGGGACGAGGGCAGCGAGATCGTCTGCTAGATCTGTGAGGGCGCCGAGGCGCAGCTCGACCGTCGGGGACTCGTCTGGCGCTATGTCCTCAGGTCTCTTCCCTAGGCCGCCGGAGGTGTTGTTCTTCTGGGCGCCGCTGGAGGTATCACCCGCCGTCCCGGCGATGCTTACGNNGCGAGGACGGCCCCGCTCCCGCCAGACGGCCCCGCAGCAACGCTGAGCGGGCGCGGGATGATCGAGAGGTGCGGCGCCGCGGTCACGGCGTCGCCGCGGGGGTCGGGGCGGTGACCGAGCTGGTAGCAACAGGGCCATCGGCCGGCGCTCCGGCCACAGCGACGGCGACCGACCCGGCGCCCCACCCGCCGGACCGGGCCTCCTCGAGCGCCACGTGGCAAGCCGCGAGCTGCCCAGGAGCAACTTCGCCGAGCTGCGGCGTCACCGTGCGGCACTGATCGATCGCGTACGTGCACCGCGGCTCGAAACGGCACCCCGCCGCCGGGTTCACGACCTTCGGCGGCTCNNATGACGAGAACCCGGTCGGCGACGTAGCGAGCAGAAGCAAGATCGTGCGTGATGTAGAGGAACGAGACCTTCTCGCGCTCGCGCAACTCCGTCATCAGGTTCAAGATGCCGACGCGGATCGAGACGTCGA
>PLDN01000048.1 GCA_003136185.1 Acidimicrobiaceae bacterium | reverse complement strand
ACCTGTCCCTCTCTCTTATCCCCCTGGGGGAAAATTTGGCGCCCTCGGCAGGACTCGAACCTGCGCCACCGGCTTCGGAGGCCGGTGCTCTATCCGCTGAGCTACGAGGGCTTGGCAGCAGGGGGCACCACGAGCCCGGAGAGCCGGCAACTACGCTACGCCGCCCTGCTCGGTTGCATGCTAGCCGCCGTTCGGCCATCCTCATCGTGGCATGGGCACCGACGCAGACCTGGCAGAGGCGATAGCGGGCGCACTGAGCGGCCTCGCGGTCAGCTACGACCCGGCAGAGATCAAGCTCGAGCGGCCGCAGCGACTCGAGCACGGCGACTGGTCGACGAACATCGCTCTCGTCCTTGCAAAGCGCAACGACAAAAGCCCTCGTGAACTTGCTGAACAACTCATAGAGGCGCTGATGGCAACGCCGCCCCGCCACGTCGAGACGGTAGAGATCGCCGGGCCCGGATTCGTGAACTTCCGGCTCGACCCCGGTTGGCTGCACGACGCGCTGCGTGAGGTGGTCGCTGCTGGCGAGAGCGGTTACGCCGCCCCTGACCTCGGGCACGGAGAGCGCGTGCAGATCGAGTTCGTGTCGGCCAACCCGACCGGTCCGGTCCACGTCGGCAACGGCTGGTTCGGGACCTACGGGGACGCCCTCGGCCGGATCATGAGCCGGGCCGGTTGGCAGGTGAGCCGCGAGTACTACGTGAACGACACAGGTGGCCAGGTGCGGATGCTCGGCGAGAGCCTGCTCGCGCGCCGCCGTAGGGAAGCAGTGCCCGACGACGGTTACCAAGGTGAATATGTCCGCGAGCTCGCCGAGGAGTACGACGGTCCTGAGGACGTCGCGGCCGCCGGGCAGTTCGCCACCGAGCGCATCCTCGAGAACATCAGGACGACTTTGGAGCGGCTCAACATCCGTTTTGACGAGTGGTACTCGCAGGCCTCCATCGAGGAGAGCGGTCAGGTGGGCGCCACGATCCAGCTCCTGCGCGAGACTGGTCACGTCTTCGATCAGGACGGCGCTGTGTGGCTCCGCTCGACCGAGTTCGGCGACGCGCGTGACCGGGTACTCGTCAAGTCCAACGGCGACGCGACGTACTTGGCGGGGGACTTGGCATACCACCGGGACAAGTTTCTCGTGCGAGGCTTCGACCGCGTAATCGACGTGCTCGGCGCCGATCACCACGGCCAGGTCGCCTCGCTCCGAGCCGGTGTGCAGGCGCTCGGCGTCGACCCGGATCGCCTCGAGGTCCGTCTCGGGCAGCTGGTCTCGCTCGTCGGCGGCCGCATGTCGAAACGAACGGGCAACTTCGTCCCCCTCGATTTTCTCATCACCGAGGTCGGTCCTGACGCGGCGCGGCTCTTGTCGTTGCTCTCCTCGATCGACCAATCGACCACGCTCGATCTCGATGCCGTGAAGCGACAGTCGATGGACAACCCCGTCTATTACGTGCAGTACGCCCACGCGAGGATTGCCTCCATCGGGCGGGTCGCAACCGAGCGGGGGATCGAGCGGGCGCCGATCGACCAGGTCGACCTGAGCTTGCTCGTGCATCCTCGGGAGCTCGAGATCCTACGGATGCTCGTGGACCTGCCGCGAGTCGTGACCGAAGCTGCGATCGAGCGCGCGCCGTACAAGGTGACGAACTGGGTCCGTGCGCTGGCGGCGTCGTTCCACGGCTTCTATCACGACTGTTATGTCATGGGAGAGGGCGTCTCGCCCGAGTTGACGCAGGCGCGTTTGTGGTTGGTCGAGGCCGCTCGCATCGGGCTGTCGATCGGCCTCGACCTGCTCGGCGTTAACGCTCCGGACGAGATGTGACTTCCCCGGAAGCTCCGCTCGCTCGACACTTGCTCCCCCTGACTGCGACGCGGGGGGCCAACGGCGCATTGTCGGTCGGAGGCGTCGACCTCGAGACGCTCGCCGAGGAGTTCGGCACGCCGCTGTTCGTTTACGACGAGCAACACCTGCGCGCTCGTTGCCAAGAAGCAGTCGCTGCCTTCGGGCCTGGGGTGGCGTACGGGACGAAAGCCTTCTTGTGCAAGGCGATGGCAGCCCTCGCAGCAGAAGAGGGCATGTCCCTCGACGTTGCGACCGGGGGCGAGTTGGCGGTCGTCCTTGCCGCGGGCGTGCCCGCCGAGCGGCTCGTCATGCACGGGAACAACAAGTCCGAAGCCGAGCTCGAGGCAGCTCTCGACGCGGGGGTCGGGCGCATCGTTGTGGACTCCTTCGACGAGATCGAGCGACTCGTGCGGTTGACCAAGTCTGTGACGAGGTCGGGCGCCGCCGATGGCGCACCGGTCAAGCTCCTCGTCCGTGTCACCCCAGGTGTCGAGGCTCATACCCACGAATACGTGATGACCGGCCAGGAGGACTCGAAGTTCGGGTTCAGCCTTTCCTCCGGCGCCGCCGCCGAGGCGGTCGCGGTTCTGCGGGGCATCGAGGGTGTCGAACTGATCGGGGTGCACGCGCACGTCGGCAGCCAGATCTTCCGCACCGACGTTTTTGCTCGCGAAGTAGCGGCCGTCAGCCCGTTCGTCCTGCGCCACGGCCTGGCCGAGTGTTGCATCGGTGGTGGGCTCGGTGTGCCGTACCTGAACGACGAGTACGGCCCGTCACTGGCCGAGTGGGCGGTGGTCGTGCGTGCGGCCTGCGCCTTCGCTGGGATGCCGGCGGAAGTAGTGGTGACGGCCGAACCGGGCCGGGCCATCGTCGCGACCGCCGGGCTGACGCTCTACCGGGTCGGCACGATCAAACGGCTCGCGGGACTTCGCACCTATCTGTCGGTCGACGGGGGAATGAGCGACAACCCGCGGCCCGTGCTCTACGGGAGCGGGTACGAGGCCTTCCTCCCCCGCTCGCCCGATTCGCCCCGCACACTTTCGGCCCGTGTCGTAGGCAAACACTGCGAGTCGGGCGACATCGTGGTCGAGGACGCGCGCCTACCTGAGGACGTGAAGGTCGGCGACGTCATCGCGACGCCGGTCACCGGTGCCTACGGTTACGCGATGGCCTCGAACTACAACCGGGTCGGACGCCCTCCGGTCATCTTCGTCAAAGGTGGCAAGGCAAGCGTCGTCGTCCGGCGCGAGACGATCGAGGACCTGCTCCGTCTCGAGCCGTAGCGCGAGGGGCCTGCCGCCCGGCACGTGACCCACCACTCACCTGGCCCACCTTCGGCGCGTAGGCGTGTCGCCTCGTTCTTGTACCGTGTGCCGGTGAGCGCACCCGATCACTTGCTGCCTCAACCCGTCCGCGTCGGGTTGCTCGGGTGCGGCAACGTCGGGGCGGCCTGGTTGGCGATCGTCGACGGAGACGTCGAGGCGATTGCCGCACGGACGGGCATCCGCCTCGACATCGTGAAGGTCGCTGTGCGAAGGCCTGAGCGGGCCCGTCCGCCGGATGTCGACCCGGAGCGCCTGGCTGCCCGGCTCACAACCGACGCGGCGAGCGTCGTGAACGATCCTCGAGTCGAGATCGTCGTCGAGCTGATCGGCGGGATCGAGCCCGCTCGCAGCCTCGTGCTCGCCGCGCTGGCGGCCGGCAAGCCAGTCGTCACGGGGAACAAAGAGCTGATTGCGGCTTGCGGCGCCGAGCTGCTCGCGGCGGCTGAAGCGGCCGGTGTCGACCTGCTATTCGAAGCGTCCGTCGCCGGTGCGATCCCGCTCGTGCGCCTGTTGAAGGAGTCGCTCGCAGGCGAGCGGATCGTACGATTGACAGGCATCGTGAACGGCACGACCAACTACATGCTCACGCGGATGAGCGAGGAGGGACTCGGGTACGCGGAGGCGCTCGCGGAGGCGCAGGCCCTCGGCTTTGCTGAGGCCGATCCGACGGCGGACGTCGAGGGCTTCGACGCGGCGGCGAAAGCTGCAATCCTGGCCGGCATCGCCTTCGACGCCGACGTCGTTGCCGGTGACGTCCACCGGGAGGGGATCACTGCCGTCGGTGCGAGCGACATCGAGTTCGCTCACAGGCTCGGGTACGAGGTGAAGCTTTTGGCAGTGGCGGAGCGGACAGAAGAGGCCGGGCGTTCGGAGACGGCGGACAACGACCCCGTATCGGTCCGCGTCCACCCTGCGATGGTGCCGCGCGAGCACCCTCTCGCGAGCGTGCGGGGTTCGTTCAATGCCGTGTTCGTCGAGGGCGACGCAGCCGGTGAGCTGATGGTCTACGGACGGGGAGCGGGCGGCCGCCCGACCGCCAGCGCGGTGCTCGGGGATGTGATCGAGGCTGCGCACCACGTGAGGGAGGGCACCCGTGCCCGCTCTGCGATGCGGCGCGCTCCGTCGCTCCGGCCGATAACCGAGCTACGGACCCAGTACTACCTTTCGATCGATGTAACGGACCGACCCGGAGTGCTGGCTGCGGTCGCGTCGGTCTTTGGCGAGCACCACGTCTCGATCCGGTCGATGGAACAGGTCGGCCTCGCCGCCGTTGGTGAGGCACGCCTCGTCTTCATCACGCATACGGCCCTCGAAGCCGACCTGCAGGCGACCATCGCCGACCTGGCGCTTCTCGACCCCGTCGAGCGGATCGGCTGCGTGCTCCGGGTCATCGGACCGGAGCCGTCGGCCTCGTGAGCGAGACTCGGAGCGACCGGCCGAGCGGGCCCCTCAGGCCCTGGCGAGGCCTGATCGAGGAGTACCGCGAGTTCCTGCCGGTGACAGACGCCACGCCTGTCGTCACGCTGCACGAAGGGGGCACTCCGCTCCTGTTCGCGCCGCGCCTTTCCGAGCGAGTGGGTGCCGAAGTCTTCTTGAAGCTCGAGGGAGCCAACCCGACGGGATCGTTCAAGGACCGCGGCATGACCGTGGCGATCTCGAAAGCGGCCGAGGAGGGAGCCCAAGCCGTCGTTTGCGCGTCGACTGGCAACACCTCGGCCTCGGCTGCGGCCTACGCGGCACGCGCCGGTATGGCCTGTGCCGTGTTGATTCCCGAAGGCCACATCGCCCTCGGGAAGCTCGCGCAAGCACTTGTCCACGGAGCTCGTGTCCTCCAGGTCCGTGGCAACTTCGACGTGGCGCTCGAGATCGTCCGCGACCTCCCGAACCGGGCGCCCGTCGTCGTGGTCAACTCGATTAACCCCCACCGCATCGCCGGGCAGATGACGGGAGCCTTCGAGATCGTGGACGTCCTCGGTGACGCGCCGGACGTGCACTGCATCCCCGTCGGCAACGCAGGCAACATCACGGCTTACTGGCGCGGGTATCTCGAGTACAAGGCTGCGGGGCACTCGACACGGCTTCCCCGCATGATGGGGTTCCAGGCCGAAGGCGCCGCGCCGATCGTGAACGGCGCACCGGTCGAGTCACCTGAGACGATCGCGACTGCAATCCGCATCGGCAACCCGGCTTCGTGGTTCGGCGCCACTGCAGCCGCCAGCGAGTCGGGAGGTGGGATCCACGCGGTGAGCGACGAGGAGATACTGAGCGCTTATCGTTTCTTGGCGAGTGAGGAGTCAGTCTTCTGTGAGGCTGCGTCTGCAGCGTCGGTCGCCGGGCTCATCAAGCTCGGCGTTCCGGAATCAAGCCGGGTCGTTTGCGTGCTCACCGGGCACGGCTTGAAGGATCCCGACCTCGCGATCAGTCAGCTAACCGTGCCACCGGCGGTCGACGCCGAGATGGGTGCGGTGCTCGCGGCGCTCGGGCTCTGAGCAAGCACCCCTCGGGGCTCGGCTAAAGCACGCGTATCGGGGGCCGCGCGCGGTAGGTACCCGGTCGGCGCTATCCTGTACGCAGTCGGTGGTGCCTGGTTGTCCGGTACGTCCGTCCCGGGGGTTGTTGCCTGGCGGAGACCGCCGCACTACCATCAGCTTTACCTTCGCTAGTCGTCGCGAAAGCATCTAGTACCAACTACCTCAGTTACGAGGAAGCGACTGCAGGAGGCGGGGGGAACCGCTGGAGACGTCTCGGTTTGCGCGCCTCTGCGATTTCGCCCGACGGCCAACTGGCGATGAAGCCGAAGACCTGAGTCCCGTGTGCATCGGTATTCACAACCGATTCTCAGGGTCACTCGTCTCGGCGGGAGAGTTACTACATCCTCCGTTTTTCTTCACGGTCTCGGTGGCAGGCAACGAAGCCTCGCTGTTCCGTGAGAGACACAACGCAGATCGCTACATCACAAAGAGAGGAAGTCCATGAGCGGAGAGCAGCAGCTCGAGCGTTCGATACTGGAGCGCAAAGCAAGCGATGAGCTGCGAGCCATTGCCACGGCAATGTCGCTCGAACCCGTAGCCCGGGTCAAGAAAGCAGATCTCGTCACCCAGATTTTGCGTGCCGCAGGAGTAGAGGTCGACTCAACTCCTGTAAACGGCAACGGTCACGGCCCTAGCGCCGCAGACGCCGCAACCGAATCGGGTGCCGGCGCGCCTGCTTTCGACAGCAGTGAGTCGATATCGGACTCGAACGGCAAGGTCGCTGGCGCAAAGCCGCGGGCGACCCGTGCGCGAGCTCCGAAGAAGACCGCCGCCGAAGCCTCCGAGTCTGAGGCTGGCGCTAGCGCAGACTTCGGTGCCGGCGACAAGCCGTCGGGCGCGTCGAGCACGTTGAGCGGCAGCGCCGTCGTCGTTGCAGGCGACAGCGATGCCGCCGAATCCCTCGGCACCGGCACGAGCGAGGTCGCTGAGAGTCGTTCGGACGAAGGTAAGTCCGCCGCCCGCGTGAGGAGGGCCCCGGCGGGCTCCGTCTCGAACGGCAGGCGGCCGTTCTCGCCCGAAAGCTCACCGGAGGACGGAGTCACCGGCACCGCCACCGATAACGGTTCGACCGAGTCGCAGGCGTCCTCGGGCACCGCGTCCGGGGCCCAGACCCAGACCCAGAACCGCCCCCAGCGTGATCGCCAGTACCAGGGCGGTCAGGGCCAGGGGGGGCAAGGCCAGAACAGCGGGAACAGCCAGAACAGCCAGGCCGGTGGGAACAGCCAGGGTGACGCGGGCAACCGCCGTGGCCGCAGGCGCCGTGGCCGCGATCGCGAGCGCGGTGACCGTGAGCCACAGGGCAGCGGTCAGGCTGATGCCCCCTACCAGGGTGAGCTCGTCCCGGTTAAGGGACTGCTTGACCTGCGTGACGAGGGCTACGGGTTCCTCCGGACCAGCGGCTACCTCCCGAGCCTGAAGGACGTATACGTATCGGTGAGCCAAGCTCGCCGGTTCGGGCTACGCCGTGGTGACGCCATCGAGGGCGGTTGCCGCCCCGCCGGCCCGAGCGAGAAGTACCCGGCCCTGCTCCGCATCGACACGATCTGCGGAATGTCGGTCGAGGAGGCATCACACCGGCCTCGTTTCGAGGATCTGACGCCGCTGTTCCCGGACTCGCGTCTCCGTCTCGAGATGGCCGACGACCCTACCAACGTGACGGCGCGGATCGTCGACCTGATCTCGCCGATCGGCAAGGGTCAGCGCGGCATGATCGTCTCGCCGTCGAAGGCCGGCAAGACGACCGTATTGAAGCAGATCGCTCACTCGATCGAGGCCAACAACCCCGACGTCCACCTCATGGTCCTGCTCGTCGACGAGCGGCCGGAAGAGGTGACCGACATGCGGCGGTCCGTCCGGGGCGAAGTAATGGCTTCGACCTTCGACCGCCCCGCCGACGAGCACACCGCACTGGCGGAGCTCGCGATGGAGCGCGCGAAGCGCCTCGTCGAGCTCGGTCGTGACGTCGTCATCATCCTCGACGGCATCACCCGTTTGGCTCGTGCATACAATCTCGCCCAGCCAGCGACCGGTCGGATCATGTCCGGTGGTGTCGACTCGGGAGCCTTGTACCCGCCGAAGAAGTTCTTCGGGGCGGCGCGGAACATCGAAGAGGGCGGCTCGCTAACGATTCTTGCGACCGCTCTGGTTGAGACGGGCTCCAAGATGGACGAAGTGATCTTCGAGGAGTTCAAAGGCACAGGCAACATGGAGCTGCGCTTGGACCGGAAGCTCGCCGAGCGCCGGGTCTACCCGGCGATCGACGTCAACGCCAGTTCGACGCGGCACGAAGAGTTGCTGTTCGACCGTGGTCAACTCCAGCAGGTCTGGAAGCTCCGCCGGGTGCTGAACGCTCTAGGAGCGGAAGGCAGCGCAGCGGCTGGCCTCGAGCTCTTGATGGACAAGATCAAGACCACGAAGTCGAACGACGAGTTCCTGCTCGAGATCGCCAAGGCTCCGACGCCGCAGAACTGATTGCCGGGCGGCAGGTCGGGCTGCCGACGCCGCTCGCCGCTCAGGTCAGTCTCGCCGAAGCTGCGTCGAGGGCCGCATGAGCTGCGTCCCGGGTGATCCTGTTCTGTATGGCGGTCACCGCCAGGCGGTCGGCCGCGTCCGCCAGGGCTTGTTGCGCGGTTGCTGGATTGACGGGTTGGCTCGACACGACCGTCCCAGCGGGTCTCCTGGACGGCGTGCGGGCGCTCCGCGCGCACGGCGCCGGATGGGCGGGCAGTGTCCACCATCTGAAAGTGGCCGGCGGATTACAAGCGCTGGACGCAATCGGGGGTAGGCATGCTCCCCACGTTTGCGTCCACTAGCCGTAATCCAGCTCGATTCGGCTCGATCCAGCTCGTATCCCGCGCCGCCGCCCAGCTCCCGCGCCGCCGCCCAACTCCCGCGCTGCCGCCCAGCTCCCGCCCGGCGCTCGCCCGGCGCTCGCCCGGCCGGACGGCGCCGGAAAACCCGTACAATGTCGAGGCCATGAAGACAGACCTGCACCCGAATTATGTGACGACGACCGTCCACTGCTCCTGCGGGAGCTCCTTTGAGACTCGCTCGACGAAGGCGGACCTTCACGTCGAGCTCTGCAACGAGTGTCACCCCTTCTACACAGGCAAGCAGAAGCTCGTCGACA
>PLDN01000119.1 GCA_003136185.1 Acidimicrobiaceae bacterium | reverse complement strand
CGCCTCGTCATCTCCCACGTCGCTTGCCCGCCTGGCGCCGCCGACCAGCCGAGCATTCCCGGTCTCTCCCCGACGCGCGCAGGAACCGACACACCTTTCGCACTTCATCCCGAGCCGATCGGCGAGGAGCGCGCCCGACGCCTCGTGCGGCACTTCGTCATGCCGGGCATCGAAGTCCTCGCAGCTNNTCGACGATATCGAGGCGATCCTCTCCGTCAGCAACACCGATCGTGACGAGCTCATCCATGCTGTTCGCTCCGAGTACGACACCATCTTCACCTGGGACTACGACAAGGGCTCGAAGCCGAAGCTGAACCGCCTGTACGAGAAGGCGAAGACTTCGATGTGGAACGCTCAGACCGACCTCGACTGGTCGACAGAGGTCGACCAGGAGAAGCTCGTCGTCGAGCAGCAGATCATGATGGGCCCCCCACTTCACACCCTCGTAGACCTGACCGGCACGCCGCTCGCCAAGTGGGGCGAGAAGGAGTGGATCCAGCTGGGGGTCGAAGGCCAGAACTGGACGCTCTCGCAGTNNGGCCCGCCACGTCGAGGTCTTCGCGAAGTACCTCGACGAGAAACTCTCGGGTCACTACCCGATCAACGCCCACCTCAAGTTGCTGCTCGACGACATCATCGCCGACAGCCGTTGGGACATGACTTTCCTCGGAATGCAGATCATGGTCGAGGGCCTTGCGCTGGCTGCTTTCGGGTTCATGCACGCGCTGACCCAGGAGCCGTTGTTGAAGCAGCTCTTGCGTTACGTCATGTCGGACGAGGCACGCCACGTCGCCTTCGGCGTGCTCGCGCTGCAGGACTTCTACACCGAGCTGTCGGGTCCGGAGATCCGCGAGCGACAGGAGTTCGCGTTCGAGGCGGCTGTGCGGATGCGGGACCGTTTCTTGCAGCAGGAAGTGTGGGACAGGATGGGTGTCTCGCCGAAGGACGTGCTTCCTTTGACGATGGCCGCTCCTGACCGCAAGGCCTTCCAGGTGATGCTGTTCTCGAAGATCGTCCCCAACTTGAAGAAGCTCGGGCTGCTCGACGCCGGTGACGGCTGGCTGCGCACGAAGTTCACTGAGCTCGGCGCCATCCAGTTCGAGGACTGGGAGGACACCGCGGAGGAGTACGCCGCCTTCCAACTCGCCGACGGGGAGATCAAGCTCAAGACCGCCTGAGCGGTCGCCTCGGCCTCCTTCGGGCCGGTCGCTCGCGTCTCGCCGGTCAGCCGCCCTAAGCGAACGCGATGCGCTGGCTGACCCACTCCGCCGAGTCCGCGACATTGAACGCGAGGACGCGGCACTGCGCGGTCCCTGCTCCACAGGCGGTGGTGCCTGGCGGTATCGCGCTCCGGCGGCCGCTACCCACGACGCGGTCAGAGATACGATCAGTGTCGCTTGAGCACGCGCCTCGGGCTCTGTCTGGGCGCCTGCCAACATTTCAGGCCGGCAGCACTTCACAATGGTCCAGGCAGCGTCCCTCGAGGGACGCGGGGGGAGAGGATTAGGCCGTGCGGAAGAGCTCGCGATACAAGATTGGCGGGGTAGTGGCAGTACTGCTGGCGCTGTCGTCGGTGGCGACGAGCGCTCAGTTGGCGCAGGCAGCCGAGGCAGCTAAGGCGGTGACGAGCTCGAAGGCATCCCTCCACCTGAGTCAGGCCACCAACCTCGCGTCCGGCCAGATAATCACGGTCCACGGCTACCACTTTCTGAAAAAGACCTATGTGGGCATCCTCGAGTGCGAGCCGGGGGCGAAGGCCGAGGCGCAATGTGAGAACACGCAGTTCGCGACGACTTTCGACACCTCAGCGACTGGGTCATTCTCGGAGCCTTTCCAGGTCTCCCAGGACATCGTCGTCGGCTCGACGACGATCAATTGCGTGAAGACGCCGGGCTGTATCGTGGCAGCCGGGGACGCCGTCGACCCAGCGAGACAGTCGACGGGCGAGAAGATCTCGTTCAACCCGAAGGCCAAGCCGCTCGTCCCGACCCTGTCGTTGTCGAGCTCGAAGAACTTGACCCCGAACGAGACGGTCACTGTCTCAGGCAAAAACTTCAGACCGGATTCCAGCTTTCAGCTGAGGGAGTGTGAGGCGGTTGGCCAGCCGACAACCAATCAGTGTGACTTTCGCCAATACGACGCCTTCCTCCAGACGAACGCCAGGGGTCAGAGCTCGGGCACCTATCGCGTCAGCAGCCACATCGAACATCCGAGCGGCCATGGGCAGGTGACCGTCAGCTGCGAGAAGTCGCCCGGGTGTGCCTTGACGACGTACTCCGGCGTGCCTGGGTCTGCGATTTCTGCTCCCATCTCTTTCAATCCGAAGGCCAAGGCGCTCTCGCCGAGCGAGACAGTCAGCACGCGGTCTGGTCTGGTCGACGGCCAGATCGTGACCGTGACGGTGTCAGGCTTTGCACCCGACGACGAGGTGACCGTGCAGGAGTGCGTGGCCGGCGTGGCGGCCTGCGCACCCGATTTGGTGTACACCAACGCAACCTCCGCCGGAGACGTCAGCATTCAGTTCCCCGTGTTGGAGGCCCCGAGCGCGAAGGTGAGTTGTGACACGGCACGGTGTGACATCTTCGTGCAGGACGACTTGGACGGGTGGTACTCGACGAGCCGCTCGATCTCGTTCAACGCCTCGGGGTCCCCCGTCGTGCCCGGCATATCGGTGACTCCCGCGACGGGTATCAGCGACGGCAGCATCATCTCGGTTGCCGTGAGCAACTTCCCTGCCGGTGCGCAGCTAGAGGTGGCCGAATGCGCATCGCTAGCCGGCGAACTCGCCTGCTTCGAGGTAAGCGCGGTGACGGCCGACGCCACGGGGGCAGGAGACACCGGCTTGCACGTGTCGAAGGCCATTCCGAGCAGCACACTCAACTGCGACACGACCACACGATGTGAGGTGCTGGCACAAAATGAGGACGACCCGCACGACTCGGTGAGCGAGGCGATCGCGTTCTCGTGAGGGCAGGTAGCGCCGGCGCGCCTAAGCGCCCTTCACCACCTCGGCCGCGGCACCTTCAGGGGTGGCCCCGTTGACCGCCGCAACTCCGTGTAGCGAGCCGGTCTGGAGAGACTTCCGCAAGGTGTCGTAGATCGTCATCCCCTGCGCGACGAGGCCGACGGCGACGTCGTTAACGCCCGCCGAGCCGTTCAGCACCGTGAGGTTCGATCCGTTGATGCCGGCGGCTGCGGCCTCGACGAGCTGGGGCAGCATCTCGACGAGCTTGTTGGCCGCGATCAGCACCTGGTTCTCGCCGGCGAGGGCGTCGGCGCGGGCGTTGATCGCATCGGCCTCGGCCTGCGCGACCGTGCGTTGCGCGTAGGCGCTCCCGTCGGCGGTGGTCTTCGCCGCTTCGGACTCGGCTTGAGCCGACACGACGCGGGCCTTCGCATCGGCTTCGGCGAGCGACTTCTTCCGCCCCGCCTCGCCCTCGGTCGACAACAACAGAGCGTCACGGGCAGATTCAGCCATCATCCGCTGCTTGTTCGATTCGGCCTCGGTGTTCGCCTTCATGGCGTCGCGGGCAGCGTCGGCCAGCGTCCGCTGCTTGTAGGCCTCGGCGTCGGCAGGGCGGCGAACCTCTGACTCGAGCCGCTTGTCGGTGAGGCCCGCCTGGCGTTCGGCGAGCGAGGTCTGCTCGGCGATGACGTCCTGTGACGCCTTTGCCTCGGCCAACGGGCCGGACTGGGCTGCACGAGCCTGCGCCTCTTGCACCTCGGCTTCGATCTTGGCGCGCTGCACGGCAGTGTCGCGCTCGAATTGGTTCTTCGCCCGAGCGGCCTGCTGCTCCTTCTCGGCAGCCTCCTGGTCCCTGATGGCCGCCGCGATGCGGGCTTGGCTCGCGACTGCGGCGGCGTGCGGAGCGGCGATGTTGCGGATGTACCCGGTCGGGTCCTCGATCTCTTGGATCTGCAGGCTGTCGACGACGATGCCGAGCTTCTCCATCTCGGGATGGCAGCCGTCCTTCACCTCTTGCGCGACCTTGTCGCGCTCACGGATGATCTCCTCGACGGTCAGGCTGCCGACGATCGAGCGGAGGTGCCCTGCGAAGATGCGGCCACAGAGCTCTTCCATCTTGTCCTGCTCAGCCAAGAAACGCCTCGCGGCGTTCGCGATCGACACCTGGTCATCACCGATCTTGAACACGGCGACTGCACGGACCTTGAGCGGGATCCCCTGAGTCGTGACACACTCCTCGAGGAGCTCGGCTTCTCGCAGCGCGAGTGACAACACCCGACCCTTCTGCTTTATAGGCATCACGAACGAACCGTGGCCGGTCACGACGTGGAACTGGGTCGCGCCATCTCTGTGCTTGCTACCGGAGATCAACAAAGCCTCGTCAGGGGCAGGAACGTGCCAGAACAACATGACTCACCTCGCTGGGAAGATGGATTCGGGCAGTGGCGTCACCACGAGGGACCGTGAGGACCGCTCCTCGACGACGACCACCTGGCGGTGCTTCGCGATCGGCTCGTCGGAGTAAGCGGCGTAGGCCTCTGACCCACCCCGTACGTCGATGAGGACCTCTCCTGGCCCGTCCGCCGGTACCGGGAGCGTGATCCGCCCGATCTTCCCGATGAGTTCTTCGTCGGAATCGCCTTCTGTTTGCACCAAGGCGGAGCCTAATGGCGCGTTGGCACCGACCCGAGAGGCGCTCCGGCTCGCTGTGGCGGCTGGCCAAGCGTTACCGACTGGTAGCGTCGTCCCGTGGCACGAATGAGTCGCTTCGGCCGCCTCGCGACGGCGATGGTCACACCCTTCGACGCAGAAGGGGAGCTCGACGCCGACGCCGCGGTCGAGCTAGCCCGCCATCTGCAATCGACCGGAAGTGAAGCTCTCGTCGTCGCCGGCACGACAGGCGAGTCCCCGGTGCTCTCGGACGCCGAGAAGATCGAGCTGTGGCGCGCAGTGGCGAGTGCCGTCACAATCCCGGTGATCGCGGGTTCGACGACGAACGACACCGCCCACTCTGTCGCCTTGACGAAGGAGGCCGCCGAGACGGGTGCGGCAGCCATCCTCGCGGTGACTCCGTACTACAACCGTCCTTCGCAGGCGGGCCTGACGCAGCACTTCAGCGCCGTCGCCGACGTGACATCGCTGCCCGTGCTGCTCTACGACATCCCAATCCGTACGGGGCGCAAGATCGCGACGGACACGATGGTCCGCCTCGCTCGTGCGCACAGAAACGTCATCGGCGTCAAAGACGCGACCGCCGACCCCGCCGGGACGGCGCGCCTCGTCGCCGAGGCACCGCCAGGCTTCGAGGTCTACAGCGGCGACGACAGCCTGACCCTGCCGCTCCTCGCGATCGGCGCCGTCGGGCTCGTGAGCGTCTCGGCCCACTGGATCGGGCCAGAGCTTTCCGAGATGATCAATCGGTTCTTTGCCGGCGACGTCGAAGGCGCCGCGCAGTTGAACCTCGATCTCATCGATCTCGTTGCCTTCCAGGCAAGTGACGAAGCCCCGAACCCCATGCCGGCAAAGGCGATCCTACGGGCGATGGGTCTTCATGTCGGGCAGTGTCGCCTTCCCCACGGGGCGGCGCCGGGCTGGCTCGAGGAGCGGGCAGAGGCACTCCTGGCGGATCTCGAGAGCCGTCGTGCGAGCGACCGCTCGCAAGCGGCCAGCGCATGAGCCACTCGAGGGCGACCAGCGGGAGTGTGCGCGGTGGGTGAGCGGGTACGGGTTGCGTTTCTAGGGGGATTAGGCGAGATAGGGCGTAACTGCGCGGTCATCGAGCAGGCAGGACGCCTCGTGGTCCTCGACTGCGGAGTGATGTTCCCGAACGCCGAAATGCCTGGGGTCGACCTCGTGCTGCCGGACTTCTCATTCCTCACCGACCGGGCGGGCGACGTCGACGGGATCGTCCTTTCGCACGGGCACGAGGACCACGTCGGGGCGATCGCCTACTTGCTGACGGAGATGAACGTGCCGGTCTACGGCTCGGCGTTCACGCTCGGGATCGCCCGCAACCGGCTGGACGAGGCGAACCTGGCGTCTTCGGCGAAACTCATTGCGGTGAGCGATGGTGAGCGCCGCCGCATCGGGCCCTTCGACGTCGAGTTCATACCCGTCACGCACTCGGTGCCGAACGGTTTCGCGACGGCCTTCCACACCGATCAAGGGGTCGTGCTTCACTCGGGCGACTTCAAGCTCGACCTGACGCCGGTCGACGGACGGCGCACCGACCTGTCGCGGATCGGCGAGATCGCATCGACGGTGGGCGTCCGGCTCTTGCTCTCGGACTCGACGAACGCCGAGGAGCCAGGGTTCACCGGCAGTGAGAGCTTGGTCGGCGAGTCGCTCCGGCGTATTTTCGACACCCATACCGGGCGGCGCATCATCGTGGCCTGTTTCGCGAGCCACGTGCACCGCATCCAGCAGCTCTCCGAAGCCGCCATCGCGAGCGGCCGGCGCATGGCACTGCTCGGCCGGTCGATGGTGAAGAACGTCGCGCTCGCCCGCGAGTTGGGGCTCCTCCACATCTCCGACCAGTCGATCGTCGACATCGAGGAAATCGACCGTGTCGATCCCGGCGAGCTCTGCATCCTCTCGACGGGCTCGCAGGGTGAGCCGATGTCGGCGCTTTCGTTGATGGCCGGTGGTGAGAGCCGCTGGCTCAACATCGTCGACGGCGACGTGGTCGTACTGAGCTCGCACGCGATCCCCGGTAACGAGTGGGCCGTCGGCAAGGTCATGGACGGCCTCGCCCGGCGCGGCGCGGAGGTGATCCACGCTTCGGTCGCCCACGTGCACGAGAGTGGCCATGCCCGCCAGGGCGAGCTCGCGACCTTGTTGTCGATCGCCCGGCCGGCGAGCTTCGTCCCGGTCCATGGCGAGTACCGACACCTGTTGCGCCACTCCCGGCTCGCGATCGAGATGGGCGTGCCTGCGAAGGAGGTCCTCGTCTGCGAGGACGGCGACGTGATCGCGCTCACCGACGACGGGATCGACTTCGACGGCGAGGTCCCCTCGGACTACATCTTCGTGGATGGGATCGCGGGCGACGTCGGCCTCGGTGTGCTGCGCGACCGGCGGGTGCTGGCAGAAGAGGGCGTCGTCGTGGCGGTTGTGACTGTTGCGCGGCGAACGGGAAAGCTCGTCGGGCGGGCTGAGGTGGTAAGTCGGGGTTTCTTGGATGATGCGGGCCATGAGGACCTGGCGTCGGAGGCACGGGCGGCGATCGAGAAGGCTGTCGAAGTGGCGGTCGGCGAGGGCAAGCACGAACCTGATGCGTTGCGGCGGATTATCCGGCGGACGCTCGGGCGCCTCGTGAACGAGAGGACGCGCCGCCGGCCGATGATCGTGCCGGTCGTGGTGGAGGCCTGAGGGCCTTGCCGGCTGGCCCTGCCGGGTCAGGACCGGCCGACGAGAACCTGCCTGGGCGGCTTCGCGAGCTGCGCTCGGCCATGGGAGTGAGCCAGGGCAGCTGGCGCACCGTCTCGGAGTCTCGTTCGCAACAGTAAATCGGTGGGAGACGGGCCGCACCTAGATCTCGCCTCAGGCGGCGCGCCGGCTCGAGGCGTTGGAGGCGGAGCATGCGGCTGGTTCGGCGCCAGCGGCGGCGCGATCGATGCCGGCCGAGCCGGCCGGAGGGTCGGATAGCTCGGCAGCTGGCGAGCCCGGCGGAGGGTCGTTGCCTTGGCCGCTGTCGAGCTTCGTCGGGCGAGCCGCCGAGCTGGCGGCCCTCGGTGAGCTGCTAACCCGCAACCGTCTCGTGTGCCTCACGGGCCCAGGCGGTGTCGGCAAGACCCGCCTCGCTCTCGAAGCGATCCGAGGCAGTGAGCTCGGCCTGCCGGTGACGTTCGTGGCGCTCGAGCCGATTCGGGGCGCGGCGTTCCTGAGCGCTGCGGTCGCTGCCGCCCTCCGCGTCCGTGACCGACCGGACGTCCCGACGAACGAGGCAATCGCCGAGGCGCTCGTCGGGACCGCGCAGGTGCTGGTGCTGGACGGAGCCGAGCAGCTCCGCGACGAGGTAGCCGACCTTGTCAGAGGCTTGCTCTCGGCAGCACCGGGCCTTCGGATCGTAGTGACGAGCCGGCGGGTGCTCGGTGTCGCGGGAGAGGCCTCGTTCGTCGTCCCCCCGCTCGCCGTCCCCCCTGTCGGGGCGTCGGCGGCCCAACTCGACAGCGCCGATGCAGTACAGCTTTTCCTTACCCGTGCGAGGGAGCGGCTGCCCGACCTGGCCGCCGGGCGGGACGACCAGCGCCTGGCTGGCGAGCTGTGCCGCCGGCTCGACGGGCTCCCGCTTGCGATCGAGTTGATCGCCGGGTGGGTGGGGACGCTCTCGATCGGGGAGATAGCCGCCCGCCGTGACACGCTGATCGCCTCGGCGCCCGCTGCTCCCGGTTCGGAGGCCAGTCGGACGTTGGAGTCGGTCGCCGCGCAGAGCTACGCCCTGCTCGGTCCTACTGTGCAGCGACTCCTTCCCGCGCTCAGCACGTTCGCAGGGGCGTTCACGATCGACGATGCGCAGGCGGTCGCGGCCGTCGATGCTCACGAGGTCGCCTCGCTACTGCGGGAACTGGTCGACTCGTCCTTCCTGGTGGCCAAGCACGAGAGCGGCCAGGCGCGCTTCACGATGCTCGACACGGTGCGTGTCTACGTCGCCGGTTTGGCGCCGGCGGCCGACGAGGGACCTGAACTACGGCGTAGGCACGCCGAGCACTTCGCCGAGCTCGCCCGCGGCAGCGAGGACGGCCTCGCCGGCAGCGAGAGCACGCAGTGGGCGGTCCGGATGGACGCGGCCAATCCCGACCTCGAGCTCGCCCTTTGGTGGGCCGAGGAGGAGGGCGATCCCGATCTCGGACTCGAGATGAGCGCCCGCCTGTGGCGCTGGTGGCTGATGTGCGGGCGGCTGACGGTCGGGCGCGGATGGCTGCGTACGTTCCTGCAGGCGGCCGGTCGCCGCCGCGACGAGACGGTCGCCCACGGCCTCAGCGCCGCCGCCGTGCTCGCGGCCGAGAACGGCGACTACGCCGATGCGGTCCGCCAGGCGACTGTCTCTCTCGGCATCTTCCAGAGCCTCGGGCGCCGGGAGTTGGCAGCCTTCGCCGCGACGGTGCTCGGCTCTGCTCACCGCTACCTCGGCGACCGCGACGCCGCACGTCGCAACTTCCAGGTCGCGATGGAGCTGCGCGACGCGATGAGCGACCGCCGCGGGGTGTCCGTCGCGCTCAACAACCTTGCTCTCTTGGCGCTGGACGACGACGACCTCATTGCGGCTCGTGAGCTGTTCGAGCAGGCCCTCGTCATCAAGCGCCAGCTCGGCGACCCGCGTTCAGTCGCTATCGGGCTCGCCAATCTCTCCGACGTGCTGATCCGCACCGGTTTGCCCGAGATGGCGGCTCGGGCGCTGGCAGAGGCGGGAGCGCTCGCCCACGAGCTCGACAACCGTCAACTGATCGGCACCATTCGATGCAACCAGGGCGACCTGTGCGCCAGCCGTCAGGACTGGTCCGGGGCTGCGGGGTATTACCAGACAGCCGTGGTCGTCTACCGGGAAGGCGGGCACGCGCACGACGTCGTGAACGCGCTGATCGGGCTCAGCGGCGCGTTGCACCAGCTCGGACAGCTCGAGGACGCCGCCAAGCACCTGCGTGAGGCCGAGTCGCTCGCAGCCGAGACGGGCAACACCCAGGGGTTGGCGGCCGCCCGGGCCGCGCTCGGAGAGCTCGGCGAGCTCACGGTCGTGGCGCTGCCCGACAGGCTGACGCCTCGCCAGGCAGAGGTGCTCGGGCTAGTCGCGGCGGGATCGAGCAACAAAGAGATCGCAGCGCGCCTGCACCTGAGCGTGGGCACCGTCGAGCGGCACCTCGCCAACATCTACGCCAAGCTCGACATCCGCAGCCGGGTGGAGGCGACGAGGTACGCCGTCTCGCACGGGCTAGCGGCGCGCCACGATCGCCACGCGGGCTCCTGAGGGGGGACGGCCGGTCTCGAGCCCCGAGCGACGATGCCCCAGTGAGTGGTGGGGCTGGTGTTAGCGTTGGTGGCACTGTGGCAGTGACGAAATCAGCTGCCGGGTCGCGGTCCGCCGGTCGGACGGGTACAGGCTCGTCGTCCCGCTCCGGCACCCGCACCTCGGGGGAACCATCGACGCGGAAGACGGGGCGTTCGGGTTCGGCCACGTCCGGAGCCCGAGGTTCGAAGGCGAAGTCGGCGTCGTCGGCTTCACGGGCGCGACCCGCTGCGCCCTCCCGCAAGCCCGCTGCTCGCGGTCCCGGCGCGCTCGAACGCACCTTGAACCGCATGCTCGATCTGGTCGGCGCCCAGCCCGACGACGCCTGGGGCTTGCTGCTCGTGGTTGCGGGAGTGCTGATCTCGCTCGGCGTCTCCTTCCACGCGCTCGGACCTGCCGGATCGTGGCTGTTCACCAATGGTGCCCGCACGCTCGGCTGGGGGATGAACGTGGTCGAGGTGGGCCTCATCGTCGGAGGCGTCCTGCTCATCGCGCAGCGCTCCGTCTGGGGCGCTCTCGGCACTGTTTGCTCGGTGGCGACCCTGGCTCTCGCCTCGGCCGGCCTCGCCGACCTTTTCGGGGGGAACCCGCCGACGTCGGCCACCTGGCACCGTCTCGGCGGCGCAGGTGGCATCTTCGGCTCGGTTATCGCTGGTGGTCTCGCGAAGGGCATCGGCCAAGCGGGCGCCGGTGTCGTCATAAGCGTCGTTGCGCTCGCCCTTTGCTGCTGGCTCCTAGGTGGGCGGGTCGCAGAGGTGCTCCGCATCGGAGCCCGCGGGCTCTGGGGAGGGCTGTGCAGCGCCTTTTCTGCCACTTGGACGTCGGTTATCGGGCGACCGGCGCTCGATCCCGACGGCCCCGGCGAGCCTTCGGTTCAGGCCATGACTGGCTACGACGAGACGATCGGGTCCGCCCCGCATGGGTCGCCTTCGGCCGTGGGCCTGCTCGACGACGTGGCCATGGAGGAGGCGCTCGGGACAAGGCTCGGAGTGCCTGCCATCGCTACACCGGCAGCGGCGGCAGGGCTCGGCGCCGGCGCCGATGCCGCGGTGGCAGGCGTCGATGCCCCGACCGATGGCGAGGCCGACCGGGTGTCTCCCATCGTGGCGGGGGGCATGCTGGCCGCCGGTCGGACGGATGCGGACGGTGCCGGCAAGGTCGAACAGCTGGCGCTCCCGGTCGCCGTGTCGGGTGGCAACTGGAAGCTCCCGCCGCTCAAGATCCTGAAGCGGAGCAAGGACCAGACGCACGACCGCAAGGAGGTCGAGTCCCGCGGCAGAGTCCTCGAGCGTGCGCTAGCGGCCCACGGCGTCGAGACGCACCTGGTGGGATTCACGGTTGGGCCGACGGTTACTCGTTTCGAGCTGGAGCTCGGCGCCGGGGTGAAAGTGGCCCGCGTGACGAACCTCGCGAAAGACATCGCCTACGCGATGGCCTCGCCGGACGTGCGCATCCTCGCCCCCATCCCGGGCCGGTCCGCAATCGGCGTGGAGGTGCCCAACCAGCAGCGTCAGCTCGTCACGCTCGGGGACGTCCTCACGAGCACGGAGGCTCGTAGGGCGACGCATCCTCTCGAGGTGGCGCTCGGGCGGGACATCGCCGGCCGGGCGGTCATGGTGAACCTGGCCGAGATGCCCCACATCCTCATCGCCGGTGCGACCGGCGCCGGTAAGTCGTCGTGCATCAACTCGGTCATCTCCTCGATCCTGATGCGGGCGACCCCCGACGAGGTGCGTCTCATCCTCGTCGACCCGAAACGCGTCGAGCTCGGTCAGTACAACGGCCTCCCGCACCTGCTCACCCAGGTCGTGGTCAACCCCAAGCGTGCCGCGAATGCCCTCAGTTGGGCAGTGGCCGAGATGGAGCGCCGCTACGACCTGCTTGCCGAGGTCGGGATGCGCGACATCACGGGGTACAACGCGGCGGTTGACCGGGGGGAGTTCGACGATCCTTTGCTGGATGGCGATGGCGATGGCGGCGACGGCGACGATGTCTCGGCACCGACGACCGTAGAAACGGTCGTCGGCTCCGACACAATCGTCGCGGCCGGCTCGAGCGGCGCTAATGAAGCGTATGACCCGGCCGATGTGCCTGTGGCGGCTCCTAGCGGGATTCCTGTTAGCGAATTTGGCTCGGCTTCGGTGTCGGCGGCTGAGGCTGTGGCTGAGAGCCGGCGGCGGATAGCGAGTGCGGGGGAGGAGCGCCAGCATTCGCGCCTGCCGTTCGTTCTGATCGTCGTCGATGAGTTGAACGACCTAATGATGATCGCCGCTCGCGACGTCGAGGACTCGATCTGCCGCATTGCTCAGATGGCACGGGCAGTTGGGATCCACCTCGTCATCGCGACTCAGCGGCCATCTGTTGACGTCATCACCGGAGTGATCAAAGCGAACGTCCCCTCGAGGCTCGCTTTTTCGGTCTCCTCGCTCGCTGACAGCCGCGTGATCCTCGACCAGCCCGGCGCCGAGCGACTCATCGGTCGTGGAGACCTACTGCTGTTGACGGCGTCCTCCAGCATCCCGCGGCGGCTACAGGGTCCATGGGTGAGCGAAGAAGAGGTTCGGGCCATCGCAGCGCACTGGAAGCGGCAGAGCGGTCCCCGCTACCTCGACGGCGTCGAGGGCGAAGAGTCAGCAGGTCCGGGCGGAGCCTCGACCTTCGACGACGACGATGACGAGCTGCTCTCGCAGGCCATGGAGCTAGTGGTGCGCTCGCAACTAGGCTCCACGTCGATGCTTCAACGCAAGCTCCGGGTGGGGTTTGCTCGCGCCGGCCGGCTGATGGACCTGCTCGAGCGACGTGGCATCGTGGGCGCTTCGGAGGGCTCGAAGGCGCGGACGGTGCTCATGTCGCCAGAGGAGTTCGACCAGCTGAACACGTAGGGTTTACAGGACCGGTCACCAGCCGACGTACGCTCGACCAATTCTCTCATGAGCCACCGACCGATCGACCGACCAGCAACACCGATGCACGCTCGAGGAGCGACCGAGAGACTTGGTGGCTTGCCCGGCGACGGCGCGGACAGCGCCGGCCAGTTGCGAGCTCGCCGAGAGCGCGCTGGCAAGGTTGCGCAGGCGCGTGCCCGTGCCCGCCGCCGCGGGATCATCGTCCTCGGCTCGCTTGCGACCGTCTCTGTCGTCCTGCTCGCCTGGGCGCTGGCCGGCTTAGGTGGCACGAGGCTGACAGGAGAGCACGGGTCGACACTCTCGGGTGCGCCAGGGACGTCGGCACAGGTCTCGTTGCCTCACCTGACTGAACTGGCTGCCGCCACCTCCCCGGTCTCGGGCAAGCTCCCGGCGATGCCCTTTCCATCGCACGGCGAGGGCGCAGTCGCGATAAGCGGGACGGGCATCGTCGCGGCGAGCCCGAAGGAGCACCCGGTCCCGATCGCGAGCGAAACCAAGATCATGACCGCTTACCTCGTGCTGCGCGCCCATCCTCTGCGGGGCAACGAGCAGGGCCCGAGTCTTCGTTTCACGCAGGCAGATCACGACGCCTGGATCAGGTACTCCGAGAATGACCTCTCCAACGTGGAGCTCGTCAAAGGCGAGGTTCTCACTGAGCGGCAACTTCTCGAGGCGCTCCTGATCCCGTCGGCGGACAATGTGGCCGACATCCTCGCGAGGTGGGCGGGGGGCACCGAGGCTCGTTTCGTCGCGAAGATGAACTCGACCGCCCTATTGCTCGGAATGACGCAGACCCACTACGCCGACGCGAGCGGGGTCGACCGCAAGACTGTCTCGACGGCCTCGGACCAGGCGCTGCTCGGCTCGATCATGATGGGAAACCCCGTCTTCCGTTCGATCGTCGCCTTGTACGAAGTCCCCTTTCCGGTCGAGGGCGAGATCACGACCTACAACCCGGTCCTCGGTCTCGACGGGATCATCGGGGTGAAGTCCGGCTTCACTCAGGCTGCGGGAGGCTGCCTCGTGGCGGCTGCGTGGCGCAAGGTCGGCGGCAGGCAAGTGCTCGTCGTCACTTCGGTGACCGGCCAGGTCGACGGGCTGGGCCAGGCGGGCCAAGTGGACATGGCGATGCTGAATGCAGCTACGGCCCATCTGCAGCTCGTCTCGCCCTTCGGATCGATGGTGAAGGTCGCCTCGGTGTCGATCCCGTGGTCCCACACGACTGTGGGGGCGTCGATAGCCGGTCCGGTGCGGGTGGCTGGTTGGGGTGGGTTGAGTTTCTCCGGTGATCTTGTCGGCGCCCCTGTTACCGCAGCGAACCTGCATGACGGTTGGGCTGCCGGCGCAGTGGTGGGGGTATTCCGCGTGAGCTCGCAGTTCGGCCCAGTGGGGGAGTACCCCGTCGTGATCGAACGGGCCGTTGCGCCGCCTCCCCGCGGGACGGTGGTCGTCCGGTCGCCGGTCTCGCTCGGGGTCGGGAACTGAGCCGGGAACTCGGGCGCGGCCGGGCTCGCGTGCCGGCGTCTTCTGCCAATCTCGGGCCGGGCTACGACGTGCTGGCGCTGGCGGTGGCTCTTCGGTGCGAGGTCAGCGTCGAGCCTGCGGCTCGTCTCGAGATCACAGCAGACGGTGAAGGGGCCGACCTGCCACGTGACTCCGGGCACCTGGCGGCGGTGGTCGTGAGGCAGGTGCTCGGTCACGACGACGTCGCGATCTACCTCCGGTCGCAGGTTCCCGTCTCGCGTGGGCTCGGTTCGTCGGCCGCGGTCGCCTTGGCGGCGGCCGCTGCTGTGGGGGCGCCGGACCCGCTTGCGGTGGCGGCCTTAGTCGACGGGCATCCCGAGAACGCGGCCGCCTCCATGCTGGGCGGCCTCGTCGTCGCCGCGATGGTCGAGGGCGTGCCGGTCGCTCGGCGCCTGCCGCTCGATCCCGGCTTGGCCTACGTCGTGCTCATCCCCGATAGGGAGCTCAAGACAAAGCAAGCGCGCGCGGTACTGCCGGCCGAGGTCCCGCTCGCCGACGCCGTCCACAACCTCGGGCGGATGGGCCTCCTCGTCGCCGGGCTCGCCGATCGCGCAGGGCTCGTGCCGGAGGCGGGGGAAGACCGGCTGCACCAGGACGCACGGTCGGCGTTGTTTACCGAGGCGCCGGAGTTGCTCGCTCGCTTGCGGGAGGCCGGCGCCCTAGTGGCCACCTGGTCCGGCGCGGGGCCGAGCCTGCTCGGGATCTGCGACGGCGCCCGCGTTGCCGCTGTCGTGCGGGACGCGGGCGAGCGGGCCCTTGCGGACCTCGGGGTGTCGGGGCGGGCGGTCGTGTTGGAGGCAGATCTCGAGGGCCTCGTCGTCGGAGGCTGACTGGCCTTCGGGCCTTGGCTTCGGGCTTCGGCTTCGGGCCTCGAATGCGAGCGCACGAAGGAATCCGCTCCGGTCACCTGACTGACCTGTCAGTTAGGGTGAGGGCGGACCAAGGGGGAGACAAGAAATGCGACTGTTCAGCTTCCATCTGATGCCCTACCCCGGGCTCCCGTCGGATTACGACGGGCCAGCATGGATCACCTGTCCTAACGAGTTGTTCGACCCTGGTCTCGGAACCCAGATATACAACCGATACCTCGACGAGTTGATCTACGCCGACGAGCTCGGTTTTGACGGTGTCTGCGTGAACGAGCACCACCAGAACGCCTACGGCATCATGCCTTCGCCGAACCTGATGGCTTCGATCCTCGCCCGCCAGACGAGCCACGTGAGGATCGCCGTCGTCGGCAACGCTCTCCCGCTCTACGACCCGCCGACGCGGGTAGCCGAAGAGTTCGCCATGATCGACTGCATCTCGGGCGGCCGCCTGATCGCCGGCATGGTCGTCGGCGGTGGGCCTGAGTACTACTCATTCGGGATCAATCCTGCTCAGGCGCGCGAGCGTTTCTCCGAGGCGCACGACCTGATCATCAAGGCGTGGACCGAACCCGGCCCGTTCGAGTTCATCGGCAAGCACTACCGGATCCGGTACGTGAACTCCTGGCCGCGTCCGGTCCAGCAGCCCCATCCCGAGGTGTGGATCCCGGGCGCCGGCTCGCTCGAGACGCTCGAGTTCGTCGCCCGCCATCACTACGCCTACATGGGTATCCCGTACTTCCACATCTCGGTATTCGAGCGGATGTTCAACCTGATGCGTGAGGCGTGCGAGAAGGAGGGCTACGAGGCCGACCCGCTGCAGCTCGGTTGGCTCGTCCCGATCTTCATTGCCGATACCGACGAGGAGGCTCGCCGCCGCTACGAGAAACACTTCTGGTACTTCGTGAAACGACTCCTGCCCGGGATCTCGATCTCGCCGCCTGGGTATACCTCGATTCGTTCGCTCGAAAGCATGATGAAGGGGATCGGCACCTTTGCCGAGTACCTCGAGGACTGGGACGAAGTGATCGAGGGCCAGTACGCCATCGTCGGCTCGCCTGAGACGGTGCTCGAGCGACTCACCGAGAACGTCGAGCGGCTCGGGGTCGGCAACCTGCTCGGGCTCTTCCAGCTCGGAACCCTTCCGGCAGACGACACGCGCCGCAATCTCGAATTGTTCGCGACGGAGGTCGCGCCCGCGCTCCGGGCGCGCTTTCCCGGCACCGAGCGCCGAGTCGCGACGGGAGCACACCCGTGAGCGCAATCGGATCGTCGACCGAGCTCGTGACCGAGCGATTCCCGACAGCGGTCGGTGCCGTCCAGCTCACTCGCGGCGGAGACCCCTCGAGGATTCCGGTCGTCTACCTGCACTCGTCCGGCGGCGAGACAGGCTCGAACGAGGTGGCCGAGTACCTCGGCCACCTCGCGGCCGATCATGCCGTCTACGCGCCGATGCTGCCCGGCTTTGCGGGATCAGAAGGTCTCGACCAGATCGACGACATCGAGGACGCGGTCTACCACACGCTCGACGTTTTCGATCGTTTGGGTCTCGGCGCCAACAACCCGCCCCACGTAGCCGGCATGTCCCTCGGCGGTTGGCTGGCGGCCGAGCTGGCTTGGCGTCACCCCGAGCGGGTCCGAAGCCTCACCCTCATCAACGCCGTCGGCCTTTATGTCCCGGGATCACCGATGTCGGAACTGTTCGGTCGCAAGTTCGACGAGCTCGCCGCCGAGGTCTTCGCGGACCAGACGCATCCCGTGGCAGCCGGTATGAACCTGCTCGGGTCGCTCGGGCCGAAAGACATCGCCGCGGTCCCCTTCGAGATGGTCCGGCCGTTCTTAGAGTCGATGGCCGCCGCTGCAAAGCTCGGGTGGAACCCTTACTTCCACAACCCGAAGATGCCGCGGCGACTTGGTCGGGTCACGGCTCCGACGCTCGTCATCGTCGGGCGGAAGGACGGGCTAGTGCCGAACGCCGTCGGCGAGGAGTACGCAAGGCTCATCGCCGGCGCCCGTCTCGAATACGTGGACGAGGGCAGCCACATGTTGACCCTCGAGCATCCTCAGGTGGTCACTCGCCTCATGAACGACCACTTCGGAGGCTGAACCTCAGGCCGCGCCGTCGGCTGCGACGCCCGCTGTCGCCTCGTCGAGCGCCTGTGCGAGCGTGTTCCACGAGAGGGTGGCGCACTTGATCCGCACTGGGAACTTCACGACGCCCTGCAGGGCGGCAAGCTCGCCGAGCCCGTCGGGCGGGATGTTGGCCTCGGCCCGTTCGCCATCGCTGCCGTCTCCGCCGATCGCCTGCTCGTGGATCGACATCATCGCCTTGAAAGACGAGATGAGCTGACGGGCTTCCTCGATCGACTTGCCCTTCACCGCGGCCGACATCATCGAGGCAGACGACTGGCTGATCGAGCACCCTTGGCCGGCGATCTTCACGTCCTTCACGACTCCGTCGGCGAACTCGAGGAAGACGACGACCTCGTCCCCGCAGAGCGGGTTGAACCCCTCGACCCTCTGGGCGGGTGGGACCGGCAGCTCGCCACGGTTCCTCGGTGACCGGTAGTGGTCGAGGATGATCTCACGGTAGAGGTCTTCAAGGCCTGACATGGTGGCGGGGCTCTCCTTGAGCGAGTTGGCAGTCTCAGCCGAAGAACTCGCCGGCTTTGGCGAGCGCGTCGGACAAGGCGGTCACGTCTTCCTCGTCGTTGTACAGGTATAGCGAGGCTCGAGCGGTCGCCGACACGCCGAGGCGACGCATGAGCGGCTTCGCGCAGTGGTGGCCGGCGCGCACGCACACACCCGATGAGTCGAGCACCTGCGCGAGGTCGTGCGGGTGGATGTCGCGATAGGCGAACGAGATCACACCGCCGCGGTTGGGGTCGTCCGGCCCAGGGCCGAAGATCCGGATGTCGTCTCCGTGGCGGTCGGTCAACAGCTCGATCGCCTGGTAGGTCAGCGCCCGCTCGTGGGCGGCGATGGCCTCGCGCCCGACCGACTCGAGATAGTCGACTGCCGCCCCGAGACCGATGGCCTCGGCGATCGGCGGCGTACCGGCCTCGAACTTCCAAGGGATGTCGTTCGTCGTGAACCCGTCGAGGCGCACATCTCGGATCATCTCGCCCCCGCCAAGAAACGGCGGCATTTCCTCCAACAACCCCTCCCGCCCCCAGAGGACGCCGATGCCGGTCGGCCCGAGCATCTTGTGCCCCGTGAAGGCGACGAAGTCGGCACCGATCGCAGCCACGTCCACCACCCGGTGCGGAACGAGCTGCGAGGCGTCGACGACGACGACGGCCCCAGCAGCGTGCGCCGCCTCGACGATCGGGCGGAGGTCGTTCACGGTGCCGAGGACGTTCGACATGGCCGAGACTGCGACCACGCCGGCGCCGTCGACGAGCTTGTCCAGGTCTGAGAGGTCGAGCTGGTAGGAGTCGGTGATGGGCAGGTACCGCAGTTCGGTCCCGCGCTCGCCGGCCAGCATGAGCCACGGGACGAGGTTGGCGTGATGCTCCATCTCGGTCAAAAGGACGGCCTTGCCCATTCCAAGGCGCCCGCGCCCATAGGAATGCGCGACGAGGTTGAGCGCCTCGGTGGCGTTCTTCGTGAAGACGATCTCGGTTGCCGGATTCGGTGCGCCGACGAAACGGCCGACCTTGGCGCGGGCCTCCTCGAACTGACGCGTGGCCTCTTCTGCGATCGCGTACACGCCGCGGTGGACGTTGGCGTGCGTCGTCGAGTAGTACGTGTCCATCGCCTCGAGCACCTGGTAGGGGCGCTGGGAGGACGAGGCCGAGTCGAGGTAGACGAGCCGCTTCCCGTCAGGTCGTCGGCGCGTCTCGAGGAGCGGGAACTCCTTGCGGAGCGCGACCGGGTCGAGCTCCTCCATCAGCCGAGGCCCTCGTATCCCTCGGTGTCGAGGCGCTCGGCCAGCTCGGGCCCGCCGGTCTCGACGATCCGTCCAGCGACGAGCACATGCACCTTCTCCGGCTTGAGCTCGTCGAGGATCCGGCGATAGTGGGTGACGAGGAGGAGGCTCATCTCAGGCTTCTCGGCACGCACCTCTCTCACGCCCTGCGCGACCACCCGCAGAGCGTCGACGTCGAGCCCGGAGTCTGTCTCGTCGAGCACCGCCAGGTCCGGCGAGAGGAGGGCCATTTGGAGGATCTCGTTGCGTTTCTTCTCGCCGCCCGAGAAGCCCTCGTTCAAGTAGCGCGAAGCAAAACTCTCATCCATCTCCAAACGCTTCATCCACTCCATGAGTGACACGCGGACCTCGAGGGCCGAGATGTCGGTGCCTTGTCGTGCGGAGACGGCCTGACGGAGGAACTGCGAGACGCGGACGCCCGGGATCTCTTCGGGGTACTGGAACGCGAGAAACATCCCCGCCTTCGCCCGAACGTCAACCGGCCACGACGTGACGTCCTCGCCCTGGTAGAGGACTCGGCCCTTCGTCACGGTGTAGCCGGGGCTGCCGGCGATCGTGTTGGCGAGCGTCGACTTGCCCGAGCCATTCGGGCCCATGACGGCATGCAGCTCGCCGACCGGGAGGGTGAGGTCGACGCCGCGCAGGATCTCGAAGCCTTCGACTTCGACGTGAAGGTCGTCGACCTGCAAGAGGGGTGTTGCCGCGGTCACGCCATACATGTTAGTTGCCCCGGTGGATTACTACTACGGGCGTAGGGGAAATCCTCGCTCGTTGGAGTTACCGGTGCTACCAGCCCCGGTCGAGCCATTCCTGCTGGTGGGGGCGCTCGGTGCCGATCGTGGTGTCGAGGCCGTGGCCCGGTAGGACGAGGGTCTCGGCGGGGAGCGTGAACAGCCGCCGGTCGATCGACTCCATGATGGTCGGGAAGTCGCCCAGATCTGACTTCGTATTGCCCGCGCCACCTGGGAAAAGAGTGTCTCCGGAGAGCAGGACCGGCGATCCTTCGATGAGGAAGCAGATGGAACCGGGCGTGTGGCCCGGCGTGAGGATCGTGCCGAGGCGCAGGCGGCCGACCTCTAAGACCATGTCGTCCTCGAGCAACAGGTCATAGGAGGGGAGCATGCCGGCGTCGGCCGCCGTCACCGCTACCTCGTAACCGGCCTCCCGCAGCTGCGGGATCGCCTGGATGTGGTCCCAGTGGCCGTGAGTCTCGACGATCTGGCGGACCCCGAGGCTCTGGCAGAGCTCGAGCAGCTGCTCGTGCTCGTTGGCGGCGTCGACGAGGAGCGCGTCACCGGTCTCGCGGCACTGCACGACGAAGACGTTGTTGTCATAGGGGCCGACGACAATCTTGTGAATGACGACTTGGCTGTCCTCATAGTGCAAAGTGCTCATGGGGCCCTCCTTCTTGGTCGCACGGCGCTTTTTCGGTTCGTTGTTCTCCCGGCTAAGGTTCGACCGTAATGCGCGGCCACTTGGTCCGTGCGCGGATGCTTCGGTGGGAGGAATCGTGAACTTCGGCTTCAGCGAGGAGCAGGAGGAGCTTCGTAGTGCGGTGCGCCGCTACTTCGAGGACAAGTCGCCGTCGACAGAAGTTCGCCGCCTGATGGAGACGACAGAGGGGTACGATCCCGCCGTCTGGTCTCAGATGGCGAACCAGCTAGGGCTGCAGGCACTCACGATCCCCGAGGAGTTCGGCGGGGCCGGGTTCGGCTACGTCGAGCTCGTCGTTGTGCTGGAGGAGATGGGCCGGGCTCTCGTGTGCGCCCCTTACTTCGCGTCGGTCGCACTGGCGGCGAACGCCCTGCTGTCGTCCGGTGACGACGCTGCGAAGGCGGAGTACCTGCCCGGCATCGCGAGCGGCGAGACGATCGCGACGCTCGCTTACACCGAGCCGAGCGGCCGTTGGGACATCGAGGGTATCGAGCTCGCCGCCACCAAGTCGGGTGACGGCTGGTCCCTCACGGGCGTGAAGTCGTACGTGCTCGACGGCCACACCGCATCTTTGATCCTTGTTGCTGCCCGGACTGCGGCCGGGATCTCGCTCTTCGCGGTGGACGGGGAGGCCTCTGGGCTCACCCGCACGGCACTCGCCACGATGGACCAGACGCGCAAGCAGGCCAAGCTCGAGTTCGAAGGCGTCGCCGGCCGCCTCATCGGCGAGGACGGCGATGCCGGCCCAGTCCTGCAGAAGACACTCGACCTCGCTGCGGTCGCGTTGGCCGCCGAGCAGGTCGGCGGGGCACAGCGCGTGCTCGAGATGAGCGTCGAGTACGCCAAGACCCGTATCCAGTTCGGCCGCCCGATCGGATCGTTCCAGGCAATCAAGCACAAGTGCGCTGACATGCTGCTCGAGGTCGAGTCGGCGAAGTCGGCCGCCTACTACGCCGGATGGGCTGCGGCCGAAGACAACGACGAGCTTCCNNGGCTTCACCTGGGAGCACGATGCTCACCTGTACTTCAAGCGGGCGAAGTCGTCAGAGCTGATCCTCGGCGACCCGGCGTACCACCGCGAGCTCCTGGCTCAGCGCATCGGCATCTGAGCGGTCGGTCGGCGGCGCGCGGCGCGCCACCGCTTCACATTGTGAGCCACGCGTTGCAGATCCGCGACACCTAGCGCACAATGTGCACTCTTGCCTCTACCGGCGGCTGGCTGGGTAGGCATACGCACCGACGGTGCCGCCAGCGCAAGCTCGTGTTCGAAGGTGTGGAGCGTGCGCTCGGACGGGCTCGCGGTCCGCAGGACGACCGTGAAGCTTCCCTCGATGTTCTCGCCGAAATGCCGCTCGAGGATCGTGTTCGCCTGCTATGAGCTGCTTCCCGGCACCGCAAGGGAGGTCGAGAGGAGTCGCGGTAGTCGCGCTGCCGAGAGCGCTCCCACGATGACCACCGCTACCCAGCACGCGATGACGAGGATCCGCCACCGGAGGACTGCTCGGGTCCATCGCTCGAGCATGGGCTCAGTGTAAGGGCCGGCCGCCGCACACTGTGGTGTTGGCGCAGAACTGACAGCAAAGTCCGCCTGCCGGCGGGCCTGCGGATGAGGTGTCACCACCAACGCCGCGAGAGTGGATATTGTGTGACCACCAGAGAGAGGAGGTGGTCCAAACTGATGGATAGTCAACGTTTTGGGACCCTGGAGGTGGCTGGCCGCTAGGCGGCTTCGCTGGACCACCTGGTGAATCCAACCAGACACCCTCGGTGTCGCCCGGGCGGAAGATGGTCCCGTCCGCTGTAATCCGGATAGCCGAGCCTTTCAAGCAATGTCTAGGAATCGGGGCGCCCGTTAGCGGTAGCCCCGATTCACGTCTCAAGCCCCTGAGCAGCGGCGATTGCCTGGTCGAGCGCATCTCGCAGCTCCCGGGCGCTCCGTTGAGGGTCGCTCGCTTCGGTCAGCCAACGAACAGCGACGACGCGTCTCGCGCCGGCCCGGACGATCTCGCCGACGGTGTCCGGCCGGGCGTTGCCCGTGACGAAGAACGGCATCGCAGGTTGACGAGCACCGCACCGTGCCGCCGTCTCCGCCACGTAGGCAAGCCCGGTGCCAGGCCGTCCAGGTTTGGTTGGCGTCGGGACAACCGGACCGGCCGAGACGTAGTCGACCGGCTCCCCGAGTGCGACCACGAGCTGCGCCGACTCGTGCGTAGAGAGCCCGACGATCCGTCCGGGCCCCACGATCCGCCTGGCCTCTGACGCGCCGACATCGTCCTGGCCGACGTGGACGCCGTCGGCGTCGCATTCGACAGCCAGCTCGGGTGAGTCGTTCACGATGAACGGGACGCCGAGGTCGGCGCAGACGCGGCGGGCGAGGGTGGCTCGGGGGAGGAGGCGGGAGGGCGGGGTGAGTTTCTCGCGGAGTTGCACCACGTCGACCCCGCCCCTCACGCAGGCTTCGATGAACGAAGCGAGGTCCTCCCGGTCCGGCGTGCAGAGATAGAGGCGGCGCTCGCCGATGCTCACTTGGCCTTCGCCGCTGCCTTCATCTGGCGCTTGTGCTCGCGCACCGAAGCGAGCGCCTCGGCCGAGTCGATGTCGGCGATCGACATCCGGCTGCCCGCCGTGCCGAAGGGAGCCGACGCCTCACGCCAACCGGGGGGTGCGACGCCCATCTGCTTGCCGAGGAGGGCTAGGAAGATCTTCGCCTTCTGCTTGCCGAAGCCGGGCAGGGCCTCGACGCGCTTCAGCAGCTCGTCGCCGGTCTTGGCCGTTTTCCAGATCTTGGCGGCGTCACCGCCGTACTCGTCGACGACGATCCGGGCGACATCTTGCACACGGCCGGCCATCGATCCCGGGAACCGGTGAAGCGCCGGTTGCTGGCGAAACGCAGCAGCGAACTCCTCACTATCCATGCCCGCGATCGCGCGCGCGTCGAGGGGCTTGCCGAGGCGCGTCACCAGTACAGCCGGTGCGGCGAAGGCGCGCTCGAGTGGGATCTGCTGGTCGAGGACCATGCCCATCAAGAGGGCGAATGCGTCGCGCGAGATCAGTGCGTCAGCCTCCGGGTCGCCGGAGAGATAAAGCTTGGGTTTCTTTGTTGGCACAGCGGCAAGGCTACCTGCCGACCTCGGATTCAGCACTGCTTAGGGCCGGCGCACCACTGAGGGGGTGGCGATGGAGACGTCGCCGCCCTGAGCGAGCCGTCGGAGACGCGCCAACCGTCCAAGGTTCAAGCCGGTCGGCTCGCAGTCGTCGCGATTGCCGGGGCTTGCGACGTCGGCGTCGAGACCTTGCTGAGCGACCCGGAAGCGGTCACCTCGTACCAGTAACCGCCGTTCAGGGCGAGGGCATTGCCGTTGGCCTGCCCACGCGCAGCGTCGCCGATATAGGTGTAGAGGGGATGGCCGTCGTAGACGGCCTGGAGCGACCCAGCGGTGCGCGTGATCGTGCCGATCTGGCCCGTGACGCCTGGTTCGGCGACCGGGTGGCCGGTGACCGGCGGCCAATACGCGGCGCAGCTCCCGTAGCAGCGCGACATCGTCGGCTCGTCGGGTACGAAGTAGTAGAGCGTGAAGCCCTTGGCGTTGGTCAGCACAGTCGCGCCATGGATCGTCGCGGTCTCCAACTCAGTCCGGCCGCTTGTAGCGGCCGCCGCTGTCGACCCCGCCGTGGCGAGGGCGGTTCCGAGCAGAGCCGCTGCGACGATCGACGCCGCTGCGACAGCCCCGGCGCGCGAGGCCACGCCGACAAGCACCCGCTCCACAGAAAAGCGTCGCTGCGCGCCAGCGGCTCGGTCCGGCGGGACAAGGGCAACGGTGGCGAGCACGGCGAATGTGGCCACCTCGATCACGCCGGCGGCGACGCCGGCGGTCGTATATACCTCCTTGAAGTTGAACAGGCCGATCCAAAGAGATAACAGATAGCCGCCGAGCGTCGAGAGAGCGAACAGGGCGCCGGAAATGGCAACTAGGCGGCTCTTCGTCGCGAGTACCCCCGCGGCGAGCACGAAGGCGGAGATCACCTGGAGGAGGAAGAGCCAACCGATCGTCGGGATCGTGCGGTAGCCCGTGAGGTAGAGGTCGAGGTGGATCGCTCCGGTGGCGGCGAGCAGGCCAGCACCTGCTACCCGCGCGAGAAGCTGCCAGCGATTCGTACCGTTGTCCATGAAAGGAACTACGTCCGAGACATGTCGAGGGATCGCCTTGGCGTTCATTCCGCACCATGTCGCCTGCGGCGGCCGGAGCGGATCGTAAGATAAGCACAAGCTCGTGCGCAGTTGGAGCAGCTCACCGCTGGCCGGGGCCCGACGAGGCTCAGCCGGTGCCCGTCGGGATGACGGTTCCCTCGTCGAGGCGGTAGTCGAAGGCGAGGACCGTGCCGCCGTGCTCGACGACCCACGCAGCAAAACCTCGATGAACCGGGTGCACCAGGTACCGCCCAAGCGCGTCCTCGTCGCCGACGACCATGTAGAGCAGGTAGTGGAACCCCCGCGTCCGCTCGGTGTCGGCCGGTGGCCCGAGGCGCAGCTCGTCGAAGCCGCCGATCTCGGCCGGCCAGGAGCCCACCTGGGCGAACATCTCAGCTTTGTCCTCCTCGTTCAGTTCCGGGTCGAAGTTGAACAGCACCACGTGTTGCACGCTCATCGGCTCGCTCCTCTCACGGGCTCGGCGTTGCGCCGGCGCCGGCCGCCGCGCCCTCTTCGCCCTCGGGGTCGAGCAGGTCGGCGACGTAGCCCTCCTTCTCGGGCATCTCGGCCAGACCGACGAAGGTCTCGGTCCGCTGTACGCCGTTCATCCGCCAGATTTCCGAGAGCAGCACCTGACGGAGATGCGCATGGTCGCGCACCCGGAGCCGGGCGAGCATGTCCATCGATCCCGTGATGACGATGACCTCCTCCACCTCGGGGAGCCTGCGGAGCGCCTGCAAGATCGAACCCTGGTCGGCGCCCTGGATTGCCGTCACGGCGAGGAAGACGGTGACGTAGCCGAGGGCTGCCCAGCCGAGGCGGACGGTGTAGCCCCGGATGACGCCCAGCCGCTCGAGGCGGGCAATCCGTTCGCCGACTGCCGGCGGCGACATGTGAAGGTCCCGCGCAAGTTTGCGCTGGGAGGCCCGGGCGTCGATCGCGAGCAGTGCGACGAGGCGCCGATCGAGGGCATCCAACTTGGCCGGCTCGTTCGGGTGCGGCACCGTCACGTCGAGCAGGCCCGAGAGGGGAGGTCGGCCTGTCAATTCGAGGTCACTTCCAGCCTCGATCTTGTCAAATACCAGGAAGATGGCATAGAGTTCCTTTCAACTGAAGACAATCTAGTCCCTGGAGCGAGCAATTGAGTACTCAGAACGCCGAAGCAGCTAAAGCAATTCCATACGACCGCCCGGTCGCGATTGGCGCCGACGAGCATACGGCGGCGCCCGATCTCGACTGGTCACGACGCTTCGCAGCCCGCGTGGCGAGCGGGGGGAGCGAAATGACGGCCATCTTGGCCGTCGCCGGCTCGCAGGACACGATCAAGTTCTCCGGTGGCTTCCCGGCACCCGAGACCTTCCCCGTGAAGCTCCTGAAGGAGGTCCTCGCCGATCTGCTCGAGCACGACCCGGCGGGCAGCCTGCAGTACTCACCGACCGAGGGCCTCGCCGCGAGCCGGATCGCCGTCGCCGACCTTGTCGCATCCACCCAGGGCTCGCGTCCGGACCCGGCCAATGTGCTCGTGACAAGCGGCGGCATCGAAGCACTCCAGCTCCTCACCCGAGTGCTGCTCGAGGCGGGAGACTCCGTCGTCGTCGAGGCGCCTACGTACCTCGGCGCCCTCATGGCCTTCACCGGGTCCGAAGCCCTCGTCGTGGGTGTGTCGATGGACACCGACGGGCTCCGGGTGGACGACCTCGAGACCATGCTGCAGCGAAGCGCTCCGAGGGTGCCGAAGCTCCTCTACGTCATCCCCGACCACCAGAACCCGACTGGCCTCAGCCTCTCGCTCGAACGCCGTCAGGCGCTCGTCGCCCTCTGCCGCCGCTATGGGCTGCTCGTGGTGGAGGATGTGGCGTATCGGGAGTTGGGTTTCGATGGGCAGCCGCTGCCGAGCCTGTGGTCGCTCGCCCCTGACGTCGTCCTGCAGATCGGTACGTTCTCGAAGATCCTCTTTCCTGGCGTCCGCCTCGGCTGGGCGATCGGGCCGGCCACCGTCGTGACGGCGATGACGCATGCCAAGCAGAACTCGGACCAGTGCGCCGGCGCGCTCGGCCAGGCCATCATGCGCCGCTTCGTCGAGGGCGGCCACTTCCCAGCCCACCTCGCATCCGCCAGGGCTCTCTACGCTGAGCGGGCCGCAGCGATGCTCGGCGCCCTCGAGGCGCACATGCCCGCCAGCGTCGAGTGGACACGCCCGAGGGGTGGCTTCTTCGTCTGGCTGACCGACGGGGCGGGCGCCGACACCCGTGTCCTTGCCCTCGAGGCGCGTCGCATGAAAGTCGCCTACGTGCCCGGGTCGCCGTTCTACGTCGACGGCCAGGGCGCGGACCAGATTCGGCTCGCCTACAGCGGGGTCCCCGAAGAGGACATCGACGAGGGCGTCGCCCGGCTCGGCCGCCTTCTCTCCGCCACGAGCTGAGGCAGAGCCATGACGAGCGAGCAGGATCACTTCTCCACCGAGGGAGCGGGGACGCCGAGGGCACCCGGACGCTTCGTCGACGTCTCGCAGATCACCCCGATCGAGTTCGTCCCAGGCCTCGAGTTCCGCCCCGTGCTCGGCGAGCAGACGATGGTCAACTTCGTCCACTTCGCGCCGTACACCGAGGCGCCCCGGCACGCGCACCAGGAGGAGCAGATCGTGATCGTTCTCGAGGGCGAGTTCGACTTCGAGGTGGACGGCGACCTGCGCACAATGCGGCGCGGCGACGTCATCGTCGTGCCGTCCTGGGTACCGCACAGGGCGAACACGAACGACAGCGAGTGCCTCGAGGTTGACGTCTTCAACCCGCCCCGGATGACGCTGCTCGAGCACGCCCGCTCCGAGCGGGAGCGGGCGATGGCGGTGCTCCCGGAGACCGAGCGCAGGGCGGCAGCGGCGGCAGCGGGCGAGACGACCGAGGCGGCGGGTTAGATGGAGCTCGGCCTCTTCGGGCGCCGCGTCGTTGTCACCGGTGGCACCAAGGGCATCGGTCGGGCGATCGCCTCCGAGCTGCTCGCCGAGGGCGCAGCGGTGGCCTTCTGTGCCCGCAAAGGGGACGAGGTGAAGCAGGTCGAGGCGGCCCTCAGCGAGGAGCGCCGGGTCGCCGCGGGCGAGGCCACGGCCGAGGTCTACGGCTTCACTGCCGACATGACGAGCCCGGTCGAGGTCGAGCGGTTCGTCCTCGAGGCGGCCTCCGCTCTCGGCGGCATCGACGTCCTCGTCAACAATGCCGGCGGGGCGCACCCGGGCAACTTCGAGAGCTTGACCGACGAGGACTGGGAGAAGGATCTCGACGTAAAGCTGTTCTCGCAGATCCGCTGCACGCGGGCCGCCCTGCCGTACCTCCGCCGCAGCCCTGCCGCTCGCGTCGTCAACATCAACGCCGTCTACGCAAAGTACCCCGACCCGAACTTCTTCGCCACCACGGTGATCCGGGCCGCCTGCCTCAATCTGACGAAGGTGCTCGCTCAGGAGTTCGGTCCCGAGGGGATCCTCGTGAACAGCGTCAATATCGGTTTCGTTGCCACGCCCCAGTGGGAGAACATCCGCCGCCGCCGGGCGCCCGACACCTCCGAGGAGGAGTTCTTCTCCGTCCTCGCCACCGCCGAGGTACCGCTCGGCCGCTTCGGGACGGTCGGTGAGGTCTCGGGCCTCGTGGCCTTCCTTGCGAGCGACCGGGCGAGCTACATCACCGGCTCGATGATCGACGTCGCAGGAGGCATGGGGAAGTACGTCTGAGAGCGACCGACGACTGCTGCGTGCGGTCGTCATTCGCAAGACAGTCCTCGACGACGGTTGGCGGCGTGGTCCGTCCGGCGCCGGGCGATCCCGGCCAAGGGCCGTTCTCAGCGGGAAAGCCAAGCCGCCGATAGCCGGGCAAGGTCCGTGGCCGACCCGCATCACGGTCAGGTACCACGTCACGCAAGTTACTAACCCCTAAACTGCTCTGCGGTTAACATTATTGCGTCTAAATGCCTTGGGACGAAAAATGCGCCACCCCCAATGGTGCGCAAGCGTAAAGTCCCCTGACATGATCGCCAGCGAGGTCGCCCACGCCCCCAGGGCCGAAGCAGCGGTCATTTCGGAGGGTCGCATGGTTCTCACGATGCTGAAGGCGACGCGCCGATCCTCGGTCAGAACGAGCGACGGCTCCTTCGACTGGCGACACAGCGACGATACGATCGCGTCTCAGTCAAGCCGCATGCGCCCCTCTCCTTCGTTCCATCCAGTGGCTATCTCTCGGTCACTGGAAGAGCCGCTGACACAGGCCAGACATGCTTGGTCTGCTGACACAGCGGCCGTAGTAGGTGGGGAAAGGGTACCTCGATGAGTAAGGTGCCAGCCGCAATCGTAGGCTCCGGCAATATCGCCACAGATCTGTTGGCCAAGTTACAGCGCTCAGAGTATGTCGAAGTCGTCTATATGGTCGGTATTGATCCGAAGTCGGACGGCCTCGCGAGAGCGAGGGAGCAGGGGATAGAGACCTCCGCCGAGGGTGTCGACTGGTTGTTTGACCGCCCTAAGCGTCCGCAAATCGTCTTTGAGGCCACAAGTGCCAAAGCTCATCTCGCCAACGCGCCGAGATATGCTGCGGCCGGAATCCAAGCCGTCGACCTGACTCCCGCCATGGTGGGCCCGCTCGTGTGTCCGCCCGTAAATCTCGTTCAGCACTTGGACTCCCCGAATATCAGCATGATCACTTGCGGCGGCCAAGCCACGATTCCGATCGTCAGCGCGGTGTCCCGGGTCGTGCCGGTGGCCTACGCCGAAATTATTGCCTCCATTGCTTCGCGATCGGCCGGGCCTGGCACCCGGGCCAATATTGACGAGTTCACCAAGACGACGTCGCTGGCTGTGGCTACCGTCGGCGGTGCGACGCGCGGCAAGGCGATCATCATCCTGAATCCCGTCGAGCCACCCATGATTATGCGGGACACGGTCTTCTGTACCGTGCCCGACGATGCGGATCAGGACGCGATTGCCGCCTCTGTGTTCGAGATGGTTGACACGGTTAAAGGTTACGTGCCTGGATATGCGCTCCGCGCCGATCCTCAGTTCGACGGCCCGCGTGAAGAGTGGGCAGGACAGGGCCGCGTGGCGGTATTCCTCGAGGTTCGAGGTACCGGAGACTACTTGCCGCCGTATGCGGGAAACCTTGACATCATGACCGCAGCCGCGGCGAGCGTCGGCGAGCGCCTCGCGCGGTCGAGAGCGCTTGCGGCTTCGTGATGACCCTCGCTGGCGCTCCGGCCTTGGACGTTCGGATCACTGACTCAACATTGCGCGACGGTTCCCATGCCATGTCCCATCAATTCAGCGAGGAACAGGTACGTGTCACCGTCCACGCTCTGGACGCGGCGGGCGTGCAAGTCATCGAGGTATCGCATGGCGACGGACTCGGAGGATCCTCATTCAACTACGGTTTCTCTCGTCAAAGCGACATCGATCTCGTCTCGGCAGCGGTAGATGAGGCGAACCGAGCCAGAATCGCTGTGCTGCTGATTCCAGGCATCGGCACAGCCGACGACCTCAAACGAGCCCATGACGTAGGTGCGTCCGTCGCCCGCATTGCTACCCATTGCACCGAAGCCGATGTAGCTATCCAGCACTTTGGGGCTGCGCGGAGTCTGGGAATGGAGACGGTCGGCTTTCTGATGCTCTCTCACCGGGCCTCACCAGAGGAACTCGCTCGGCAAGGGAGGATCATGGTCGATGCTGGAGCGCAATGCGTCTATGTCGTGGACTCGGCCGGCGCATTGATGCTCTCGGACGCACAGGAGCGCATCGCTGCTCTGGTGGCGGAGTTTCGCGGGGAGGCGGAGGTTGGGTTTCATGGCCACCAGAATCTGTCCCTCGGCATCGCCAATTCCGTGCTCGCCTACCAGTCGGGCGCCAAGCAGATCGATGGCGCTCTGTGTGCCCTTGGCGCGGGGGCCGGCAACGCACCCACCGAGGTGCTGGTCGCGGTCTTTGAGCGTCTCGGTGTCGTTACGGGCGTAGAGCCGCAGGCTGCCCTGGCGGCCGCCGAAGACGTGGTGCGGCCTTACATCCCGCGCCTGCCTTCGATGGACCGGGCCTCCATCGTGCAGGGGTATGCAGGCGTTTACTCGAGCTTTCTGCGCCACGCCGAGCGAGCGTCAGCCCGCTACGGCGTGCCCGCCCACGAGATCCTTCAGCGCGTCGGTGAGGCGGGCTACGTGGGGGGACAAGAGGACATGATCATCGACATCGCCATAGAGCTGTCGAAGGAGCTACATGACGACCCGGAGTCACACCGTGCCCGCACAGCGTAGGCGGAGCGAAAAAGTGTTTCACACAGTCACATTGCAAGAGCGAGGAGAACACTATGTCCGATGACAACGACTTCGACATTCGGCTCGGCAAACTCGAGGCCGAGCGCGAGATCAAGAACCTTAAGGCAGCTTATGCTGGGCTTTGTGACGCCGGTTATCCACCGGCGCCGCTCGTAGCTCAGTTCACCGAGGACGGAATCTTCGACGGCGGTGAGCGTTTCGGCATCCATAAGGGTCATGACGAGCTGATGGCATACTTTGACGGGGTCTCAAAGCAGATCGTATGGGCCTTGCACTATATGGTCGCGCCGGCAATAACCGTTCACGACGACCTCAGCCGCGCCACAGGAACGTGGTACCTCTGGGAGCCGTGCACTCTTGTCGTGGGAGGCAAGGAGACTCCCACGTGGATCAGCGGTAAGTACACGGATGAATATCGTCGCGTGGACGGAAGCTGGCGATTCGCGCACGTGAGACTTGTCCTCGAGACGATATCTGACGTGCGAGAGAACTGGATCGACAGTCCCTTCGTCAGCTAGCTCATAGCGCTTGGCGGCTTCTGCCGCTCGGATACGGCTGCCTTCTCGCTGAAGCAGCCGGGCGGGCCGACGACGAGCTTCCCGCCGTGGCGTCGGAATCGTACCGTTCGGAGATCGGCCATTTACCCAAGGAGGGGACCTTATGACGGTGAACGCGGCAAAAGAAGACCCGAAGGCGCAGCTGAGGCATGCGCTGAGAGTCCGCCACCTCGTGGCGCTATCCATCGGGGGAGCGATTGCCTCGGGATTCCTGCTGTTTGTTGGCCAGGCGGTGGCGATAGCAGGCCCTGCCGTGCTGATTTCCTACGTCATCGGTGGCGTGATCACGGTGGCAGTCATGGCCTGCCTCGCTGAACTGTGCGTTGCCAGGCCCCGGGCATCGTTCGCGACGTATGCCCGAGAGGCAATGGGACCGCTGGCAGGATTCCTGACAGGGTGGAATTACTGGCTGGCTTGGGTAATGGGCATTGCAACAGAATCTGTCGCCGCCGGCACCTACTTGCATAGCCAGTACACCGGAATCCCGGTCTGGCTGACCGCATTCGTCATCATCGCCTTTGAAATGACTATCAATATCATCGGCGTTCTTCTGATGGGTAACTACGAGACCCTCTTGACTTCGATCAAGGCGATAGGCCTCGTGGTCTTCATAGTGATCGGGGCCTTGGCGATTAGCGGCGTGGGGGTGCCACACCACAGTCTGGCCAGCATCAGCAGCCACGGCGGGTTCTTCCCCAAGGGCGGCGGCGCAGTGTTCGCAGCACTCCTCACGGTGCTCTTCGCGTACACCGGAATCGAGATGATCAGCGTGGCTGCCGAAGAATGCGCTAATCCAGATCGGGACGTTCCGCGTTCTATCTTCCTCAGCACCGGTGGGGTGCTGGCCATTTTCCTTCTCGGTCTCGTCGCCCTGCTGGCGGTGCTCCACTGGACCAGCGCGACCACGAGCAGCAGCCCGTTCGTCGATGCACTGAGGGTGCTGCATCTGGGTGCGTTCGCTTCCATCCTCAACTGGATTGTCATCATTGCCTCCGTCTCCGCCGTCGATGGCGGCCTGTACACCGCCTCGAGGATGCTGTTCGCCCAGTCGCGTGAGGGCAACTTTCCTCGCATCTTTGCTACGACCAACCCGACGCGCCGTACCCCCACGGTCGCCACAGTGGTGACGGCCGCCTGCGCCTTTGTCGGTGCCCTGTTGGCCTTTTACTTCCCGAGCAGTGCATATGTCTTTGTTGCAAGCCTTTCGGCCTTCGGCTTTCTTTTCGCATGGCTGATGATTTCCCTCTCGCAGCCGATCCTTCGCATGCGTCTAGGGCGGGCGTTCACCGACAAATTGCGCTGGAAGACACCGCTGTACCCGCTCACCCCTATTTTTGCCGTCGTGATGGTCCTCGTTGCGCTTGGCGGTCAATTCTTTACGGGCGGCGCTGGAACCAAGCTCGGCCCCATCAGGGTTCCGGGCGGCGGAATCGCCGTGGTTGTGGGAGTGATCTGGACGCTGCTCTGGTCGGCCTACTACCTGTTGTACGCCAAGCGGCACTTTGCTCATGGGGACGAATGGCGTCTTCAGGAGCAGGAGTTGCACCGGCAGTTTGAGGCCGACAGGGCCGCGGAGGTGGCCGAATGAAGCCGCGCCGCTCGGGCCATCGACGGTCGAGGCTGCGTGATATGCACTTGTGTTCTGCTGCCCGTGGTCCGGGACCGATGAAGTGCCGCAGGAATCGCCTCGAGACGTGGGGCGCGCCCGACGAGGAGGCTGTTGCATGAGCGAGCTAGAGGTTGTCACTTTCACACCAGAGCCGTCGCAGTTCGCATGGACGTTCGGCGGCGCCCCTCCGATCATGAAGGTTCGTCCTGGCAGTGTGCTCGAACTGTGGACAGAGGACTGCTTTGGTGGTCGCGTCCGGAGCAGCGATGACCGCGTGTCGGTCGTGTGCGAGATACCCTTCTTCAATCCGCAGACAGGCCCGTTCTACGTCGAGGGTGCGGAGCCAGGCGACACTCTTGCAGTGCATTTCGTCAGCATCGAGCCCAGCAGGGATTGGGCGGTTTCAACGACGGTACCGTTATTCGGCGCTCTCACGTCTACACGCCTTACGCCAACGTTGCAGGATCCGCTGCCCGAGAGGGTGTGGATGTGGGAGCTCGACCGTGGCCTACGGACCTGCCGCTTCTCGGCGCTCGACAGCGACCACACCATCAGCCTGCCGATGGATCCCATGCACGGAACTGTCGGGGTCGCCCCGGCGAACCTGGAGGCGCTCAGCGCCCTAACCCCGGCCGCCCACGGCGGGAACATGGACACCCCGGAGATGCGGGCGGGAATCACCTGCTACCTCGGGGTGAATGTCGAGGGCGCCCTGCTGTCGCTCGGCGATGGGCACGCTCGCCAGGGCGAGGGCGAGACCTGCGGCGTCGCGGCCGAGTGCGCAATGGACACTGTGGTGCTGATAGAGCTCATCAAGAACCGGTCGACGCCCTGGCCGCGGCTGGAATCCGACGACTACATCATGTCGACAGGCTCGGCGAGACCGCTCGAGGACGCCTTCCGGATCGCGCAGATGGACCTCATCGACTGGGTGGTGAGCGACCACGGCCTTTCCCGGCTGGACGCCTACCAGCTCCTGACCCAGATCGTCGAATCTCCACTCGCCAACGTTTGCGACACGAACTACACGAGCCTGGCGAAGGTCCGCAAAAAATGGCTACCCGATCGTCGCGGTTCGCTGATCGATGTTCACGCGAGGCTGCGTGATAGCTCGCGAAGATACCTCGCGGGTCGATGACAACGGTCGGCCCGTATACATACTGCAGGGTGCCGGCCGGGAGCGGGTTCGCGCAAGGGACGGTCAACTCGTTCGAGGTGGACCAGTGAGCGAGGTCAGCAGGATGGCCGGTGGACCGGTCATTCGAGCTGTCAGACAGGCAGCGGTAGTCGACCAAGGCGTTTAGCATCGGCTTTGTTCCGAGGAAGGTTCAGGATGGACTTTACTGGTCAGGGTGTGCTGGTCACCGGTGGGTCTCGCGGCATCGGTCGCGCGATAGCCACATGCTTCGCTCAGCACGGCGCCTCGGTGGCGGTTCATTGTCACTCGAATAGGGTGGCCGCCGAAGAGACTCGTACTCTTCTAGAGGGCAGCGGACATGTGGTGCTGGAGGCCGACATGGCCGATGCATTGGCGGTGGGGCAGCTGGTCGACGATACGGTCTCGGCCTTCGGAAGGATCGATGTACTGGTTAACAACGCAGGTATCTACGAGGAGCACCGTCTCGCTGAGATGACTTACGAGCAGTGGCAGGCCGCTTGGCAGCGGACCCTGGCCGTGAACCTGTCCGGCGCAGCCAACGCCTCTTACTGCGCCGCGCGGCACATGATTCGTTCTGGCGGCGGGCGCATTATAAACGTCTCATCACGTGGCGCGTTCCGCGGTGAACCTGATTACCCAGCCTACGGCGCGAGTAAGGCGGGTCTCAACAGCCTCGGCCAATCGCTAGCCCTAGCACTCGCACCACACAATATCTACGTCATGACGGTGGCGCCAGGGTTTGTAGAGACGGACATGACTGCCTCGCTTCTTGGCGGCGAAGCCGGTCAAAGCATCCGCGAGCAGAGCCCTCTCGGCCGCGCTGGCTCGCCCGCTGAGGTGGCTTACGTGGTGGCATTCCTTGCCTCTGCCGGCGCAGAGTACAGTACCGGAAGCATCATCGATGTCAACGGTGCCTCCTACTTGCGGTCTTAAGGTCTTATCAGTCTAATGGTCCAGCCGATAGTCACCAGGGCAGAGTTGGAGGTGGCGCGTGGGAGAGTTGCCGCCCACGCATACCACACTCCATTGCTGACTTCGAGGTTGCTCAGCGAGGAGAGCGGCTTCGATGTTCGCTTCAAAGCAGAGGTCTTCCAGCGGGGTGGCTCCTTCAAAATACGCGGCGCGTTGAACAAGTTCGCTACCCTGAGCCGCGAAGAGAAGGAGCGCGGGGCTGTCTGTTCCTCGAGCGGCAATCATGCGCAGGGGTTTGCTCTTGCGGCAAGACTGTACGGGATCCGCGGGGTCGTCGTCATGGCTGAGAATGCGACTCCGTCCAAGGTGGCCGCGACGCGGGCATATGGCGCCGAGGTGGTGTTGCACGGCCAGATCTGGGACGAAGCCAACGAAAAGGCCCTTGAACTGGTCGAGAGCGAAGGGTTGACATACATTCACCCATTTGACGACCTCGCCCTGATTGCCGGTCAAGGCACGCTAGGTATGGAGATCCTCGAGGATTGGCCAGATACTGACGTCATTGTCGTGCCCATCGGTGGCGGTGGGCTAATTGCGGGAGTGGCCTGCGCGGTGAATGCCCTCAAGCCGACTGCTCGCGTGATCGGCGTCGAGAGCTCGGACGGTCCAGCCATGAAGGCAAGTATGGACGCGGGCCACGTAGTGACTCTTGATCAGATCGACACGGTTGTCGACGGATTGCGGGCAAAGAGGGTAGGGGAGCTGACCTTCGCAATAGCAAGGGAGCTGGTGAGCGAGGTTGTTACTGTTTCCGACCGGACGATTTTCGACGCCGTGCTCTGGACTATGGCGCACACCAAGTTAGTGGTCGAGGGTGCGGCTGCGGCCAGCGTGGCCGTAGTGAGAAGCGGGCTCGTGGACGCTCCGAAGGGCAGTCGCGTCGTCTGCGTTCTGAGCGGCGGAAACCTGGACCTCAAACAGATTGAGGGAAGGACATGGAATTAGCGCCATGGTTGCTCCCGGCGAGGGTGCAGCCGGCGACACGCCCGCTCTCGGGCGCGGCTCGTGGCTTTACCCTGGCTGTCACCATCCGCTGTAGGGAGTGACAGCGTCGTCAGGCACCCGCCCGGAGGCTGCATCTTCCAAGGCGCGACCGACCAGCTCGACCGCCAGGTCTACTTCGGTGTCGGTAATGACGAGGGGAGGAGTGAGCTCTAGTACGTTGCCGCCGACGTAGAAGACGACAGCTCCGAGCTCGAAAGCCCGGAAGACGGTCTTCGCCGCGAGGGCACGGTCGGGCGTGCGTGTCTCTCGGTCGGTAACCAGCTCAACGCCGATCGCAAGACCGTGGCCGCGAACATCACCGATGGCTGGATGGTTCAGCGCGCGCAGCCCGGCGCGAAGCCGTTCACCGGCTCGCCCGGCTCGCTCGGGAAGCTCCTCGTCGACGATGGTTCTGAGTACCGCCCGCCCCGCCGCCGCGCATATCGGATTCCCGGCGGTGGTGAGCAGAGCTGTGGCAGCCGGGACGTCGAGCACCTCGGCCGGCCCCACCGCGGCGGACAGCGGCAGGCCGCCCCCCAGAACCTTCCCGAAGGTGACGATGTCGGGCGAGGCGCCGTCGAGCTGGAAGGCATGGAGGAGACCGGTGCGGCCGAGACCGACCTTGACCTCGTCACAGACAAGCAGCACCCCATGGCGTCGGCAGCACCGCTCGAGGTCAGCAAAGAAGCCGGCGGGCGGCACCACGAGACCGCCATCTGCCAGGATCGGCTCGGCGATCAAGCAGGCTACGTCGCCGGCGGCCAGCGCTTCCTCGACTTCGGCGAGAGCCTGTGTCCGGGCGGCCTCGGCCGGGCTCGGGTCTTCTCCCGGCGCCCGGTACGGGTTGGGGAAGGTAACAAAGGAGACGTCCGGGTCAGATGGAGCGGAGCCGGAGTCCACGCTGACGCCCGACGCAGCCATGGCGATGCCGAAGCCGCCGTGATACGAGTGGCGAAATGCCACGACCCGCCGTTTGTTGGTGGCGCGCCGGGCTGCTCGCAGGACAGCGTCGTTGGCGTCGCTGCCCGCGTGACCGAGATACACGCGTCGGTCCGCCTTGCCGGGCACGAGGGCGAGGAGGTCCTCGGCTAAGCCGACCGAATCGGGATGCACGATGGACTGGCCGCTCGCTCCCGCAGGTGTGGCGACCGCTTGTCGAATGGCCTCTGCGACACGCGGATGGCCATGGCCGAGGCCAGCCGCGCACCAGGTAGCACTCAGGTCGAGCAGCCGCCGGCCGCCGGCCTCGACGAGCCAGCTGCCTTCGCCGGCGACTACGGCCAAGGGGAAAAACCGGACCTTCTCGATGCCCGCCACGGCGGCCATGTCTCGGGCGTACAAGTCGGCGGCCTCAGGGGAGAGGCCGCCGACAGCAACATCGTTGGTACTCAAGGCGTCGCCTCAAACGGGCTATCGCGGCGGCGTAGCAAGTTCCCCGGGAGAGTCTGACCAGCCCGCTCGTGCAGCTCCCAGCGCGGACTCCGACCGCTGCCCACCTCGACGAAGGTGGCCTCCACGATGGCGAGAGTGTCGGCGCCCTCGGTCGCCCGGACGTGCACCACTGGTACTTCAGACTCCGTGAGCCCAGCGCGCTCTTTCGCCGCGCTGAGCGCCCGCTGAAACTCGGGAGACAAATAGGTAACAAGCAGCAGATGGTCGGACATTTGTATCCTCTACGACGAGATTGATTAGTGCCACTCGGCAGTACTGCATTCCACTATACTGACCGGGTGAGATTGTGACCAGACATCCATCGGTATTGATCACTGGTCGATAAGGTCCCATGTAGCTCCCACGATGGTGGCGGCGTCGATCCCGAAGTGCTTGTAGAGGTCGCTGACCTCACCGACCTGGCCGAAGTCGTCGACGCCCAGGCATGCGATTGGTGTGCTCGTGATCGCAGCAAGGAACGCCAGAGTGTGCGGATGACCGTCGAGCACCGAGACGATCGGCGCGGCCCGATCCCGCGGGAAGAGCCGTTCCAAGATGTCGCTTTTGCCGGACCCGAAGCCCTGTCGCCTCCGGAGAGCACGAAACACGAGGTCGGCTGAGGTGATACACACCACGTCGCAAGCAACTGAGTTCGCTTCGAGCTCCGCTGCAGCCGAGAGCACCTCGGGCATGACGGCTCCGACACCGACCAGGGTCACGTTCGGGTGGCCCTCGGTCTCGCGCAACCGATAGCCACCCTCGACAACGGCGCGACGCCGATCTTCTCGGGCCTCCGGGTCTTCCGGCACGGCGGCGAGCGCCTGGGCGATCGGGCGAGTGCTCAGTCTGAAGTACCCAGAAGTGCCCCCGGGCCGACCTAGATTGCTGAGCGCAGCCAGCAGCGTCCACTCCAGGTCTTGGCCGAACGCGGGCTCCCACGCAATGCAACCGGGCTGCTCGAGCCCTATAGAAGGAGTGATAATGGATTGGTGGGCACCGCCCTCGGGGGCGAGAGTTATCCCGGAGGGAGTACCTATCAGTATGGATTGCCCTCCCGCGTACATTCCGAACGACCACGGCTCTAGAGCTCGGGCGACGAACGGATCATACAGCGTACCGATGGGCATGAGAGGCTCGCCATCGCGTGACCACGTTGCACCCAGCTCCGAAAGTAATCCAACGAGGTTTACCTCGGCGATACCGAGTTCGATGTGCTGTCCTTTATGCGACTCCTTCCAGTGAACCAGTGTGTCGCGGTCGTCGCTGAACCAATCGGGACGATCCTCCATATGCCAGATGCCGACTCGGTTTATCCAACCCCCGAGGTTGGTGGACGAGGCAACGTCGGGACTGACGGTGACGATCCGGGCCGCCACCTCAGGAGCGTGACGGGACACATCCAACAAGAACCGTCCAAACGCCTGCTGCGTCGACTCGCTCGTGTGATGCGATCGCCCGAGCTCGACAGGAACCTGTATGGCACAATGCGGCGCAACAGGCGACCTGTACAGTCGCTCAGCGGCGGCTGCGCATGTGTGGCTTTCGGGGCTGCCGGCGGGGAAGAGCGCCCAAGGGTCAGCAGGGTCGGCGCCGAGTTCTTGCCCAAGTGCGCGCCACTGCTCGGTCGAGAGCAGCGCTGAGTGATTGCCTGGATGACCCTGAGAAGGCAGGCGCCAAGCCTTGATTGTGTAGGCAAAGATCACGGTTGGCCGATCGGTGACCCGATCGGCTTCAGCGAAGGCTTCGAGCAGGTCGCCCAGATCGTGGCCTCCAAGGTTGCTCAATGCGTCGACGACGCTCTCGTCATCGACCTCTTTCAGGAGCCGCAGTATGGCTGGGCCTTCTGCACCGCTGCCTGCCAACGCGTGCCGCACTTCGCCTACCGGCGTGCACAGCAGGTGCTGGTACTCCTCATTGCCCATGCTGTCGATTCGGTACTGAAGCTGCTCGCCCCCGTCGATGGCGAAGAGCTCGCGAAGTCGGGACCCGTACTTGACTGTGACCGTGTTCCAACCTGCAGCGTCAAACATCGCTCCGATGCGACCGGCAGCGATGTCGGGCACCACACGGTCAAGCGATTGGCGATTGAGGTCGACGATCCACAGAACCTCGCCCAGCCGGGGGACCATGGCGTCGACGAGAGCTTCCCAGACCGCCCCCTCGTCAAGCTCGGCATCGCCGATGAGAGCAATGTGGCGCCCTTGCCCCGAAGTGGCGAAATGATCCTTGACGTAGCGCTGCGCGAGCGCGCTCCAGATCGATGCCGTGGCGCCAATTCCGACCGATCCCGTGGAGAAGTCCACCGGGTCGGGGTCCTTCGTCCGGCTCGGATAGCTCTGGAGACCGCCAAACGCCCGTAGCTGGGTCAGGTAGCGCTCATCGAGGCCGCCCATCAGGTAGTGAATGGCGTGCAGTACGGGTGCGGCGTGTGGCTTGACCGACACCCTGTCGGGCGCCTTCAGATGCTGGAAGAACAAGGCGGTCATGATGCTGACCATGGATGCCGAAGAGGCCTGATGACCTCCGACTTTCACGCCTGACGGCGTGACTCGGACCTTGTTTGCGTGGTGGACCATGCTCACGGCTAGCCAGAGAACCCGCTCTTGGATTTTCTGCAGCACCACTAGTTCTTCCTTTGACGGGCGCGGGAAGGCCGAGGTCGGCGGCGAGACAGCCACGTCCAGACTCTAAGAACGTCGGTACGGCAGCGCAACGAAATCCTCCTAGTTGGCCTGAAAGACGCAGGTTTAAGCCATTAGGGCTCATAAATCTGGCAATATGTCGCGATGAAATCCCCGATCGTGTTAGACGCCGTCGATGAACGGATCGTAGACCTGCTCCAAGAGAACGCCCGCAGGACGTTCGGCGACATCGGCGCGCGCGTCAACCTCTCCGCCCCCGCAGTGAAGCGCCGGGTCGATCGACTCGAGCAGTCGCGAGTGATATGCGGGTACACGACATTGCTCGACCACGCCAAGCTCGGCCGGCCCCTCGAGGCCTTTGCCGAGCTTCGCTTTTCCGGGAGCACCCGAGTCGAGGGCATCGAGGCGATCGCAGCTGACATCCCCGAGATCCACGCGGTGTTCACCGTTGCAGGTGATCCCGATGCTCTCGCCTGGATCCGTGTCCGAGACGTCCAGGACCTCAAGCGGGTGATCGACCGGCTTCGCGGTAGCTGCAACATCATCGGCACCAAGACAATGATGGTTCTCGGCTCATTCCTCCGCTCCGACGGTCAAGTGTGAGCAGCCGAGCACACGGAGCCGAACGGCGTCCCGACGGGTGCCGGGCGAGCCCATCCCCAGGCGCTCAGTGCCGTTGACCCCGCCGGCGGTCCCGCATCCGACAAGGTGATCTCGCGACGCATTCGCCCTCAGAAGTTCAAGGGTGCGCTCGCTAGTAGTCCCCTCCTCGGGCCGACCACTGTTCAGGAGATCTCCCGGCGTCGGCGCTCGAGCGAACGTCCTCGTGACCAATCTGGACGGGGACCGTCATGCGGGCGTCGCACGCCTCGTCTACCGGCAAGAATGCAGGAGAGCGAAGGATCGATCATGCCGGAACCGATGACGAATGAGTGGCTTGATCAGGTCGCGGAGGACGTCGTCGACCCCGATCAGCGGATCGTGGATCCCCATCATCACTTGTGGCCTGTTGGTGGGGCGATGCCTTATGGGCTGGCCGAGCTCACCGCTGACACGAGTAGTGGTCATGCTGTCGAGCGAACCGTCTTTGTCGAATGCCGAGCGGCATATCGCAGCGGCGATCCGGCGTACCTCGCGCCGACGGGTGAGACCGAGTTCGTCGCAGGCGAGGCTCTGGCGGGGCCGAAGCGGCTGATCGGCGGGATCGTCGCCCATGCCGATCTCACCGACGCAGAGCACCTCGACGAGCTGCTCGACGCGCACGCCGAGCTCGGGCGGGGTCTGTTCCGCGGCATCCGTCATTCCGGTGCGAGCGACCCGCATCCAGAAGCGCTCATGATCCGCCCCCGAGGGAGGGAGGGTCTTTATGCCGATCCGGCGTTCAGATCCGGAGTGGCCCGGCTCGGTCGGCGATCGCTCACCTACGACACGTGGCACTACCACCATCAGAATGGCGAATTCGCCGCGCTCGCGCGGGCAGTACCCGAGACGCTCATGGTCCTTGACCATTTCGGCACGCCGCTCGGCGTGGGGGTCTACACCGATCATCGTGAGGAGATCTTCCAGCAGTGGCGACTCGACATCGCCGAGATCGCGAAGTGCGAGAACGTGGTCGCCAAGCTGGGAGGGCTGGCGATGCCGGACAACGGGTTCGGATGGAATGAGGCCGAACGGCCGCCGACGTCAGACGAATTCGTCGCTGCGCAGGGGCCGTATTACTTGCACGCGATCGAGTGTTTCGGACCGGATCGCTGCATGTTCGAGTCGAACTTTCCAGTCGACCGGTTGTCCTTGTCTTACCGGGTGCTCTGGAACGCCCTGAAGAAGATCGCTGCGCCGTTCTCGATCGACGAACGTGACGCGATGTTCTCGGGTACGGCTACGCGGGTCTACCGCCTAGATGGGTAGCCGGAACTCGCAAGTTGCGCCGGGGATGCGGGTGAGTCTCGCGTCAAGTGTTGCCAGCGGCACGCGGAGGAGCTCCGCAAGAGCGACATAGCAGGCGTCGTAGGAGGTGACATTCTGCCGCAGCTCCCAGACGCGCTCCCCGAGGGGAGCGTAGGGGAACAGCTCCATCCGGATCGCGAGCAGGTCCCGGTGCGCCAGGGCGGCCACGTCGGAGGAGATGTCGCCTGCCAGAGCCAGGCGTCGCAGGACGTTGGCGGTCTCGATCGGGAGTAGGTGAGGAGCGGCAAGCGGACCGGAGAGCAGCACGGACTCCGCCCAGCTGCCAACTGGGCTGGCGTCGACCAGCGCTGCCACCATGACCGACGCGTCAATCACCGTCACCTTCGATCGGCGTCACGGTGAGCAAGGATTTGGTCCACGGTGACCGACCCGCCTGTGACCAGCTTCCGCGCGCGGATCGTCGCGACGAGGGCCTCTGCGTCCGGGCTGGCGGCAAGCTCGACCAGCCGCGCCTTCAGGTACTCCTGCAGAGACCGGCCAGTCGCCGCCGCACGCGAAGCCAGGCACTCGCTCGTCTCGTCAGGTACGTCACGGATGGTTATCGACTTGCTCATGCATGCATTATATCTGGGATGCATGCAATATGCATGTGCACGGGAGTCAGGAAACGAGACCGGCAGGGACGATCCATTCGGCCCGCTGGCCCGTGACGTCTGCGATCAGATCGAAGTCGTGGTCGTAGTGAAGGACGACCAGCCCGGCAGCTTCCGCGGCTGCTGCGATGAGAAGGTCGGCGATCTTCGCTCCGCGCTGCGCGCTCCTGAAAGCGAGCATGTCCTGCACGGTCACGGCACGATCCAGAACGCGCTGGTCCATGTTCACGAATGGCCAGGAGGATCGGGCTTCCCGCATCGAGCGATGCGACGCAGGGCTCATTGACGAATAGCCGGCTTCGAGGTCTGTCGGCGTGCAGCGAGCGACGAGCCCGCTTTCGAGGAGGGGTACCAGACGGGCGGCGACCTCAGGCTGTCTTGCCCGCGAGAGCGCGGACGTATCGCCTAAGTAGTACGGCCTCAGCCCCATGCTGCTCGACGGGCGTCAGGATCCTTCAACTCCTCGATGTCGATGCCTCGTTCCACCAGCAAGGCCCGGCGGCGCCGATCGAGAGCGAGTACCTCGTCGAACGCGCCGTCGAGGGTCGCCTTGAGCGTGCGGGTGCCGAGAAGTGATCGGACCGCGTCGAGTTTCTCGTCGTCCACATCGATCAGGCGCTTGGTCACTTTGAAAGGATATCCAATTGCGCCTCAGTGGATATCCACCGCAGCGCCTCACTCCTGGTTCAGCCGCTGCCAGGCGTGACGGCGCGTCCCGCATCGTTCGTCAGGTAGCGGTCGGCCCGCCGACGCCCGAACGGTCCCGACGCCGGTGGGCGCGGCCCGTGACCAAGAAGTACCCGGCCACGGCTACGCCAACGACGATCTCGGCCGGCCATACGACAGACGAGCCCGGAAACGAATGGCCGACTGCAGCCTCCGCGAACGGTTCGAGGCAGAGCGCACCCGCGACGAGCACGGCGCTCACCCACGCTCGCCGACTGCGCCACCGCTGCCCGAGGAAGCCGTAGAGAGGCCCGGTCACGAGGCCTCCGACGATGTTGCGGGTGTTCGACAAGAGGAGCCCGTGGATCTCGGTCCCGTTGAAGCTCGAGCGACCTCCCTCGAACGGGCTCATGATCATGAGGAAGTAGCCGGCGAGAGCCGACATGGTCACGACGAGACCGACGACCGCCGCTCGCTTCAGGCGCTCCTGGCTGCAGCCGAAGGCGAACGGCAACACGAGCCATGGCGCTGATAGAAGGCTCACCGAGATCGTCCAGAGGCCAGGTGTATTGAGGCTTCCTAGATACTGGTCACCGCCACCAAACACGAGGCCGACGACGACCGCGACGATGAACACCACCAGCGCGTTTTAGCACGCATGGCTAGCGGTTGCTAGCGACCCCGAGCGCCTCGGCTGCTTCGGCGAGCGCCTCCAGGTGAGCGTCTACGCCGTCGAGCCCAGCCGCCATCGTGTTGACAGATATGTGGGTCGCCCCAGCCTGTCGCCAGCGGGAGGCATGATCGATCAACTTCTCGGTGCCACCGGGGCGTTGGCTGATCCGGCCCTCCATGCCCAGCGCCGACAGGTCCCGCCCCGCCTCGGCCGCCCCTTCCGCGACAAAGGCTCGGGCCTCCTCGAGCGGCGGGCCCGGAACGATCTGCGGGAACCAGCCGTCGGCGAGCCGCCCGATGCGCCGGTAGGCCGCCGGTGACTGGCCACCGAGCCAGAGCGGGATGGGCCGCTGGACAGGCAACGGAGCAAGCCCGGCGCCCTTTATCTGATCGAAACGCCCGTCATGCGTCACCGACCTCTCCGTCCACAACCGTCGGAGCAGCTCGACCTGTTCTTCCTCCCGCCGCCCGCGGGTAGCGAAGTCCTGCCCGAGCGCTTCGTACTCGACCGCGTTCCAACCGATCCCGATTCCGAGCCGGAAGTGGCCGCCGGTCAGGATGTCTACCTCGGCCGCCTGCTTCGCGAGAAGGGCCGTCTGGCGTTGCGGGGCAATGATGATGCCGGTGACGAGTTCGAGCGACGTGACCCCGGCGAGGAACCCGAAGAGCACGAAGGGTTCATGGAACGTCGTCTCGATGTCGTAGGGCCCGCGCCAGTTGGTGTGCACCAAGGGGTCCGCACCGAGGACGTGATCGTAGGTGAGGATGTGCCGGTAGCCGAGCTCCTCGACCCGTTGGGCGTAGGCCCGCACAGCTCCGGGATCCGTCGGGAGTTCGGTCTGGGGGAACACGACGCCGATCTGCATGGCTCCCTGTTTACCCGGCGCGGCCGGCGGGTGCGTCGGGACTAGGGCTGACTCACTTGAAAACGAGCGTCCCGTCGTCGAGATCGGCAGCGGGCAAAGCGTCTCTGTCGGTCCAGTAGTCCTGGGAATGTCGCCATGGATCCCTCTCGCCTTGCTTTGGCAGGAGGTGGATGCCTCGCGCCATGTAACCGGGATTGAAATTCTCCGGGTCGATCCAAGGAAGCAAGTGCATATCCGAGTCCTCGTCCCTGAGCGCCGGTGTGACAACCGTCGCTCCGAGGTCGGACATGTGCCCGAGCATTCGGCAGACGAAGTCTCCGATCAGGTCGACTCGCAGCGTCCAGCTCGCGCGGAAGTAGCCGAAGACCCAGACCAGGTTGGGGACGCCGGTAAACATCATTCCGCGATAGGTGACCGTGTCTGAGAGCTGCATGGGCTCACCGTCCACCGTGAACTGAATGTCGCCGAGCACGCTCAGGTTGAACCCGGTTGCCGTGATGATGATGTCGGCCTCGAGGCTCTCTCCGGACCTGAGCGCGATGCCGGTCTCGGTGAACGACTCGATCTCGTCGGTGACGACGGAGGCCTTTCCGCTCCGGATTCCCTCGAAGAGGTCGGCATCGGGCACGAAGGCGATCCGCTGCTGCCACGGCCGGTATCGAGGATTGAAGTGAGTGTCGACGTCGAACTCCGGCCCGAGCAGCTCGCGGATCGGCTTCAGCAGCTCCTCTCGCGCGAGCTCGGGGAACTCGAGACATAGCTTTGTGATCTGTGCTTGGTCGAGCAGGATCTTCCGGCGCACGATCTCGTGGATCCACTCCTCACAGATGTCGAGTTCACGCAGCGTGTCGGCGATCTCGTTCACGTTCCTGCCCGTGAAGAAGAAGGTCGGCGAGCGCTGCAGCATCGTGATGTGAGCGCATTCGGCCGCCATCGCCGGGATCAGTGTCGCGGCGGTCGCTCCCGACCCGATGACGACGACCCGCTTCCCGGCGTAGTCCAGATCCTCCGGCCAGGTCTGTGGGTGGACGATCCGTCCCTTGAAGCGGTCCATCCCATCCCACGTCGGGGTGTAGCCCTCCGAGTGCCGGTAGTAGCCCTGGCACATCCATAAGAAGTTGGCCGTGAACACGAGGTGCTCGCCCGTGTCGGTCCGCGTGACATTGAGGGTCCAGAGTCTCTCGTCGCTCGACCACGTTGCGCTGGAGATGGCATGCCCGTAGCGGATGTGCGGCTCGAGGTCGTTCTCTTCTATGACGTCGCCGAGGTAGCGGAGGATCTCCTCCGCCGTCGCGATCGGTGCCGTCGTCCAGGGCTTGAACCGGTAGCCGAAGGTGTACAGGTCGCTGTCGGACCTGGTCCCGGGATAGCGGTGGGTCCGCCACGTGCCGCCGAAGGCGTCCTGTGCCTCGAGGATGACGTAGCTCTTCTCCGGGCACTTCTCGGTGAGGTGGTACGCACCACCGATGCCGGAGATGCCGGCCCCGACGATTAGCACGTCGAAGTGCTCGACCGGTCGTGAGAGGCTCGCTGGCAACGCGTCGGTGGCGACCATGTGTTCATTGTCGCACCAGCCGCGCTGTGGCTCACAGTGCGGCTGCGAGCGCGCGGCGGCACGATCTCTGTTAAGCGTTGCGGCGTGGACGCTACGGGCGGCCGGCCCGCGCAGGCTCGTGCTGACGCGCTCGTCCTCATCTCCGATCTCGAGGCAGACCTCGCAGCGATCGCCGAGTCGACCGGCGAGAGCCCGGACGACGAGCACGACGCCGAAGGATCCACTCTCGGCTACGAGCGCGCCCGCGTCGGGTCACTCCTTGATCAGGCCCGCAGGTCGTTAGCAGGGATCGACGGTGCGATCGAGCGGAAGCGGCAAGGTACATACGGGCTCTGCGAGGTCTGCGGATCTGGCATCCCGACCGAGCGGCTCGAGGCGCTGGCGACGACGACGCTCTGCGTGACGTGCGCGGCTCGCCCCGACTTATAAGACGCGCGCGCCGGTCGACGACACCCCGCGTGGAGCACCAAGGCGTGCATAATCGGTCGGTGACGACGCTCCCGCCCGGTCTCCCGGTCTTCCGGTATCACCCCGATCCGGTTGCGACCGGCAGTGTCAGCGCCGCCGAGGAGTCCTGTGACGTGCGACGATGCCGCCGCGTTCCTTGGTCCGGTCGGCAGGGGCGAGCTGGCAGCGTTGGACCGGCCGGTGACCTTCGACGACGACTCCGCCGAGCAAGTCGCCGCTCTCGGCAAGGACTCGTCACCGACGGCGTACTTGTTCGTTTGCCTGCACTGCGGTGCACACCTGGCGTACTCGGACGCCCTCTAGAAGCTTCCCTGGAGGCGACGTCCGAGCGCACGGGGATCGGCCCTGTTACGGTCCGCGGACATGAAGATCGGCGATATATCCATCGACGGCGTGTCGGACGGGAGCCTCAAGGCACGACCGAAGCACATGTTCAACAAGTCCGAGCTCGAGTGGGAGCAACACAGCCAGTTCCTCGATGAGAAGGGGCGCCTCACGATGGACATGGGTGGCTTTCTCGTCCGGAGTGGGGACCGTCTCGCGCTCGTCGACACCGGCATCGGCCCGCACGCCGATCCCGCCCGCACGGGCATGTTCATGCAGAGCCTGGCGGCTCTCGGCGCCGCGCCCGGCGAGGTGACCGATGTCGTGCTCACGCACCTCCATTTCGATCATGTCGGCTGGGTCAGCGACGGCGAGCAGCGCCTCTTCCCGAACGCGACCTACCGCTGCCACGAGGCGGACTGGGAATTCTTCATGGGCGCCGACCCATACGACGACGGGCCGGCCGTGGCGTGGCTCGGCGGCCGGCGCGTATCGGAGCTGCTCCCCCCGGTCGAGGACCGCCTCGAGGTGTGGGACGGCGACGGGACGATCCTGCCCGGGCTCGACGTCCGGAGCGCCCCCGGCCACACTCCTGGCAGCTCCGTGATCGTGATCTCGTCTGGCTCGGAACGCGCCATGCTTCTCGGGGACGTTGTGCACTGCCCGGCGGAGTTGCTCAGCGACGACTGGGAGGCGCTCGCCGACTTCGACCGTGAGCTCGCCCGTCGCTCGCGGGTGGCGCTCGCCCGGGAACTCGAGGGGACCGACATCCCGGTAGCCGCCGCGCACTTCCCGGGGCTGCAATTCGGGCGGCTGCTGGCGGGGGAGAGCCAACGCCAGTGGGTCTTCGGCTGAGCAGGTCGGCCCTCGCAAGTTACCCGCAAGACATGGCCGATATGACCATGCGACGATCGTGTCGACAATTGCTTGGATCGGAGGCCAACCGCGGAGGCAGCCCGGCCCCGGTCCGTCAAGGGCTCCGGTCCTGCGCGCGCAGCAGCTCGCTCGACAGGGCGAGGTGACTGCCAAGTGACAACCGGACGCAGCAGTCGTACGATCGTGAGCGGCAAGCACGCCGCGAGAACGCGACCACAACTGCTTGTGATCGTCGGGCACAACGAAGGACTGATTGACATGGACGACTTCTTTGCTGGTTCAACCAACCGGAATCGACGGCGCCGCGGCGTCATCTGGCGGCTCGCGCCGGTCGCGCTCGTAAGCGGAAGCCTCATGGTTGGCGTCACTGCGGTGATGGTCAGCAGCGCGGGCGCCACCCCCGCTCATACTGGGTGCGCCACCGCCTCGGTCGGGGAGACCTCAGGGTGGTGCGGCCTCTACCCTGGGAACGCCACCGGCAACGCGAAGGAGCTTGGTCAGGTCACGGTAAGCGTTGATGGTCAATCGCTCACGATCCAAACCGAGGACGCATCGAGTGGCGCGGCCCCGGCCACTTCCTTCGCTTGCCTGACGGCTGCCGATCCGACGCAGATCACCCATCGCCTTCAGGACACTCAGTGCGCCGACGCCGGTGGGGTATGGCTGCCCTTCACGGGTGGATTGTTGACGGTCGACTTGACTGCGTATCCGCAGTTCCTCGATACCCAGTTCACCGTGCAGGTGGCGGCCAACGCCGATGCCCGCAACGCCAACGGTGACGCCTTCTACAACAACTTCTCGGCAAGTACCGTGACTAGCGGGATCAACAGCTGAGCAAGCGGCAGGCCGAAAGCGCCGCAGAGTCAGGCCCCGAACAAGTGCAGCGCCTGATCGACTGAGAAGCTCTGGTTCGCCTGCGCGAACAGGCATACCACCGCGATGAGCGCCATCATTGAGTTCTGGCCCTGCTCGGCCCAGTCCTTGATCATCAAAACGAAGTACAAGATGTTGAGGCCGATCCCACCGGCCAGTGCGATCGGCGTCAGGAAGCCCAACGTCACGCCCAACCCGATGGCCAGCTCGGAGTAGACCACGACGTACGCCATGAGCTTCGGGCGTGGGCTGACGACCTTGTTGAACCCGTTGCGGACAAACGCCCACTTGTGCTTGTCCGCCACCGACTGTGCCCAGGCGATCCCGGATCCCTCGGAGAACCACGCCTTCTTGTTCTTGTGGCGCCAGCTCTCGAGCCACCACAAGCCGAGGCCGATGCGAAGGACCGCGAGCCACCGCCCCGCGTCGAGGCCGATCGACTCCGTTGCATGGACGACCGAGATCACGACGTTGGCACCTGCACGGCCAGCAACCCTACGCGCGGAGCGGGTCGACGACCTCTGGATCGATGCCGAGCTCCTCGATCGCCTTGCTCACCTCGTCCTCTTTCACCTCGCCGTTCTCTGCGAGGCCGGCGAGAACGGCCAGCACTACGTGGGCAGCGTCGACCTCGAAGTGGCGACGCAGCGAAGCGCGGGTGTCGGACCGGCCGAAGCCGTCGGTGCCAAGTGGGATGAACCTCGACGGCACGAAACGTGAGATCTGGTCGGGCACCGCCTTCAAGTAGTCGGTGACGGCCACCACAGGGCCGGAGGCCTGCGAGAGAATCTGGCTGACGTATGGCACCCGCCGCTCGCCGCCGGGATGCAGGCGATTCCACCGCTCGGCTTCGAGCGCCCCCTCGCGCAGCTGCTTCCAGCTCGTGACCGACCAGCACTCGGCTGACACGTTCCACTTCTCGGCCAACAGTGCGCTTGCCTCTGTCGCGGCCTGCCACGCAGTGCCGGAGAAGAGGATGGTCGCCTTGCGGCCAGCGCCGCCCGACCCGCGCTTCAGCTTCGGACCCGGTAAGAAACGATAAGCCCCCGCCAGGACACCCTCCCTCACACGGTCGCGCTCGGCGGCATCGGCGGAGAGCGCCGGCATCGGGTAGTTCTCGTTGTACATCGTTAGGTAGTAGACGACGTCCTCGGCATCCGGGCCGTACATCGCGCGCAGCCCGTCCTCCATGATGAAGGCGACCTCGTAGGCGAATGCCGGGTCGAACGCGCGAATAGACGGTACGACTGACGCGAGTAACTGTGAGTGGCCGTCCTCGTGCTGCAGCCCCTCGCCGCTCATCGTCGTGCGCCCAGCCGTGCAGCCGATGAGGAAGCCCCTCGCCCGCGCGTCGGCCGACTGCCAGATCATGTCGCCGATGCGCTGGAAGCCGAACATCGAATAGAACAAAAAGATCGGGATCATGGGCGTCGACCAGTTGGCGTAGGCAGTCCCGGCCGCCTGGAACGAGGCCATCGCCCCGGCCTCGGTGATGCCTTCCTCGAGGATCTGGCCCCGCTGGTCCTCGGCGTACGAGAACAGGAGCCCGGCGTCGACCGAGGTATAGCGCTGACCGTCGGCTGAGTAGATCTTCACTTCGGAGAAGAGGCCGTCGAGCCCGAACGTGCGGCCCTCGTCGGGAATGATCGGCACGACGTATTGCCCGATGGCCGGGTCGCGCAACATGCTGCGCAGCATGCGGGCGAAGGCCATCGTGGTGGAGACGGATTGTCCCCTCGAGCCTTCGAGGAACTCTGCGAAGACCGACGGCGCCGGAGCCGCCAGCCCCGACTCGCCCTGTCCCCGGACGACGCGGTGCGGCAGTGACCCACCGAGCGCCGCGAGGCGGCCCACCAGGTACTCCTGTTCGGGCGAGTCGGCAGCCGGCCGGAAGTACGGCGGGTGCTCGGCGTCGAGCGCCTCGTCCGGGATCTCTGCTTGCAGGTAGAGGCGGTCGCGCAGCGTCCGCAACTGATCGCGCGTCATCTTCTTGATCTGGTGCGTGGCGTTGCGGGCCTCGATCTCCGGTCCGAGCGTCCAGCCCTTGATCGTCTTCGCGAGGATCGCGACGGGCGCGCCCGACTGCTCTGTCGCCGCCTTGTAGGCGGCATAGAGCTTGCGATAGTCGTGCCCACCGCGGGGCAGTTGCTGCAGCTCGAGGTCGGAGAGGTGCTCCACCATCTTGCGCAGGCGGGGGTCGGGCCCGAAGAAGTGCTCCCGGATGTACGCGCCGGGCTGGGTCGAGAAGGTCTGGAAGTCGCCGTCGGGCGTCGTGTTCATCTTGTTGACGAGCACGCCGTCGACGTCCCGAGCGAGGAGCTCGTCCCACTTGCGGCCCCAGATGACCTTGATCACGTTCCAGCCCGAGCCGCGCAGCAGCGCCTCGAGCTCCTGAATGATCTTGCCGTTGCCGCGCACCGGACCGTCGAGCCGCTGAAGGTTGCAGTTCACGACGAAGACGAGGTTGTCGAGCCGCTCGCGCGCCGCAAGGCGGAGAGCGGCCGCACTCTCGGGCTCGTCGAACTCGCCGTCGCCGACGAAGCACCATACGCGGGCCGCCGAGGTGTCGACGATCTCGCGGTTCAACAGGTAGCGGTTGAAGCGCGCCTGGTAGACCGCCGAGAGCGGGCCGAGCCCCATCGAGACCGTCGGGTACTCCCAGAACTCGGGCATGAGGCGGGGGTGCGGATAGCTCGACAGCCCGTCGCCACCGGTCTCGAAACGGAAGTTGTCCAAATGCGCCTCGTCGAGCCGCCCCTCGACGAATGCCCTCGCATAGATGCCCGGCGAGGCGTGCCCCTGGAAGAACACCTGATCGCCGGGAAGGCCGTTCGCCTTGCCGCGGAAGAAGTGGTTGAAGCCGACCTCGTAGAGAGAGGCGGAGCTGGCGTAGGTCGAGAGGTGGCCGCCGATGCCGGGATCACGCGCGTTCGCCCGCGTGACCATCACTGCGGCGTTCCACCGGATGTACGCCCGTATTCGCCGCTCGAGGTGCTCGTCACCTGGGAACCAGGGTTCCTGACCGGCCGGAATCGTGTTGACGTAAGGCGTCGAGACTGTGGCAGGCACGCCCACCTGCGCGGCACGTGCCCGCTCGAGCAGCTTCAACAGCAAGAAACGAGCCCGTTCTCGCCCGCGCCCCTCCAACACGGAGTCGAACGAGTCAAGCCACTCCGTCGTCTCCTCCGGATCGATGTCGGGGACCTGATGGGAGTAGCCGTCAAAGATCACAAGACCGATTCTCGCGCCGACTCGCCCGTTGTCCGGCCGCGGGCGGCTTGCGGATCACTATGGTCACCAACCGTGCCCGGATCCACCGACTCGACCGTCGTCTTCACCGACGGCGCTTGCCTCAACAACCCCGGGCCGGGCGGATGGGCCTGGGCCGAGTCGACGCAGCGCTACTCGAGTGGCCACGAAGCTCACACGACCAATCAGCGCATGGAGCTGATGGCCGTGATCCAGGCGATCGAGTCCAACCCGGGGCGCCTCGCGATCGTGAGCGACTCCACGTATGTCGTCAATTGCTTCAAGAATCGCTGGTGGGCGGGGTGGCGAGCCAAAGGCTGGCGGAACGCCAAAGGCGAGCCGGTCGCCAACCAGGACCTCTGGCGCCCGCTCATCGAGCAGGTCATCGACCTGCGTGCGGGGGAGATCGAGATGTCCTGGGTGAAGGGCCACTCCGGCAACGCGATGAACGACCTGGTCGACAGCCTTGCCACCGAGGCGGCGCGAACTCAACGATCGGCTTCGGTCTGAGCCGTCGCTGGGGCGGATTTGGGCAGGTGAGCTGACCTCTCCTAATCTTGTTGACATGGATATCAACAACACCTCAGCCCTCGTGACCGGGGGCGCCTCGGGACTAGGCGAGGCAACCGTGAGAGCCCTCACCGCCAAGGGTGCCGTCTGCACGATCTTCGACCGCGACGAGGCGCGCTCTAAGACGCTGGCGGCCGAGCTCGGGAGCGGCACGAACTATGTCGCCGGCGACGTCGGTGACGAGGAGATCGTGGGCGTGGCAGTGGAGCAGGCGGCGGGAGCAGGGACATTCCGCATCACGGTGAACTGCGCCGGCATCGGCTGGGCGCAGCGCACGATCGGTCGCCAAAGCGAGCCGCACGACTTCAACGCGTTCAAGACCGTCGTGAACGTGAACCTTCTCGGCACGTTCAACGTGATGCGGCTGGCTGCAGGCGCCATGTCGAAGACCGAGCCGCTTGCCGACAACGAGCGGGGCGTCATCGTCAACACCGCCTCTATCGCGGCCTTCGAGGGCCAGATCGGCCAGATCTCGTACTCCGCCTCGAAGGGCGGCATCGTCGGTATGACGGTTCCCGCAGCCCGTGACCTTGCTCCTGTCGGAATCCGCGTGAACACGATCGCCCCGGGGCTGATGGACACGCCGCTTCTCGGCCTGTTGCCGGAGGCGGCCCGCCAGGCACTCGGTGCCGGCGTGCTCTTCCCCAAGCGCCTCGGCTACCCGGCCGAGTTCGCCGAGCTCGTCTGCGCGATCGCCGGGAACGGCTACCTGAACGGCGAGACAATTCGCCTGGATGGCGGCCTGAGGATGCCACCGAAGTAGCCTGGAGGCCCGGAGCTAGGCTCAGGGTGGCTCTCGGAAACCTGACTAGAATGGTCATAGTTTAATGACGTACCGACTTTCTCACCTTGCCGCGCTCGAATCCGAGGCGATCCACATAATTCGCGAGGTGGTAGCGGAGTTCGAACGTCCGTCTCTGCTGTTCTCGGGCGGCAAGGACTCCGCTGTCCTCCTGCACGTCGCAGCGAAGGCTTGTTGGCCGCAGAAGGTCCCGTTCCCGGTCGTCCACGTCGACACCGGGCACAACTTCCCCGAGGTCATCGAGTACCGCGACCAGCAGGTCGCCGAGCGGGCGATCCGCCTCGTCATCGGATCGGTGCAAGAGGACATCGACCGCGGCGACATCCACGAGACCCCCACCCCGGGAGCGACTCGGAACCGTTTGCAGACCTTCACGCTGCTCAGGGTTCTCGAAGAGGGCCAGTACGACGCCGTGTTCGGCGGGGGTCGCCGTGACGAGGAGAAGGCGCGTGCGAAAGAGCGGGTCTTCTCGCTCCGAGACGAGTTCGGGCAGTGGGACCCCCGCGCCCAGCGCCCCGAGCTCTGGAACCTGTTCAACACCAAGCACCGGCCGGGCGAGCACTTCCGGGTCTTTCCTCTGTCGAACTGGACCGAGCTCGACATCTGGCAGTACATCGACACCGAGAACATCCCGTTGCCGCCGATCTACTTCTCCCACAAGCGCCAGGTGTTCCGTCGGTCCGGCATGCTTCTCGCTGTAGGGCCGTTCACCCCGCCGCGGGAGAACGTCCGCGAGGAAGAGCCTTTCGAGGCCACCGTGCGCTACCGCACCGTCGGTGACATGACTTGCACGGCCGCCGTCGAGTCGACCGCCGTCACGCCCCTCCAGGTCATTGCCGAGACGGCGGTGACGAGGGTGAGCGAGCGGGGTGCGACGCGGGCTGATGATCGTTTCTCAGAGGCTGCCATGGAGGATCGCAAGAAGGAGGGCTACTTCTGATGGAGCTCCTCCGCTTCGCGACGGCCGGATCCGTCGACGATGGCAAGTCGACACTCATCGGGCGGCTCTTGTACGACTCCAAGCAGGTCTTCGAGGACCAGATGGAGGCGATCGAGCGCTCCTCGATCGCACGGGGCGACGACTACGTCAACCTCGCGCTGCTGACCGACGGCCTGAGGGCCGAGCGCGAGCAGGGCATCACNNCGCAAGTTCATCATCGCCGACACCCCCGGCCACACCCAGCACACACGCAACATGGTGACGGGCTGTTCGACGGCAGATCTCGTGCTCCTGCTCGTCGATGCGCGGCTCGGGCCGACCGAGCAGACCCGCCGCCACGCGACGGTGGCCTCCCTCCTAGGCATCCGGCACCTCGTGCTCTGCATCAACAAGATGGACCTCGTCGACTTCGACCGGAAGCGTTTCGAGGAGATCCGCCGCGAGTTCGACGACTTCGCGACACGGCTCGAGGTGCACGACCTGACCTGCATCCCGATGTCGGCCTTGCAGGGGGACAATGTCGTCGACCGGTCGGCGGAGATGAAGTGGTACGACGGGCCGTCGCTCCTGCACCACCTCGAAGAGGTGCACATCAGCTCGGACCGCAACTTGATCGACCTGCGGTTCCCCGTCCAGCGGGTCGTGCGCCCGATCTCGTCGAGCGACCTGCACGACTTCCGCGGCTACGCGGGTCAGGTCGCGAGCGGCGTCCTCGAGGTGGGGGACGAGATAGTGGTGTTGCCGTCGGGTTTCTCCAGCAAGGTGGAGGCCATCGAGACGGCGGACGGACCGCTCTCAGAAGCATTCCCGCCGCAGTCGATCGTGGTGAGGCTCGCAGACGAGCTCGACATCTCGCGTGGCGACATGCTCTGCCGGCCCCACAATCAGCCGACCGCGAGCCAGGACTTGTCCGCCATGGTGTGCTGGATGGCCGAGGCGCCGCTCAGGCCTGGCGCGAAGCTCGCCATCAAGCACACAACGAGGTGGTCCCGTGTGCTCGTGCGGGATCTCCAGTACCGGCTCGACGTCAACACGCTCCATCGCGACCAGGTGGCCGGTGAGCTGCAGCTGAACGACATCGGTCGGGTAGACCTGCGAACCCAGGTTCCTTTGTTCTACGACGAGTACCGGGTGAATCGGGCGACCGGCAGCTTCATCCTCGTCGACGAGGCCACCAATGCAACGGTCGGCGCAGGGATGCTCCTCCGGACGACCGGCTGAGCGAAGCAGCAATCAGTTGAGGAAGGGAGTGGCAGTGCCGCGAGGGACCGTGTGGTTTACCGGGCTGTCCGGTGCAGGCAAGTCGACTGTCGCGGCCACGCTGAAGCTGATGCTCGACGACCTGCGGGTCCACACCTTCCTGCTCGACGGCGACGACTTGAGGGAGGGGCTCAACTCCGACCTTACCTACTCCGAGGAAGATCGCCGCGAGAACGTCCGGCGCGTCGGGGAGATTGCGCTGCTCTTCTCGAAGGTCGGCCACCTCTCGCTCGTGACGGTGATCAGCCCGTTCGCGACGGGGCGGGACGCCGCGCGGGCACGGCACGACACCGTCGGCATCCCCTTTGTCGAGGTGCATGTCGCTACGCCGCTCGCCGAGTGCGAGGAGCGGGACCCGAAGGGGTTGTACGCGCGGGCACGGCGGGGCGAGGTCGAGAAGTTCACCGGGATCAGCTCACCGTACGAGAAGCCGGTTCACCCCGATCTCGTGTTGCAGACGACGAGGCGGAGTCCCGAGGAGTCGGCGAAAGAGGTGTTGGCTTTGTTGGATGCTGCGAGGCTGATCGTTCCGGCTGAGGTGGGGTTTTAGGCACGGCTCATTCAGACGTCTCGATTCCCCATAGCAGCCGGTGCTCGTCATCGCTGAGCCCTTCATGGGCGCGACCGGGAAACAGTTGCTCTCTCTTCGCTTGAGCAGATTCGAGCCGGGCGTGGAACTTCTCGAGGACCTGGATCTCACCTCTCCCACGAGGCCATTCGAGCATCTCCTCGTTGCTGCCGTTGTAGAATTGCCCGCCGGTGCGCGAGACGCCGACGCCCCACTGACGGAGGACGGGCGCAGGAGCAGCGACGACCACGAGCCCGTTGATCCCGTCGATCCACGAGCGCTGTTGATGGTCGTTCCAGGGCCATCCGGCGCTCATCTCCCGCTGCTGAAATGCCTCTCTGTCCGAGAGCGCGACGTCGAGTCCTCGCGTCTGAAGCACGACGGTTCCGTCCGAGGGAGTCTTGAAGGGAAGCGCAGCTAGCAGATCGTCTGCGGCCGAAAGGCTCAAGGAACCGAGGTCGTTGTTCAAGATCACGATCGGCGAGGAAGGATCGGCGTCAAAGGGGTTCGGGACGATGCAGCTCTGATCGATGACCATGAGCGTGCGCTCTCTGCGCTGGAANNAGTAGTTCGTGGCGAAGCTGTATGACCCACCCGGACGTGGCGACAGCACCGTATGGGTCTGTCCGTCGAGCACGACAGCCCGGCGATGCACTTTCAACCGCTCGAGCCGCTCAGCCACAGGTTGATACTCGCGCAAGGATCCGTCTGTCGGTGACGCAGCGGACAGCTTCGGACGCGACGGGTGGCAGGGCCGAGGCGGTGGCGGCGGAACGGGCGACCGTTTCTGGTCGTCGGAGTCGGCGACAGCGACGGGGCCGCGGTGCTTCAGCCGGACACGTCGAGAGTCAACAGATCCGTCGCGAGGATCACCTTGCCGTCGAAGACCGCCGCTGCCTGCTCTATCCATTCGTGCTCGGTTCCTTGCGCCGGGGCCGGGACCAGGTGCGTGAGCACGAGCGTGCCCACGTAGTTGCGGCTTGCGGTGCCGGCTGCGTCGGTGATGGACGAGTGGTAGTCGAGGATGTCGAGCAGGCGGGGGATGCCGAGCTGCTCGATGAAGTCGCGACGGATTGTGGTCTGGACGAGCATGTCGGCGTGGTTGCACAACTCGTCCAGCCCGGTGCAAGGCACGGTGTCGCCAGAGATCACCACTGATTTGTCGCCCTCCTCGACGCGGTATCCGACTGTCGGCCGAACCGGTGAGTGATCCGTCGGACCGGCCGTCACCGTTACGCCGTTCTCCTCGAACACGACGCCGTGCTCGACTTCGTCGACGAGCGTTGTCGGTCTCCAGGTCAGGTCGTCGTGGTGGGCGATCCGGTAGCCGATGTCCGGTTCGAGCATTGCCTCGGTGGCATCGAGGAGGGCGGCTGTACCGATCGGGCCGATGACTCGCAGCGGGTTCGGCTGGAGCGACATCGCCCACCGCATCGTGAAGATGTCGTTGAGATCGGTGATGTGATCGCTGTGCAGGTGGGTCAGGAAGACCGCACGGAACGCCCCAGCACCCGACGCCGCCGCCGCAGCCCGCATCAAGACCCCTCTGCCGCAGTCGAAGAGGAGGTCGCCGGCTTTGGTGCGGACGAGCGTCGACGGACCTGCACGATTTGGGTCGGGAAGCGGAGAACCGCTCCCGAGGATGATTACCTGCATGCCAGAGACTGGCATAGGTGGCGGGCTTGACAGTCGGCGGGACCGCCCGTAGGTTCGCCGTGCCTCGGATGACCGGGGTGACGCTCAGCTCAGCGAAGTCCGGTGAGAGTCCGGCACTGTCCCGCAACGGTCAAGCCCCTTCGAGGGGATGAGTCCGGTCGCCTGGCTAGGAGTCGATGTGAATACCCCTCGGAGCAAGGGAGGATCGCTCGAATGCCCAGTCAGGTCACCGGAGCCACGAGGGTCGGACCGATCGGGCCCAAAGCGCGTCGGATCACCCTGACCGGCGCCGAGCGGGTCCGCCTCGGTTCGATCGGCCTCGTTGTCCTAGGCCTCAACGCGTTCGGCTGGGGCATCTTCGTGTTCGCCATCGCACCGCACCGTTTCGCCTTTCGTGGACTTGGCCTCGGACTCGGCGTCGCGCTCACCGCATGGACGCTCGGAGCCCGCCACGCCTTCGATGCAGACCACATCTCGGCCATCGACAACACGACCCGGAAGCTGATGGCCGATGGGAAGCGGCCGCTCGGGACTGGCTTCTTCTTCGCTCTCGGGCACTCATCGATCATCATGGCGGTCGGCGTTGGACTGTCCATCGCCGCCCGGGCGGTGTTCGGCGCCGTGGTGAATCCGCACTCGGGCTACGAGACGCTCGGAGGGGTGATCGGGACGTCGATGGCGGCGACGTTTCTCTACCTGATCGCTGCGCTCAATCTCGTCGTCCTCGCCGGAATCCTGAAGGTCTTCCGCGGGATGCGTGAAGGGTTGTTCGACGAGGAGGAGCTCGAGCGCCAGCTTCAATCTCGCGGTCTCATGTACCGGTTCTTCGGGCGCTGGATGCGCTCGATCACAAAGACGTGGCACATGTACTTCGTCGGGATCGTCTTCGGGATCGGGTTCGACACCGCCACCGAGGTCCTCCTGCTGGCTGCCACGGCGGCCGCAGCCACCCAAGGCCTGCCCTGGTACGCGGTGCTGTCGTTGCCCTTGCTCTTCTCCGGCGGCATGACTTTGTTCGACAGCCTCGACGGGTGCTTCATGAATTTCGCCTACGGCTGGGCCTTTGCCCGGCCGGTGCGCAAGGTCTATTACAACCTCGTCATCACCGGGCTCTCGATCGGGGTGGCGTTCCTCGTGGGCACGATCGAGATCTTCGGGGTGCTGTCCACCGAGTTGCACATCCACGGCGGGTTCTGGGACTTCATGGCGAACTTCAACATCAACAAGGCCGGCTTCGCGATCGTCGGGTTGTTCCTGGCGGTGTGGGTGATCGCTCTCGGCTACTGGAAGCTCGGCGGAGTGGAGGCGAGGTGGGCGGGCCAGGCGGTGGCGGGCGAGGTGGCCGAGGGTGGTTGAGGCTGCCGCTGCCGCTGCCGCTGCCGCTGCCGCTGCCGCTGCCGCCGGCGCTGGAGCGGGCAAGGCCATGTTGTTTTCGCTGGACATGTAAAAGTTGACACGTCCCGCGAAACAACATACCTGTGCTTCGCGTCGTTTCGCCGATTCCGTGGCACCCGGGAGGCGAGGGCGCACGGTGTATCGTAGGTGTATGGCACGCACAAACATCGACATCGACGACGCGGCCTGCAGAGCGGTGATGGTGCGTTATCACCTGTCCACCAAGCGCGAGGCCGTCAACTTCGCATTGCGAATCGTCGCGTCAGAACCGCTCGGACTTGACGAGGCACGGGCTATGCGCGGCTCGGGATGGGAGAGCGATCTGGACGAGCTCCGTGCCGGGCGGGTCTCGTGATCCTTGTCGACACCTCGGCCTGGGTGGAGTTCCTCCGCGACACCGGGAGCCCGGTGTGCGAACGGGTCGACCGGCTCCTCGGAGGAGAGATCGCTGTCTGCGAACCTGTCCGGATGGAGGTCCTGGCAGGCGCTCGCGACGAGCGGCACCTCAGCCACCTTCGCGGACTGCTTGCTCGAGCCGCCCTCATCCCCACCGGAGCGACCGATTACGAGGAGGCCGCCGCGCTTTACCGCGTCTGCCGGCGTAGTGGAGAGACCGTCAGGAAGCTGATCGATTGCCTGATCGCCAGCGTCGCGATCCGGGCAGGGACACCGATTCTCCACAGCGACTCAGACTTCGACGTGCTCGCGCGTCACACGGCACTCCGGCTCGACCGCTCGTAGATGACAACCCAAGACGATCCCGAGTCACGGCCGAAGCTGCATCCCAACGAGCTCGCGATCGACTCCGAGCTCGTGCAGCGGCTGCTCGAGCACCAGTTTCCCGAGTGGTTGGAGCTGCCGATTCGGGCGGTGAAGTCGTCGGGGACCGTGCACGCCATCTACCGACTCGGCGATGAGCTTTCGGTGCGGCTGCCGCGGGTTGCGGGTGATGCCGAAGGCATCGACAAGGAGCTGACTTGGGTTCCGAAGCTCGCACCGCTGCTTCCGTTGGAGGTTCAGACGCCATTAGTTCGGGGCGAGCCTGAAGAGGGTTACCCCGCATATTGGTCAGTCTGGAGATGGGTCGAAGGCGAGGTCGCCACTCTCGACCGGATCAGGGATGCACGGGCGGCTGCGGTGACACTTGGTCGTTTCGTGGCTGCACTGCAGCGAATCGACTCGACGGGTGGGCCAGCCTACGGAGCGCACAACGGGTGGCGAGGCGGGCCGCTTGGGAAGCTGGACGATTCCGTTCGTAAAGCGCTCGGTCAGCTAGACGGCAAGATCGACACGGCGAAGGCGACTGCAGCGTGGGAGGAATCCCTCGGGGCACCCAACTGGCACGGGCCTGCCGTGTGGGTGCACGGTGACTTGTTGGGTGCCAACTTGCTGGAGCGCGAGGGGGCCCTGGCCGGCGTCATCGACTTCGGCTGCCTCGGCGTTGGCGATCCGGGGTGCGACGCCGGCGCTGCCTGGATGTCTTTGCCGGCTCAAGTTCGTGACGCCTTCAGGTCCGAGCTGAACATGGACGACGATGCGTGGATTCGCGGTCGTGGTTGGGCCCTTTTCGTCGGGCTTGTCGGGCTGCCGTACTACGAGCACTCCAATCCGGTGTTCGCTGCGTTCGCCCGGCGGACGATCGAGGCGGTTCTCGCCGATTTCGACCCGAGGTAGAGATCGCGAGGGCGACGCTGACCGCGACGGACAGGGCGACGTCGCAGCCGAAGCCCAACCCAGGAATATCGGCCGAGCGGCGGCGGTTGCGCAGAACATGGTCGTCAAGGTCGTAGCCACCGCGTACGGAGGGCCCGAGGTTCTCGCTGTCATCGACGAAGAGGTCGGGCTGCCAAGTCCCGGAGAGGTGCTTATCGACGTCCGAGCTGCAGGCACCAACCCGATCGACTACAAGCTCTATGCGGGCAACATGGGCAGCGATCCGTCTCAGCTGCCCATGCCTCTCGGCCTCGAGGCGTCCGGAGTGGTGCTCGCCGTCGGAGCCGATGCCGTGGGGCCGATGGGCGAGATCCACATCGGCGACGAAGTGATCGTCTATCCCGCCCGAGGGACCTACGCCGAACAGGTGATCGTCCCCGCCTCGGCCGTGGTGCGTAAGCCGGCCAACGTAACTTTCGAGGAGGCCGCCGGCCTGCTGCTGACCGGCGCTACCGCTGTCCACGCGCTAACAGCGACAGGCGTCTTAGCGGGAGACACCCTCGTGATTCACGGCGCATCGGGCGGTGTCGGCCTGATCGCTGTTCAGCTCGCGGTGGCCAAAGGGGCGAGAGTGATCGCAACCGCCGGAGAAAGCAGCCACGCAGAGCTCCGACGGTTAGGAGCCGAGCCCGTGGTTTACGGGGAGGGGCTAGCCGACAGGATCCGTGACCTCGCCCCCGATGGTGTCGACGCCGCCATCGACGCCGTCGGTACGGACGAGGCGCTCGACGTCTCGCTCGCGCTCTTGGCTGATCGCAGCCGGATTGCCACAATCGCGGCGGGGAGGCGTGGTCTCGAACTCGGTGTCAAGTCGCTCGGTGTCGGTCCGGGGTCTGATCCAGGCGCGGAGATCCGTGCTGCCGCACGGCTTGAGCTGGTCCGGCTGGTCGAGGAGGGGGCCATCGAAATCCGCGTGGCCTCCACTTATCCCCTCGCCGATGCGGCCGCGGCCCATCGGGAGCTTGCCTCCGGCCACACCCACGGCAAGATCGTCCTTCTTCCCTGACCGCTCGCGCTTGACCGCGCCCTTGGGGCAGGGGGCAAGATCGAGAGGTGCCATCAGAGCCGATCACAGAGCTGCTCAGCAGCGGCGAGTTTGCTCGGCGCTCACGGCTGAGCGTCAAGGCGCTCCGGATCTATGACGAGATCGGTCTGCTCAGGCCGGTCGACGTGGAACCGTCCAATGGGTACCGGCGCTACGGGGTCGATCAGCTCCCGACGGCCCGGCTCATCGCGATGCTGCGCGGCATCGACATGAGCCTGGCAGAGATCGGATCGTTGCTGGCCGATCTCGGCACGGATCCCGAGCGCGCCGTTGAGCGACTCAGCCGGCACTTGGTCGAGTTGGAGGCCCTTCATACGGGCCGCAGGTCCCTCGTCCGTCACATCCACGCGATCTTGAGAGAGGAAGACTGCCCGATGTTCACGATTGAGACCCGCCACGTCCCTGCCAGGCGAATGATGTCGATCCAGCGCCGACTCCATGGCTCGGAGACCGACGCGTTCGTTCGCGAGGCGAAGAGCGCTTTCGCTGAGCACCTGCGCGGTGCATCATCGGTCGGACCATTCGTCCTGATCTTCCACGGCGTCGTCGACCAGGAGAGTGACGGACCGCTGGAGGCGACGCTCGCTTGCTCCGACGATGTCGAGCCAACCGAGCTCATCGGGATCCGCACCGAACCAGCGCACGACGAAGCCTTCACCACTATCACCAAAGCTCAGTGGGACTACCCGGCGATCATGGCGGCCTACGACGCCGTTGCCTGCTCGCCCGAGGCGATGGCGCGGCCGGGGAGTCGGCTGTCGTGTCGCGAGGTATATCTCGCCGAACCTGAAGCGATCGCGGACGACGAGCTGATCTGCGACATCGCCTTCCCGCTCGGAGACAAGCTGGCGTGACGCACTCGCCCTCTGCCGTCTCGATCGTGAAGAGGCCGTCGCCCTCCTCGGCTCGCCTGCAGGCTCACCAGATGAAGGGGACGAGCCCCAAGCGGTCCGTCAGACCTGGACGATCTCTAGGAGGTGCTCGATGCCACCAAGGTCTGCGGGGTTACGGGTGTAGAGCCGTGCTGAGTGGGCGTGGGCGGTCGCAGCAATCAGGATGTCCATGACCGCTGATCGCGGTTTGCGGCCGGCGGCGACGACCGCAGCTGCCAGTTCGCCATAGCTGGTGGCGACGTCATCGTCGATAGGCAGGGCGTCGAACTTGTGCCGAAGGTCCGAGAGTCGTCGCAGACGCTCTGCGCGAACGGTCGCATCCTTGGCTACGAGCACGCCGAAGTGCAGCTCGGCGAGTGAGGTCACACTGATAGCAAGCTCTCCCTCCAGTGGCTGCACTCCAGTGGCAATCAATACGCTGGTATCCAGAATCGCGTTCAACGAGAGCGCTCCCACGGGTCGGTGACGGACTGGTCGATCAGATCTCTGTCCCGCTCCCAGTCCGGGTCTGGCCGGCCGTCGAACAAGGCAGCGATGTCATCCCATCGCTGCCATCGTTTCGGCGCAGCGCGGACGATGCGTGCCGCAAGCCGACCGGCGACGGTGATGTCGATCTCTTCGCCACGCTCCACTCTGCGGACGAGCTCGGATGCATCCTGGCGCAGTTCTCGAAGTCCTACAGTCGCCATGACGCAATGGTAGCACAAGTGCTACTCTCCAGTGTCGCTCGTCGGGGCCAGGAAGACTGCTGGCGGAGGTTTTACGTGAGTCAACGCGGTCCGTACGATCCATGCCAGGCTCGACAGTAGGCTCCGGACAATCGAGCGTCCGTATCGGGCGCGCCGGCTTTGGGGCCGAAAATCGTGCACCCCCGCCGGTCGTTGGGCACGACACAGGAGGTGGTCCGGCTGCCTGGAGCTGAGACGTCGGATGAAGGAGCCGCCGAGGGCGGCAGCGAGTTCGACATCGTCGTTATAGGCGGTGGGCCGGGAGGCTATGCGGCGTCGCTCTACGCGGGCGCTGCTGGGCTCTCGGTGGCGGTCGTCGAGAAGGAGAAGGTCGGCGGCACTTGCCTGCATCGAGGATGCATCCCAGCAAAGGAGTTCCTCGAGACGGCCGCTGTGTTCCGGGCTGTCGCTGGGGCGAAGGAATTCGGGGTACAGGCGAGCCAGCCCACCGTCGAGTTCGCCGTCAGCCAGGACCGCAAGCAGAAGGTCGTCGACCAGCTCCATCGCGGGCTGCAGGGGCTCATGAAGCAGCGGAAGAACCAGGTCTTTGCCGGCACTGGCCAACTGCTCGGCGGTCACGTCGTCGAGGTGACGGCCGAGAACGGCTCGACGACTCGCATCACCGGGCGCAACGTGATCCTGGCCGCTGGGTCAGTGCCTAGGACGATTCCGGGCTTCGACGTGGACGGCAAGTACGTCATGACCTCGGACGAGGTGCTGTCGCTCACAGCCCTGCCGGGCAGCGCGGCGGTCATCGGGGGCGGCGCCATCGGGTGCGAATTCGCCTCCATGATGGCCGACCTCGGTGTCCAGGTCACGGTGCTCGAAGCCTTGCCAAAACTCTTGCCGGGCTGCGACCAGGACATCGCTGACGTCGTAGTCCGTTCCTTCAAGAAACGGGGCATTACCGTCCGAGCCGGCGTCCCCGTCCACGGGCACGAGCCGGGGGAGTCGGGAACCACCGTGCGTTTTGGCGAGGACGAGGAGCTGGTGGTCGACACTGTCATCGTCTCGGTCGGTCGGCGGCCGCTCTCTGACGAACTGGTGTCGGAGGACTCCGGCGTGACGGTCGACGAGCGCGGCTTCGTCGTGGTCGACGAGTGGATGAAGACTTCGGCCGAGGGTGTGTACGCGGTCGGTGACCTGGTCGCGACGCCACAGTTGGCGCACGTGGGTTTTGCGGAGGCTGTGCTTGTCATCAAGCAGATCCTCGGCGAGCCGGTGTTCCCGGTGAACTACGACGCGGTGCCGTGGGGCATCTACTGCCACCCCGAAGTGGCGTTCGTGGGCATCACCGAGCAGGACGCAAAGGCGGCCGGGATCGACATCGTCGTTAAGAAGGACCCGTTCGGCGGCAACAGCCGAGCCCGGATCCTGGGCGAGACCGAGGGCGTCGTGAAAGTGATCTGCGCGAAGACGGCGGACGGGCGGGCTGGCCCCCTTCTAGGGGTGCACATGGTCGGGCCGTGGGTGACCGAACAGCTCGGTCAGGCCTACCTCGCCGTCAACTGGGAGGCCACTCCCGACGAGATCGCACCGTTCATCCAGCCGCATCCGACATTGTCGGAGACGTTTGGGGAGACGGTAATTGCGTTGACCGGAAGGGGTCTGCACGTTGGCTGACATCACCATGCCGCAACTCGGTGAGACCGTCACCGAGGGAACGATCATCAAATGGCTGAAGAACGTCGGCGATGCCGTCGCTCACGACGAGCCGCTGTTCGAGGTGTCGACGGACAAAGTCGACTCCGAGGTGCCTTCGCCAGCCGAGGGGGTGTTGACGAAGATACTCGTCGAAGAGGGCGGGACCGTCGACGTCGGGACGACTATCGCTGTGATCGGGGACGCTGGTGAAGCGCCAGCTGAGGATGCGCCAGCTGAGGATGCGCCAGCTGAGGAGGCCCCCGCAGCTGCGTCTGCCCCGGCGACCTCAGAAACGGTCGCCGACTCCGACGCGCCCGCCGCGGCCGACGCACCCGATGCGCCTGTTGCTGAACCCGACGCACCGCCTGCTCCGGCGGCAGGCGAGAGCGCGCCGGCGGAAGCTGTGGCGGAAGAGGCGTCCGT
>PLDN01000036.1 GCA_003136185.1 Acidimicrobiaceae bacterium | reverse complement strand
CTGCGAACATCGCTGAATTCAGTCGGAAGTGCGCAGCGTTAAGTCCTCCCGGCCCCGAGATCATCTCGACGCCCTGGGCACTGGCCGCTGGGGTTGCGAGAGTAGAGGAGGCAACCATCGCAACGAGCACAGCGGCGACCGTGAGCATCGCCCTCAATCGCTGGGCCTGCGAGCTCTTGGATCCTCGTAAAGGCGGCGTGGCTTTCATGGCCCCCACCGCCCCCTGTGAGGTTTGTTGTGCCCGAACCGCTCAACCCAGGAGGAGGACATGCTCTCACAGGCTCCCCCGAGCCGCTACGGGCGGCTCGGATCCTGCGAGATCATCCTTTTCTGGTGCCAAGGCCGCAGTTGCGCCACCGCTGTGGCCTGGGTAATTTGACAACAGATGCATTGATCGAATGATGTATCTGTCATATGCGACTCTTCGCCCTGGCCCGGCGCCTGCGCGCCCGTCCTGTCGCTCTCGAGCCAGCTCAATCAGTATCGGCGGACATTCAGGAGGTGGCGCTGCGTAACCGCGGCTCTCTTCAGCTGCGGCATGTCGACGCCGGCTCGTGCAACGGGTGCGAGCTCGAGCTCACCTCGATGTTCTCCCCCGTCTACGACGTTGAGCGCTTTGGCATACGCCTCGAGGCATCGCCCCGTCACGCCGATGGCCTGATCGTCACGGGTCCCGTCACTCGCAACATGGCGGCTCCACTACGAAAGACGCTCGATGCGACGCCGCGGCCCTGTGTCGTCGTCGCCCTTGGCGACTGCGCACGCGACTGCGGAGTTTTCCGCAGCGCCTATGGCGTCGAGGGCGCTGTATCCGACGTCGTTCCCGTCGACATCGAGATTCCCGGCTGCCCCCCGGACCCAGCCACCATCATCCGCGCGCTGCGCTCGTTGGCGGGGACGTGAGCGCATCAGACCTATTGGTCGCGACTGCGCTCGCCGGTACGGCGGCTTCGATATCGGGGGCGATCGGATCAGCGAGAGTCCGTATCAACGTGTCGGCGGTGCTCACCATTGCCGCCTGTGCATGCGGCCTCGCAGTCGCGGTCGGCGTTCTCCACTCGCATCACGGCGTCGCGCTGTACACCAATCGGCTCATACCTCTCACCGGGCTCTCGCTCGCGCTCGATCCTCTCGGCTCGCTCTTCGTCGCCATCACTTCCGTCGTTGGCATCTGCGCCATGGTCTTCCGCCTCGGCTACGAAGGCCACGGCTTGTCCAGCCGGACGGCTTCGAGCGCGCTTCCGCTGTTCGTGACGACCATGCTGTTCGTCCCTGCCGCGGCGACTGTGACCACGTTTCTCTTCCTGTGGGAGCTCATGGCGGTCACTTCGCTCCTGCTCGTCCTCGCTGACCATCGTCATCGGCCCGAAGTCCAGAAAGCGGCGCAGTGGTACGCGGTGATGACTCAATTCGGTGCCGCCTGCCTACTCGTCGGCTTCGTTCTCCTGGCCACCCGGACCGGGAGCCAGTCCTTTGTCACCATCGCTGCCCGCGCTCCTCATTTGGCGGCTTGGGTGCGGGGCAGCGCGTTCGTCTTGATGGTGATCGGCTTTGGGTCGAAAGCGGGAATGGTGCCGCTTCACGTCTGGCTCCCTCGCGCTCACCCGGAGGCTCCTGGACCAGTGTCGGCGCTGATGTCCGCCGCAATGGTGAATCTCGGCGTCTACGGGATCGTCCGGGTGGGTGACGGCTTGCTCAGGGGCGGTCCGGCCTGGTGGTGGCTGCTCGTCATGATCCTCGGTGCGCTGTCGGCTCTTTTCGGCTCACTGCACTCTGCTACCAGCCGGGACCTGAAACGCCTACTCGCGTACTCGACGACCGACAACGTCGGGTTGATGCTTCTCGGAGTAGGTGCCTCAGGGTTGTTCGCTGCAACCGGGCACCAGGGTCTTGCCTTGTTCGCGCTCATCGCGGCGTTGCTTCATGTCGTCTTTCACGCCGTGTTCAAGGGGTCGCTGTTCTTGTCGGCAAGCTCGGTGCAACAGGCCACCGGCACGCGAGATCTGGACAGCCTCGGTGGCCTGATGCGACGAATGCCGGTCACAGGACCCATATTCCTCGTGGCCGGGCTGGCCATCTCCGCGATGCCGGCACTGTGCGGATTCGTGAGCGAATGGCTCTTGCTCCAGGCGATGTTGCACGGCCTTCCGACCACGAATGCCGCCATCGCCGTGACGATGCCGATCGGCGTCGGGGTGCTCGCCCTCACCGGCGGCCTCACGGCGTTCACGTTCGTGAAGGCCATCGGGATCGGCTTCTTGGGCCAGCCGCGGACAGAAGCTGCGGCCGGGGCGACCGAGGTCCGAGGGTCCATGTGGGCCGGTTCAGGCATGCTGGCGGCGCTGTGTCTCATCCTCGGAGTGGCACCTTGGCTCGTCGTGCCAGCGGTGGTCGATGCCGCTCGCGACGCGACGGGGATCCGCGCCTCTAATCCGCTGACGCCGGGTTGGCAGCTCGGATTGTCGGATATCCATGGGGCACTCGCGCCCGGTTTGCTTCTCGTCGCACTGGCGCTCGCAGGCGCGACTGTGAGCCTCGGCCGGGCTGCGCTCCAACGGGGAGCAGCCCGGCGCGCCGAAGCATGGGGGTGTGGAAGGGAGTTGCAGACCGCCCGCATGGAGTACACCGCGACCTCCTTCGGTGAACCCCTCACCCGCGTGTTCGACGACGTGCTTAGTCCGTCGCACGACCTCGACATCAGCCACACAGCAGAGTCCCGTTACTACGTCGAGGCGGCCACGTTCCATACGGCGCTCGACGACGGCTTCGAGCGACGGTTCTATCGGCCGGTGGCTGGCGCTCTCCGCCGTTGGGGAGCGCTTGCTCGCCGCGTGCCGAACGGGAGCATCCACCGCTATCTCGCCTTCGGCTTGGTCGCTCTGATAGTCGTGCTGGTGGTCGTGGCATGAGCAACTGGCCGCTCGACTCGGTGGTTGCAGTCTCGGCTTGCCAGGTGATCGGGGTAGTGCTGGGTGGCCCGCTTCTCGTTGGGCTCATGCGCAAGGTTCGTTGCCGGCTCGAGGGCCGAGCCGGGCCACCAATCCGCCAGCCACTCCTCGATTTGCGCAAGCTGGCCCGCCGCGAGCGGATGCGGCCTGCGCAGGCAAGTTTCGTCTTCTCAGCTGCGCCAGTCCTGCTCGTCGCGACAACCCTGGTGATCGCCGCGATCGCGCCCCTTCTTGGGACTCATCCGGCGCTCGCGTCGTCGAGTGATCTCTTTGCCGTCGTCTTCTTGTTGTTGTTCGGCTCGGTTGCTATCGCTCTCGGTGCCCTAGACACGGGCACCGCCTTCGGGGGCATGGGTGCAAGCAGGTCCATGACCATCGGCGCTTTGGCCGAGCCGGCGTTGCTGGTCGCAATTCTTGCGCTGTCGATTCCCGCCCACTCCTCGAACCTGCCGACGATCATCGGCTCCTCGCTGGCGCATCCCCTGTGGCTCGCGAGCCCGCAACGCCTGCTCGCCCTCGTGGCGTTCCTGATCGTGATCATTGCCGAGAGCGGGCGCTTGCCTGTCGACAACCCCGGCACCCATCTTGAGCTGACGATGATCCACGAGGCGATGCTCCTCGAGTACTCGGGTGCCGATCTCGCTCTCGTCAAGCTGGGCGAGTCCATGCGCCTGACGGTCCTCATCACCTTGCTTGCAGATCTCTTTGTCCCATGGGGGATAGCAACCGGTCCTAGTCCGGGCCACCTCGTCATCGGCCTCGTGACCACGGCCGCAAAGGTCGCGGTACTTGGCGCGGGACTCGCAACGTTCGAAGTAGCGGTTGCCAAGCTCCGCCTGTTCCGGGTACCAGAGCTTCTTGCCGGCGCATTCGTGTTGTCCGTCTTGGCCGTCGTCTCGGCGCTGGTGATCTCATGACCGGTTCCCCATACGCGGCAGCCTTGACGCTCGCCGTGGGCTCGGTGCTCGTCTGTGCGATCACGGTGCTGTGGGTGACATCGACTCGCTCGGTGATCCGTGTCGTCGCGATCCAGGGCGTGGCGCTCGGGCTCGTAGCGATGATTCTCGGCATCCATCTCCGAGACGCAGGTCTGATCGGTGCAGCGACCGTCGTGCTCTTGGTGAAAGGCGCCGCTATCCCCTTGCTGCTCGGCAAGGCGAGCGGTACAGGCACCGTGCACTCTCGTGAGAGCCGGCCGATAGTGAACGTCCCGGCCTCGCTCGTCGCATCCGTGTTCCTGATCGTGCTCGCGTTCGCGGCGTTCCGGGACGTCGCCCGTTTCGTCGGGACCACGGCCGGTGCACTTGTGCCTGTCGGCGTCGCCACGCTGCTGATCGGGTTCTTCGCTCTCGCGACGCGGCAAAGGCCGCTGTTCCAGATGGCAGGGCTGCTCATGGTCGACAACGGAACGGCCCTGGTCGCGTTCTTGTGCACAGCGGGCGTCCCGTTTCTCGTCGAAGTCGGAGTCTCGCTCGACGTTCTTCTCGGGGTAACCGTGTTGATGGTGCTCACTATGCGTCTTCGGACCGAGTTCGGCGATGTCGACCTCGATGAGCTCCGGGAGCTTCACGACTGATGCTGCTTTCCCTGGTTCTCCTCCTTCCGCTTCTAGGTGGCGCCGCGATCGCTGTCGGATGGCGGCATCCCTCTGTCGCCTGGGTCGCCGTCGCGACGAATGCCGTGGTGCTCGCGCTCGGCGTGGCCGCTGCAGTCCGGGTCGTCGGATCGGGCCCGCTCACCGGGATGAGCGGGTTGCTGCGCGGGGATGCCCTCTCGGTGTTCATGGTCGTAGTCATTGGTGTCATATCTCTGTTGGCGTCGTGGTTCGGGATCCGGACGATGGCCCTCGATCTCGCCGCCGGGCGCTCGACCCCGGGTCGGTCCACCGGCTACGGAGTGCTCGTGCAAGCCTTCGTCGCTGCGATGCTTCTCGCGGTCCTGGCCGCAAACGTGGCTGTGATGTGGATGGCGGTGGAGGCGACCACGGTCGTGACGACCTTCCTGGTCGGTCACAGGCGCACCAAGGGCTCGCTAGAAGCCTCCTGGAAGTACATCGTCATCTGCTCGGTCGGGATCGCCCTCGCCTTCTTCGGCACGGTGCTCGTGTACTTGGCGAGCCTGCATGCTGGTGGCCACTCTGCTGACGCGCTCGACTGGACGTCGCTCATGGCCAACGCTCGGAACTTCGACCCGTCGGTGATGCGACTGGCCTTTGCGCTCCTCGTCCTCGGCTACGGCACGAAGGTCGGCCTCGCTCCCATGCACAGCTGGCTCCCCGACGCCCACAGCCAGGCGCCCGCTCCGATCTCGGCGCTCATGTCCGGGGTCCTTCTGACTGTTGCCTTCTACGCCATCTTGCGCTTCAAGGCGGTGGCCGACCTCACTCTCGGCGTCTCGTTCTCCCGAGCATTGCTCGTCACCGTCGCGCTGTTGTCGCTCGCTGTCGCGGCCTCATTGCTGCTCACCCAACGGGACTACAAGCGGATGCTGGCGTACCACAGCATCGAGCACATGGGCTTGATCGCGCTCGGCGCCGCCGCTGGCATCCCGCTCGCAATCGCGGCGGTGCTTCTCCACATCCTCGGCCACGGGATCGCGAAGAGCGTGCTGTTCCTTACCTCGGGCGAGATCATGGCAGCCGAAGGGACAACCGAGATCGACGGTGTCCGGGCTCTGGTCGCCCGACGTCCGGCTCTCGGAGGGGTGTTTGGAATCGGCCTCCTCGCGCTGCTCGGGATGCCTCCGTTCAGCCTCTTCACGAGTGAGCTGATCATGGTGCGAGCCGAGTTCGAAGTCGGCCTGGGCTGGGCGGCCGTCGTCGCCGTCGTGGCTATGGTCACCATCTTCATCGCTGTCGCCGGACATGCAAGGCACATGTTGCTCGGTCCGTCGACGACCGAAGACACCCCACCGGCACCGCCACGGTGGGTCTCGGTTCCGCTCGTGAGCGCGCTCGTGTGCTGTGGGCTCATCGGCGTACTGGCCTGGCCACTGTCGGGACTACTCGAGGCCGCGGCCCATGTGGTGACGAAATGAACCTCCCCGGTGACTTCCCCATCACGCTCGAGCCTGTCGGCTCGCACCGCGTCGCCGGCACCGCCAGCGCCGCTGACCTCGTCCAACTGGCCGCCCTCCTCCTCGGGCATGGGATGCGCCTCGCGCTCGTCTCGGCTCACGACGACGGTTCGTCGATGCGCGTGGTGTATCTCTTCACTTCGGGCCCGCCCGATACACGGGTCGAGCTGCGCGTTGACCTCGATCCCTCGCGCCCGCAGGTGCCGACACTGGCCGCTACGTCCTTCCCGGCCAGCCGGTTCGAACGGGAGATGCTCGACCTGTTCGGCATAGAGCCGCTCGATCACCCCCAACCGCGGCGTCTCGTGCTCCACCAGCACTGGCCGACCGGGTGGCACCCGATGCGGCACGGGGCAGGCGATCCCCCGCCGATGGTCGAAGACAGCGGCCAGTACCCGTTCGTGCCGGTGGAAGGGACCGGCGTCTACGAGATCCCCGTCGGACCGGTGCATGCCGGCCTTATCGAGCCCGGGCACTTCCGTTTCTGGGTGGTCGGCGAGACCATCTTGCGCATGAAGGCAAGGCTCTGGTTCGTCCACAAAGGGATCGAGCGGCTTTTCGAGGGAAAGGACGCCACTTCGGGCCTCGAGATCGCAGAACGGATCTCCGGAGACACGGCTGTCGGCCACGCCATCGCTTACTGCCAAGCGGTCGAGGATGCCTGCTCGATGCAGGTGCCGGCCGACGCGCAGCTATTGCGCGGGGTGCTTTTGGAGCTGGAACGGCTCTACAACCACGTCGCCGATGTCGGGGCGCTCTGCAACGACGTCGGGTTCGGGCTCGCGCAGGCAACCGCTCTGTCCCTTCGCGAGCGACTCCTCCAGTTGAACGGAGAGATCACGGGACACCGCCTATTGCGCGGTGGCGTCGTTCTCGGGGGAGCTCGTGTGCGGCGGCTTCCCGATGCTCCCGAGCTAGCGGAGATAGGAGACCGCTTCGATGAACTGTCAGAGCTCGCCGGCTCGAACGCCCTCGTGATGGAACGGTTCACCGGCACGGCGACGCTCGATGAGACCCATGCCCGCGATCTCGGCGTCATCGGGGTTGCCGGCCGAGCGTCTGGCGTGGACTTCGATGCCCGGGTTGCTCACGGCTTCGTCGACTTGGGCGATGGGTTCTCGCCGGCCTTGCGCCCGGAAGGCGATGTGCTCGCCCGCTACCGGGTGCGCTGCGACGAGGTACGGGCGTCGCTCTCGCTCCTCTCGAGCCTCACCGAACGGGCTGGGGCCCTCGATGCCGTGGCGGCGCCGGGGAGCGGTGATGCCTCCGCAGCAACCGACGGGGGAGTCGGGATCGCCGAGGGGTGGAGAGGCGCCATCGTCCACCGCGTTGAGCTCGACGCAGAACGTCGGTTCACGAGGGTGAAGATCGTCGATCCATCATGGTTCAACTGGCCGGCTCTCCCGATGTCGCTCGCCGACACGATCGTCCCCGACTTCCCATTAGCCAACAAGAGCTTCAACCTCTCCTACGCAGGGAACGACTTGTGAAAACCGTTCCATCTGTCACATTGACCGACTCATTAAAGAGCGTCGCGAACTACA
>PLDN01000120.1 GCA_003136185.1 Acidimicrobiaceae bacterium | reverse complement strand
GCGATGTACTCCTTCAAGATGTCGTTCTGGATGGTGCCGCCGAGGGCGGCGCGGGGCGTGCCGACCTTCTCTGCGCCCGCCACGTACATCGCGAGCAGTACAGCGGCCGGCGAGTTGATCGTCATCGACGTCGTGACGTCGCCAAGGTCGATGCCGTCGAAGAGGTCCTCCACGTCAGCGAGCGTGTCGACGGCGACGCCGCAGCGGCCGACCTCGCCGAGAGCGTGCGGGTCGTCGGAGTCGCGTCCCATCAACGTCGGCAGGTCGAACGCCGTCGAGAGGCCGTCGCCACCTGAGCGGAGTATCTCCTTGAACCGGACGTTCGTGTCCTCCGCCGTCCCGAAACCGGCGAAGAGCCGCATCGTCCAGAGCTTCGAGCGGTACATCGAGGAGTACGGACCGCGGGTATAGGGATAGACCCCCGGTCTCTCGGCATCTGCGGGCCCGTAGACCGGTTCGAGTGGGGTACCCGACATCGTCTCGAAGTCGACGTCGCGCTGGGGATCGCTCACAGAGGTGAGTCTAGGAGGCGAGATCCAGCGGCACGATCCTGTGAAGAGTCGAACGAGCTCTGTGGCGTCTCGTGCGACGCGACGAGCCAGTGCAGCGCTGTGTGCGCCATCGGATCGAAGCAGTACGTCGCCCAGGGCTCAGGGACCACGTGGACCGGAGCGGTCGTGGGCTTGCCCGCCAACGCGTACTCGCACCCGCACGCGGACGCTTACGCGGTCGCATGCGCGACTCCCACGGGCTGCGTCGCCGTAGGCCATTACGTCAGCACCTCGGGCTTGTTCGAGACGGTCCTTGACGTCGAGACCTAAGCCGGCTTCGAGCTAGGGAGCCGTCTGCCGCTATCCCTCGGGGTCGTGGCAGACGGCCTCGATGTTGTGGCCGTCGGGGTCGCGCACGAAGGCGCCGTAATAGTTCTCGTGGTACTCCGGGAAGAGCCGAGGCTCGTGGAGGACCGGGGCGCCGATCCCCTTCGCCGCCTCGAAGAATGCCCGCACATGTGCGCGGTCGGGCGAGCTGAAGGCGAGGTGCAGCTCACGGTCGGCACTCCGCTCCGCCGGAATCAACCAGAACGACCCGGGCGTGTCGCCGTGGAACCCAGCAAAGCCTTCGCCGGCGCTCATGATGTGGATCCCGAGAGGCTCGAGCACGACCTCATAGAAACGCCGGCTCGCCTCCACATCCGCCACCTGCAAAGTCACGTGATCGATCATCGAAAGAGCCTACGCAGCAGTCGAGCGGACCAGGTTACGGCCGTCACGTTTGGCCTCGTACATGGCCGAGTCGGCCGCCGCCAAAAGCGACTCGGCATCGAGCCGCTCGGGCGAGACCCACGCCACGCCGATCGAGACCCGGATCGGGATGTCCCCGCAGATGCTGCGCAGGTCGAGCGCTTCCACACGGCCCCGGAGAGACTCGGCAAGCACGATTCCCGCCTGGAGAGTCGTGTCTGGGAGCAATGCAACGAACTCCTCCCCGCCGTACCGCGCGACGAGGTCACCGCGTCGCAACCGCTCCCGCAGCGCCGTTCCCACTTGCTGGAGAACGAGATCGCCGGTGGCATGGCCGAAGGTGTCGTTCACGTCCTTGAAGTGGTCGATGTCGATGAAGAGCAGCGCCGTGGGCTCGCCGAAGTGCTCGTAGCGACCGACGGAGATGTCGATCACCTCCTCGAGCGCCCTCCGGTTGGCGAGTCCGGTGAGCGGGTCGGTCTGGGCCTCGGCTTGCACAGCCTCGAAGCGGCGAGCGTGGACTACGGCGGTGGCGCACTGGTCGGCGAAGAACTCGAGCGCTTCGATGTGCGCCCTGTCAGGTAGCAGACCACTGGAGGACTCGTCGAGGGAGATGAGCCCGAGCAGAGTCCCGTTCTTTTCCACGAGCGGGACGGTCAGCATGTCCTCGGGATGCCACTGCCCGTCCTTCCACTCCCGGTCTACGACCGGAACGTTCAACTTGGCGTCGAGCTCGGCCGGCAGGAAGAACCGGCGATGGTCGAACAGGTACGACCGGCTGATCTGCATCTGCGGCAGCATCGCGGGGGCGAATTCCGCCAGCGTGATCGGCGTTGTCCGGAGTGCCGCGTCCTCCTCTGCGTCGAGCCCGACGGTCGCGCGGCACTCGAGCACCTCCTCCTCGAGCATCAGGTAGATGGCGGCCCGGTTGAAGCCGCCGGCAGACGTCATGGCGACGGCGATCTCACGCAGCACGTCGTCGAGCATGAGGCCACCGCGCACCTCTGCGCTCGCCATCATGAGCGACTCGAGCTGGCGGCGCTGAGCTTCGACGACCGCCAGGGCGGAGCGTTCAACCGCGCGTGCCCGGATGAACTCGAGCCCTACGACCGTCAGCTCGGCGAGAGCCTCCAGCAGGAGTACCTGTTCGTTAGCGGGCAGCTCACCGGTGAGAGGGTCGTCCGGGTTGATGAAGCCGACCGGCTGGCCGTCGGTCCCGATGAGCGGGACGAAGAGCATCGAGCCCTGCTGCCACGACCTTGACGGGACCGAGACACCGGTCGCGATGATTCCGGCCCTCACGTCGTCGCGCTGACGGACCGGGTGGTCGGGCGGCACCCAGTAGACGCGACCGCTCTGCATCGCAGCATGGCTGAGCGCCTCGAAGCCCACTCCCGAGAGCTCGAGACTGCGAAGCGTCGCTTCCTGGGCCGGAGTCAGCCCCGAGACCGCACAGAAACGGAACGCGCCATCGTCCCCCCGCAACGAAAGAGCACACGCCGTGTAGCCCAATCGCTCCCGCGCGGTGCGGCAGATCAGCTCGAGGAGTTCCTGTTCGTCGACTATGGATATGAGTTTGCGCGCGAGTCCAAGGACACCTCGCAATTGCGTTGCGGTGGTGTCGAATTCCATTCGCCAGCTTTCGGCTGGCCTCTCGACTGAGTGCTCTTCGACTTACTGATGCTAAGGCGTCCCGCCGGGTCGCGCTGCGTCTTTGCAGCCGGCGACACACAGGCCCGCGAGTCCGGTGTCGACCGGGGCCTCGCTTATTTGCTAGACCACCCGCCATGCAGGTGGCCGTTCCACGAGAGACCGCTGCCGGAGAACGCCGGGTCGCGCTCGTCCCTGACATGGTTCCGAAGCTCGAGGCGCAAGGAATCAAGGTGATCGTCGAGAGCGGGGCGGGCTCGGGTGCCTTCTTCCGGGACGCTGACTATGAGGCGAAGGGCGCAGAGCTCGTCCAGCAGGCGACCGGCGCCTTCGGCGGCGCTGAGGTCGTCTGCAAGGTGCAGGCGCCGACGGTGAGCGAGGCCGGCATGATGCGGGAGGGCTGCGCAGTCGTGAGCTTGTTCCAACCCGCCGCTGACCTGGAGCTCCTCACGATCTTCAATCAGCGCCGCATCACATCTTTCAGCCTCGACCTCCTCCCTCGGATCAGTCGGGCGCAGTCGATGGATGCGCTCAGTTCGCAGGCGACCGTCTCCGGCTACCGGGCAGTGCTGATCGGCGCATCACGGTTGCCCCGGTTCTTCCCGCTCCTCATGACTGCCGCCGGGACCGTTCCGCCGGCAAAAGTCCTGGTCCTCGGTGCCGGAGTAGCTGGGCTACAGGCCATCGCGACAGCGAGACGTCTCGGCGCAGTCGTGCGTGCCTACGACGTCCGCCCCGCGGCCCGCGACGAGGTGAAGTCCCTCGGCGCGAGCTTCGTCGAGCTCGAGCTCGAAGCCCAAGAGGGCGAGGGCGGCTACGCGAAAGAGCAGTCCGAGGACTTCCTCGCCCGCCAGCGGGAGCTGATCGGCAAGGAGGTCGGGGCAGCGGACGTCGTCATCACGACCGCCGCCATCCCCGGTCGGAAAGCTCCGGTTCTCGTCACCGCAGAGATGGTTCACTCGATGTCTCCCGGCAGCATCGTGGTCGACCTCGCCGCCGAGTCCGGCGGCAACTGCGAGCTCTCGAAGCCAGGCGAGGAGGTCGAGGTGGGCGACGTCGTCGTGCACGGCGTCCGCAACCTCCCGAGCTCGATGCCGATGCATGCGAGCTTCCTCTACTCCCGCAACATCGCCGAGTTCCTCGGCTTGCTCGCGCACGACGGCGCCCTTGCCCCTGACTTCGAGGACGAGATCATCATCGGAACCTGCGTGACTCACGACGGCGAGATCCGCCACGCCCCCACCCGCGAGCTCGTCGAAGGAGGTCGCTCGTGAACGGCGGCGACATCCTGAGCCTCATCACGGTCTTCGTCCTCGCGGCGTTCGTCGGCTTCGAGGTCATCTCGAAGGTCCCGAGCGTCCTGCACACGCCGCTCATGTCGGGGACGAACGCAATCCACGGGGTCGTGCTCGTCGGCTCGATGATCGTGCTCGGCACGGCTCACGGGTCGCTCCAGATCACGCTCGGCTTCGTCGCAGTCGTCCTGGCCACGGTCAACGTGGTCGGCGGGTTCGTGGTCACCGACCGCATGCTCGAGATGTTCAAGAAGCGCGAGCCGCCGAAGAAGGATGACGATGGGCGCTGACGCGACCCGCCTCGCGTACCTGGTCACGATCGTGACCTTCATTCTCGCGTTGCGCTTCCTCTCTTCTCCGGCGCACGCGCGGCGCGGCAACCAGATCGGCGCGGTCGGGATGCTGCTCGCGATCGTCGTCACGTTTGCGCAGAAGTCGGTCGTGAGCTACTGGGAGATCGCAGTCGGCATGGTGGTCGGAGGCGGCTTCGGGGCGGTCGCGGCACGCAAGGTGAAGATGACCGCAATGCCGCAGATGGTGGCGCTGTTCAACGGCGTCGGCGGTGGCGCAGCGGCGCTGATCTCGCTCGCGGAGTTCCACCGGCTCGCTCCGCCGTCCGGCGACCTGAAGCGCGACATCTCGGTGTCGCTCATCCTCTCCGCGCTGATCGGGTCGATCTCCTTTTCCGGCTCGATGATCGCGTTCGCAAAGCTGCAGGAGCTGATCCAGGGCAGGCCGATCACGTATCCGGGGCAGAAGGCCGTCAACGGCCTGGTGTTCGCAGCCTGTCTCGCCGCAGGCGCCGTGATCGTCGCCGGNNGCATGCTCGAGATGTTCAAGGGTCGCCAGCCGGCGAGGCCCAAACCGACCGATATCGACGAGACCGAGCAGGCCCCATGAGCCTCGATACTGGAATCCGGCTCGCTTACCTCGTTGCGGCGGTCTGCTTCATCCTCGCCCTGAAGGGCCTCTCGGGACCTAAGACAGCTCGGATCGGCAACCTCGTCGGGGCAGGCGGCATGCTCCTTGCCGTCGGCATGACGTTCGCCACGCCGGGACTCTCACGCTTCCCGCTGATGGCCGGAGCCATCGCTATCGGGGCCGTGCTGGGCTTTCCCGCCGCTCGCCTCGTCAAGATGACGGCGATACCGCAGATGGTGGCGGCCTTCAACGGTGTCGGAGGCGGCGCCGCCGCCCTCATCGCTCTGGCGGAATTCAACAAGTCGGACCCCCACCAGCTGGCCGTCTACCAAGTCGTCGAGGTCCTCTTCGGAGTGGTCGTCGGCTGCATCTCCTTCGCAGGCTCGGTGGTCGCCTTCGCGAAGCTGCAAGAGCTCATGACGGGCCGGCCGGTGACCTACCCCGGCCAACAGGTGTTGAACGCAGTCGTCGGCGGCGGGATCCTCGGCCTCGCCATCGCCGCCTGCATTTCTCCCCACGGCTGGCTCATTGCAGTCATCGGCGTCCTCGCCCTGTTCTTCGGCATCGCGTTCGTCCTCCCAATCGGAGGCGCGGACGTTCCGGTGCTCATCTCCCTTCTCAACTCATTCACCGGCTTAGCTGTCGCTGCGAGTGGCTTTGTGCTTCATTCCGTCGTGCTCGTCGTGGCCGGCACCCTCGTGGGCGCGTCAGGCACGCTGCTGACGCGGATGATGAGCTCCGCGATGGGCAGGTCGCTGCCGAACATCCTCTTCTCGGCCTTCGGCTCGGTCGTGACGGCGACCACAACCGACGGCGAGCTCGGCGACCGCACCGTGCGGTCTGGCAGCGCGGACGACATCGCCGTCCTGCTCGCCTACTCCCAGAAGGTGATGATCGTCCCCGGGTACGGGCTCGCGGTCGCGCAGGCGCAGCACGTCGCCCGCGAGTTGGCCGAGCTGCTCGAATCAAGGGGCGTCGAGGTCGTCTACGCGATCCACCCGGTGGCCGGGCGCATGCCGGGCCACATGAACGTGCTGCTGGCAGAGGCGAACGTCCCCTACGAACAGCTGAAGGGGATGGAGGAGGCCAACCCCGGCTTCCAGACGGCGGATGTGGCGCTCGTCGTGGGCGCGAACGACGTCGTCAACCCGGCAGCGAAGAACTCGCCCGGAAGCCCCATCTACGGAATGCCGATCCTCGCAGTCGACGAAGCAAAGAACATCGTCTTCCTCAAAAGGTCGATGCGCCCCGGCTTCGCCGGCATCGACAACGAGTTGCTGTTCGACCCGAAGACGACGATGCTGTTCGGCGACGCGAAGGACTCGCTCACAAAGCTCGTGGCGGCCGTCAAGCAGCTCTGACGACGGACCAGGCTCAGCGCGAGCCGAGAGACACGGTCTCGTCGTCGCTCTCGGGATCGGGCACCACGCGAGCGAACACGAGGAGGCCCTGTGCCGTCGGGCGCGTGGAAAGCACCACGACCTCGACTCCGTCGTGCCCGATCAGGTGGTCAGCGTCGTTGACGACGACCATGTCTCCGTCAGGCAGGTAGCCGACCGCCTGACGGCCCTGGCGACCCGGCTTCAGGAGGTCGACAGTGAGCCGCTCGCCTGGAACGTGGTCGGGCGAGAGATCGGCCACGAGCGAGCGGAGGTCGATGATCGGGACGTCCATGCTCGCCTGCTTGCGGGCGACCTCGGTCGAGCACGTGTACAGCCGGACTCCGAGCTTGGTCGCGAGTTGGAGGACCTTCTCCTCGGTCATCGCAGTCTGGGGAAAGTCTCCCCCTACGACGCTGACGGTTATCCCGGCCTCGCGCACCGCGTCGATCGCGTGCAGCGCGCGGCGCGCGCGGCGCGACGAGACCGGATCAGGGCTGTCGCTGAGCGTCCGGAGCTCGTCTGCGACCGGCTCGGGAAGCAAGATCTCGCGTCCGAGGAGGCCAGCGCGTCCGAGAACGAGGAATGCCCGGTCCATCGCCGCCGAGGTGTCGACGAGCACGGAGCCTTCCGGAGCTTCTTGGAAAGGGTTGAGCTTGCGCGTGATCCGTGCCGCCTCAGCCAGCCTTCGACCGTTGGTCATGCCGAGCTTGAGGCCGAGGGCTCCGATCACCCAGCCGATTCCCGCCACTATGGGGTAGTCGTAGTCGCGGCGAAAGAAGATGAAGAGCGGCACGCAGAGCACGACTCCGACCAGGAAGCCGAGGCTCCCGAGGAACGCCCCGGCGAGCAGCTCGGGGGCCGGGATGTCGACGAGGGACCGGTCCGCCTGGCGGACGCCGCGGTCGACGAGTCGGCCCGCTATCCCACCCGCGACGTAGCCGACCAGCACACCGACGCCCGCTCCGAGTACCCGTGCGGAGGCAGTATGGAAGCCGCTTCCGACAGCGAGGCCGACGAGTGCTCCGATGAGCACCACGATCAGGCGGAGGATCTCGACAAAGACCATTGGCTCGCAGCGTAGTGACCGGGGTGCCAAAGGTGAGACCGCGAAGCAGGGCTACGCTGCGCCCTGCATGAACCGCCGGCCCCCGCATCTGAGGGTGGCGCGGGTCGCTGCCACGCTCTTTGCTGTTGGGATCACGCTGTCGGCGTGCAGCTCAGGGGGCACCGGCGGCGCCAACTCCGCCTCCGTGCCCACGACGACGAGCGCCTACCAGAAATACATGGCGGTCGAGCAGCACGCCCTATCGGTTGCCCTCGGGAGTGTCCACGTGGCGTTGCCGACGAAGGCCGGCGCTGCAGCGCCGGCGCTGGCGGCCAACGCTTTCGGGCAGGGGCTTGGTTCGAAGGTCGTGCTGGGTTTCTTGCCGTATTGGGAGCTGTCGCACGTCGGATCAGTCGATTACTCGTCGCTGTCCGAGATCGCCTACTCCTACCTCGTCGTCGGGCCTCGGGCAACGATCTCGAAGAGCGGGCTCGGGTGGGACGCGATAGAGAACGGCTCGGTCGAGACGCTCGTCACCAACGCCCACAGCGCGGGGACCCGCGCCCTTTTGTCGATCTTCACCGAATCCGAGTCCACGCTGGCACAGCTCTCCCGGTCACCGACGTCCAACGGGCAGCGCCTCGCCGACCAGGTCGCACCCCTGCTGCAAGCGAACGACTTCGACGGGGNNGATCTCGAAGGGCAGGATCCCGGGCCACGGGCAGGCTTCTCGAAGTTGGTGGCTGCGTTCAGCACCCGCCTGCGAGCCATCGACCACACCTGGTCGATCGTCCTCAACACGCTCCCTCAGTCGGCCATGGGACCCGAGACCCTTTACGACGTGAAGGCTCTCAGCCCTTACGTCGACCAGTTCTTCGTCATGGCCTATGACATGAGCGATTTCGAGGTTCCAAGCGCCTCGGCACCCCTCACGGGCTCCGACCTCTCAGACGTGAGCTCGCTTGCCTCGTTCGTCGCGACCGTCCCGGCCTCAAAGGTGATCCTCGGGATTCCCTTCTACGGGTATGACTTCACCGCATCGAGGGCAACTCCTCCGTCCGACGCAATCGGGAATCCGGATGCCGTCACCTACGACGAGATCGTCACGGCCGGCAGGCCGGCGCTGTGGGATCCTGTGAGCGAGACGCCTTTCGCCTCCTTCCGCCGCGGTAAGGCCTGGCACCAGACCTGGTACGACGACCCAACCTCGGTGGCGCTCAAGGTGGCGCTGGCGGGAGCCTTCAAGGTGGCCGGCGTGGGCGCGTGGGAGGTCGGGATGGCGAGCGGCCAAACTCAGATGGACGTTGCCCTCGACGGAGGTTCAACTCCGCTCCGCCTGCCGCTCGCCACCCAGCCCTGACCGGCGCGGGGACCCCGCTAAGCCTTGAACAAGTCGCTCGACTACCTCTTCGAGCTGCCCCCTTGACGCTATGCTGCCGACGATGGTCAAGTTCGCCGCATCAATGCCGGGCGACGAGGCCACCACCAGAATGATCAACGGATTATCCAGCCGCGCTGGGGGGCAGGTGCCGACGGACGCGACGAGGATCGCTATCCCGGAATTCGAGCTCGTCGAGGAGCTCGGGCGGGGAGCGACGACAGCTGTTTACCGCGCCTTGAGAGCCGGTGAGGAGTACGCGGTCAAGGTCAAGGAGCTGACAGGCCCCGATGACCCGGCACGCATCACCTTCCGCCGCGAAGCGGCGATCCTCGCTGCCATCCGGCACCCCTGCCTCGGGAAGGTCTACGCCGTCGGCGATGACGGCCGCGTGGCCTACCTCGTCATGGAGCTCATCGGCGGGCAGTCGCTCGCCGAGGTGATCGACTCCGATGGACCCCTCAGCGAGGAACGTGTCATCGCGGTAGCAAGTGACGTTGCATCCGCGCTCGACGCGGCGCACCGCGTGGGACTCGTCCACCGCGACGTCGCCCCCCGCAACATCGTCTTGCGGGACGACGGCAAGGCCGTCTTGATCGACTTCGGGCTCGCGACTCCGACGGGTACGCGCCAGCCGGACGACTCCGTGATCGGGACCGTGCTCTACAGTGCTCCCGAGCAGACCGGCATGATGCGGCGCCCGGTCGATCGCCGCTCGGACCTCTACTCGCTCGGCGCCGTCATGTTCGAGTGCCTCGCCGGCCGGCCGCCTTTCCAGGCGCCTGAGGCGGGCGAGATCGTGCGCCTGCACGCCGTTTCCCCGGCGCCCGACCTGAAGGAGCTCTGCCCCGACGCGTCGGTCCAGATCTGCCGGATCGTCGACCGGCTGCTCTCGAAGGACCCCGACGACCGGTACCACAACGCCAGCTCGCTGCTGTCCGACCTAGCGGCGCTGCGCCGAGGCACGCTGACGCCCGACGCCCCTCTCGGCCGTGCGATCGCAGACCAACCGAGCCTCGCCGAGAGCGCTCTCGTAGGGCGTGACCAGGAGCTGGCGACACTTGGCGAACTTCTTGCCGAGACGAGCAATACCGGTGTCGGTGCGGCCGTCCTCCTCGAATCCGAGCCGGGCGGCGGAAAGACGCGCCTCGTCGAGGAAGTGGCCCGCGCAGCTCGGGCCGAAGGAGTCGCAGTCCTCGAAGCGCATCTCGGCCCGGATCATCCCGGGCCGCTCGGCCCCCTCGCCCAAGCCGTCGGCAACTTCTTCGCCGACCTCGAGATCCGCGATCCGGAGAAGTTCGCGCAGCTGATAATGAAGCTGCGGCTCTCGGAGCCCGGCACAGCCGAGTCGCTCGCCGGCCTGTCGACCGAGCTCGACAGGTACCTCGTGAAAGCCGACAAGGCCGAGGCGGACCCGGGATGGCACGAGTTCGCGGTCATAGAGGCTGCTCACCTGCTGCTGACGCTCGCCTCGGCGAGCGCCGGCACGACCTTGCTGCTGCTCGACAACGCTCACCTGGCCGACGACGCCACCCACCGCGTGCTCGCCTACCTCGCGCCAGAGCTCGAGCGGCTCCCGATGCTGCTGCTGCTGACGGCCCGCAACGACCCTCCGAGCCAGTCCAACCTCACCCGCCTACGAGATGAGCTCGCCGAGAGCATCCGCAGGCGGATCGAGCTCCCTTCCCTCTCCGACGAGCAGGTCGGCCAGATTCTGATGCGCCAGCTCGGCGGAGTCCCGCTCGACGCCGGTTTGTCGTCCGAGATCACCATCCGTGCGAACGGCAATCCGGCTGCTGCGATCGAGTACCTTCGCTCCGCACTCGACGCCGGCGTGCTCGTTCCGAGCTGGGGAACCTTCTCGGTAGACGCCGAGGCGCTCGCGAACCTGGACCTCCCAACCGACGTCCTCGCCCTGTCCCTGCGGCGCCTCGAGACCTTGCGCCCGGCCACCCGTTGGCTGCTAACCGAGGCGTCGGTGATCGGCTCGAGTTTCTCCCCCGATCTGCTCGCGACGATCACGCAGTGGCCGCTCGGCGACGTACACGTCGCGCTCGGCGAGGCGTCGCGCGCGCGGGTGATTGAGCCGCAGGGGGCAGAACGGTACGGTTTCTTGCACGAGGGTGTGCGGGACACGCTCATGGCGGCCCTCGATCTGCAAGCCGGCCGGCGGGCACATGAGATGTTGGCTCGGGCACTCGAGGACGCAGGTGACACGAGGCCCGAGAGTGTCTACGACATCGCGCGACACTTCGCGCTCGGCGAGGTCGACGCCGACCCTGCGAGGGCGTTCAAGGCGAATTACCGGGCCGCCAAGCTCGCAATGGCGGCACAGGCAGACGAGGACGCTCTCGCCTTCCTCGCAGCGGCCGACTCCATCGCCGACGAGCACCAGCTCCCCGTTGGGAGCGTCTTCCAGGCGGACTACGGCAACGCTCTTGCTCGCTCGGACGAAATCGGGGCTGCCCTCAAGCGCTACGAGCTAGCCCTGTCGATCGAGACCGACCGACCGCAGACGGCACGGGTGCACGAGGCGATCGCTCGGGTCTACTTCGCGCAGGGCGACGGAGCTCGCTCTCTCGATCACGCCAAGCAAGGGCTCGCAACTCTCGGCCGTGCGCTCCCGTCGAGCGCGTTCGCTCTGTGGGTCACCACGCTCTGGCGCTTCGCAGTCTCGCTCGTCGTCCTCGTCACGCGTATCGGGTTCGGACGAGCGTCGATGTCCCGCCGCGACAGCCTGCGGCTCCAGTGCCGGCTCCTCGAGCTAGCGGGATTCGCGGCGGCACAGGAATTCCGCTGGGGGACCGAGATCGCCGTCGCTCTGCGTGCCACGCTCCCGGCGAACCGGCTCGGCCGCTCACGTGAGTACGTCGCGGTGTACTCCGCCATCGGCTCGCTGCTCGCACAGAGCAGGCTCATCTCGCCCGCGCGTTGGTTGGCTCGGCACGTCCGTAAGGTCGCAGAGTCCACCGCCGATCCCTACACCAAAGCCCACGCGAGGCTGCTCGAGGGGATCAGCCTCGAGTACCAGGGCGACTCGATCCAGTCCGAGCGGATCCTGACCGACACCCTGCGGCAGGAGGCCCGCTGGTTACCAGCCGGCGAGGTGTCGACCGGTGTGCTGCAGCTCTGCTTGAGCCTCGCTTTGCGGGGTCGGATCCTCGAAGAGGTCTCCTGGCTCGACGAAGGACTCTGGCACGCACGACCGCAAACGGCCGCGGGCGCTGAGCAAGAGGTCAGGTCGTTCGACTTCGTCGGTATTGCGCTTGCCGGCTTCCTCGATCAGCCGAGTGCGGGCCTCGAGCGGATCCGGAGGGTAAGCGCTCGTTTCGAAGTCATGCCGCCGAGCCGGCTCATGGCGGCCGGATACGAGCTCGCTTTGGCGAACTTCCACTTCGGGCTGAACGAGCTCGGCAAGCCCTTCGACGACGCGATCGAGAGCTTCCGCAGCGCCAAGCTCCGCCCGTTCAACTGCCCATATATCTTCTCGTCCTTCTGGGCGATACAGGCCTTCGGACGAGTCGCTCAGCTTCTCGCGTCAGAGACCGAGGAGCGTCCTCGGAGGAGCCGCCTTGCCCGCCGCGCGGTGAGAGAGATGCGAATCTCGGCCCGGACCCCTTTGCTGCGTGCTTACTACTACACCGCCAAAGCAGGATTCCTCGTAGCAAAGGGTCGCCACCGGAGGGCTCTGCGCACTTCCGCCAAGGCTCAGGCGATCCTGATCGGCCAGGACGCTCCCGGCGTCGAGGTGGCGCTCGCGATGGCGCGCTCACGGGCACTCGCCGGTATCGGCTACGAACAGGAGTCGGAGCGGACGGCCGTCACCGCCAGCCGGCTCGCCGAGGACCTCGGCCTCTCGGCCTACGTCCGCTGGATCCAACCATCTTCCGCCGGGACATCGCCCGCCAATCGCCGGTACGTCTCTCAGTCGGCGTCGCTCGCCCAGATCGGCCGGACCGGAGCCGGCCAGCTGTTCGACGCCCGCGACCGGTCGGGTTCTGGTCGTGGACTCGCCTTGGCTGCACCGGTCGTGGTCGGCGCCGGCCCGCTCCGCGGCGCCACGCGGGCGGCCCGCCAGTTGGAGGCGCTGCTGCAAGTGGGGGCCGCTGCCGCACGGGTACTCGATCCCGAAGAGCTCATCCGCCTCGCACTCGACGAGACCGTGCGCATATTGAATGCCGAGAGAGCGTTGCTGTTCCTCACGAACGAGAACTCGGGCGTCTTGCGCCCGCACCTCGGCCGTGACGCGAGCGGCAACAGCATCTCGGAGTTCACCGGGTATTCGTCGACGATCGTCGACCGGGTCGCCGCGACAAAAGAGCCGATCGTGCTCACGGGAACCGAACAAGGAGCTGCTCTCGGATCCGAATCCGCTGTCACGCACGGGCTCAGGTCGATCCTCGTGGCCCCCCTCTTGATGGAGGACCGCCTCCTCGGCGCGGTCTACCTCGACAGCCGCCTTGCGAAGGGGATCTTCACGAACGACGACGTCGAGCTCCTCTCGGCCATCACGAGCCACGTGGCGTTCGCGCTCGAGACAGCTCGGCTGGCCGAGGTGGAGATGTCGGTCGCGAGCGAGCGCCGCCAGCGCGAGGTGGCCGAGCTCTTGCGGGACTCCATGCGCACGCTCGGCCAGAGCCTCGAGCCGCGCGGTGTGCTCCGTGCCACTCTCCACACTTCGGTGAGCGCTTTGTCAGCCGACGCGGGCGCCATCCTGCTCGCCGACGGCGAACGCCTCGAAGTCGCCTCCGCCATCGGCTCGGGCGTCACACTTCCACCCGAGGGATACGACATCGCGCGAGCTGACCAGCCGGAGATCTCCGAGGCTCTCCACTCACGCAGCCCCTTGTCGGTCGGATCGGTCATCTCGGACCGCAACTCGCCTCTCGTCGGTCTTCTCGGGCGGAGTGGCTCGTTCGTCATCGCACCTCTCATCGTCCGCGAACAGGCGATCGGGGCGCTCGTCATCATCGCCCGCCGGCCGGGGGCCTTCGGGGAGACACAGACCAAGATCGCCGCTGCTCTTGCGGGCCAGGGCGTCGTCGCCTACGAGAACGCCCAGCTCTTCAGCCGCGTCCAGATCCTCGCCCAGCGCGACGAGCTCTCTGGGGTGGCCAACCGCCGTCACTTCTTCGACCTCGCGCGGCGGGCCTTCACCGATGCCCGCCAGACCCGCAACCCGCTGGCGGCGATGATGCTCGACATCGACCATTTCAAGGACGTGAACGACCGCTACGGCCACGCCTCGGGCGACGACGTGATCCGTGCCGTCGCGCAGCGCGTGGCCGGGGTGATCGGCTCGGGCGACCTGCTCGGGCGCTACGGCGGCGAAGAGTTCGCCCTCGTCGTGAACGGTTCGCTGCAGCCGGCGGCAGAGCTCGCCGAACGCCTTCGCCTCGTCATCGCGGAATCGCCCATCGGGACAGCCGCCGGGCCGATCTCGGTAACGGCGTCGGTCGGTGTCGCCGAGCTGGATGACCGCGACGTCGACCTCGACCGCCTCCTGCAGCGCACGGACGCCGCCTTGTACGAGGCGAAACGCGCAGGCCGCGACCGCATCGCCGTCGCCCCCTAAGGGCGGCGGCACTGGGCTCAGTCGCTGCCGATCGGCATCGAGTAGTAGTCCTCCGTGCCGATCGAGTCAAAACCACACGTCGTGTACAAGTGCAACGCGCTGTCGTTCGTCGAGAGCACCTCGAGAGAGACCACGCCGACTCCCGACCTGTGAAGGTCGCGCGTGACAGCCGACAGGGCAGCCCTGCCGTACCCGTTTCCCTGCTCCGAAGGCATGACCGCGAAGCCGTAGATCGACGCGGCTCCACCCTCGCGCTCCACCCGGAGAACGCCAACGCTGCGGCCCGAATCGGCCGCCTCGATGAGCGTCGTGCCGTTCAGGAGCCGCCCCACGGCGGTCTCGTCGCCTTCGTCGACCACCCGTACATCCTCCTCGAAGGCGGTAGCCGAGCACTCCGAGACAAAACTCGCATCGGACCTGACCGCAGGCCTAACACGGACGAGCGGCATGCCGGGTCGCTCTTCGGGCTCGCGCTGTTGCTGCATGCGGTGCTCGGAATGGTCCAGCTCACCGCCGCGAACCAAGGCGAGGCGCCGCCCTTCGACAAGCGCACGATCCACGATCAGGAGCGCCCGCGCTGGGCCACGCTGGGCCACCTCGGCTGCGGCTGCGTCGTAGAGCCCGGACCCGATCCCCCTGCCGCGCCATTCCGGGTGCACCATTCCGCACACCTCAAGGGAGATTGGCATCCACTGGTAGATCCCGATGAACCCGACGACCTCGCCGTCGACGACCCAGACGAAGTCGCTCGTCGTCCCGGCAGGCCGGTTCCGCAGTACGTTCCACTCGAGCTTCAGCCGGCCGCCGTCTGCCTCGAAACAGGCGGCTTCGAGGCGCGCGACCGCCTCGAGCTCAGCTGGGGATAGTTGCGGAACCGGGAGCAGCTCGCCCGGAGGCGAGCCTGGACTACTCGCCGGAGCGCTCGGTGACGAGTTGCGCGATATGGCGGACAAGGCGCGACTTGCGGCGGGCCGCCTGGTTGGGGTGGATCACGCCCTTGGCTGCAGCCTTGTCGATTCGCTTCACTGCCTCGCGGAGGCGCTCCGCGACATCGTCGGCGCCTGTCTCGGCGGCCTTGACGGCATTCTTCGTCCTTGTCTTGAGTTCAGAGCGCACCGCCTTGTTGCGCTCGTGACGGCGCTCGTTCTGGCGGTTCCGCTTGATCTGACTCTTGATGTTGGCCATGTATTCCTCAGTAGCTCTTTCACCCGGACGCGCGTCGCTGTCGCGAGACCGTACGCGTATGGGCGAGACTGTAGCAGCACCGCCGAGCTTGCTCGACGAATCCGAGCCTCGCACCAGCCGAAAGAGCACCTTGATCCCGATCGCGCAGATCCGCAACTTCTCCGTTATAAGCCACGTCGACCATGGCAAGTCGACGCTCTCCGACCGCGTCCTCGAGATGACCGGCGCCGTTGACGCCCGTGACATGCGCGAGCAGTACCTCGACTCGATGGACATCGAACGGGAACGAGGCATCACCATCAAGGCCCAGAACGTCCGGGTCAGCTGGAAGGGCTACGTACTGCACCTCATCGACACTCCCGGGCACGTCGACTTCGGCTACGAGGTGAGCAGGTCGCTCGCCGCCTGCGAAGGCGTCGTGCTGCTGGTGGACGCTTCGCAGGGGATTGAGGCCCAGACGCTCGCCAATTGTTACCTCGCGATCGAGAACGACCTCGAGATCGTCGCAGCGCTCAACAAGATCGACCTCCCGGCGGCCGATCCCGAGCGCTACGCGGGTGAGATCGAGCAGGTCCTCGGGCTCCCCGCAGAAGACATCCTCCAGATCTCGGCCAAGACCGGCGAAGGAGTGGCCGAGCTGCTCGACGCGATCGTCGCCCGCATCCCGCCGCCTGTCGGGAATCCGGACGACCCCCTCCGGGCACTGATCTTCGACTCGCTCTACGACCAGTACCGGGGCGTGGTCAACGCCATCAGGGTGGTCGACGGCACGCTTCGCTCTAGCTCGAAGATCCGCCTCTACCAAGCCGGTACGACCCACGAGGTGGAGGAGATCGGGATCCGGGCCCCCTCAAACGAGCCGGTGGCCGAGCTCGGACCGGGCGAGGTCGGCTACCTGATCGCCGGCGTCAAGGCGGTCGTAGAGGCCAAGGTCGGCGAGACGGTCATGGACGCCGCCAACCTCGCGTCTGGCCCGCTCGCGGGCTACCGCGACCCCAAGCCGATGGTCTTCTGCGGCCTTTACCCCGTCGATGGCGACGAGCTGCCCGACCTGCGCGATGCCCTCGAGAAGCTCAAGCTCTCCGACGGCTCCATCACGTTCGAGCCCGAGACCTCCGCCGCGCTTGGCTTCGGATTCCGGTGCGGCTTCCTCGGGCTGCTCCACATGGAGATAGCCCGTGAGCGGCTCGAGCGCGAGTTCGNNCTCGAGTCGATCGAAGAGCCGATGCTCCGCCTCACGATCATCACGCCTTCGGAGTACACCGGCACGGTGATGGACCTGAGCCAGACCCGCCGCGGAACCCTCGAGAAGATGGAGTACCTCTCCCCCGAGCGCGTCGAGCTCATCTATGCCGTGCCGCTCGCCGAGGTCGTCATCG
>PLDN01000187.1 GCA_003136185.1 Acidimicrobiaceae bacterium | reverse complement strand
GTCTTTGTGATCGAGACGTTCGCTGCAGAGGTGGGGTTGATAGCCACGCCCGAGGTTTGAGTGCCCGTGAGGTTGGCAGTCGTTTGAGACTCGGTCGCAGTGTTGGTGATCGCTCCTGTCTGACCCACCTGCACGACGATCGTGGCTGTCGCCGACGCGCCGTTCGTGAGGCCGCCGACGGTCCAGGTCACGGTCGGAACTCCGGCCACCAACGCCTCGCTGATCGTGCCCGTCGTCGTCGCCGAGCTCACGTACGAAAGACCAGCGGGAAGAGCGTCGGTCACCGAGACGCCCGCGGCGGAATCGGGCCCGGCATTGGTGACCTTCAGCGTGTAGGTGTCGTTGGTCCCGTCATTCGGCGTCGAGTTCGAGACCGTCTTCAGGACCGAGACGTTGGCGACAGGAAACGGGTTGATGTTGACGGAGGCGCTCGTTGTGCCCGACGGATTGGCGGTGGTCTGTGTCTCCGTCGCCGTGTTGGTGATCGTGCCGGAGTTGGCATTCACTTGCACGGTGATGGTGGCAGTCGCCGACGCGCCGTTCGCGAGGCTGCCAACCGTCCAGGTGACTGTCTGGACCCCTGCGACGAGGGCCTCGCCGATCGTGCCCGTCGTCGTCGTCGAACTCACGTAGGCAAGCCCGGCTGGGAGGCCGTCGCTCACCGCAACCCCGGCAGCAGCGTCAGGGCCGACGTTGGTCAACTTGAGCGTGTAAGCGTCGTCGGAGCCGTCGCCAGGTGTCGCGTTCGAGACAGTCTTGCTGATGCTGACGCTGGCCGCGCCTACGACCGTGTTGCTGGCCGAAGCACTCTGGGCACCTGTTGGGTCGGCAGTCGTCTGGGTCTCGGTGGCGGTGTTCGTGATGGTTCCGAGCGCGGCCGTATTCGACACCAGGACTGTGATCGTGGCCGTTGCACTGGCGCCGTTGGCGAGCGTGCCAACCGTCCAGGTGATCGTTCCGTTGGTGCCTACGATCGGATTCGAAAGGCTGCCGGTGGCCGTCGACGAGGAGACAAAGGTCGTGCCTACCGGGATCGGGTCCGAGACCGATACCCCAGCGGCCGAGTCGGGCCCAGCGTTCCTAGCCTGCAACGTGTAGGTGATCTGCGTTCCGTGCGGCGCATTGGTGGTTGGGTTCGCGACCTTGGTAATCGAGACGTTTGCTACCGGCACCGGTGTCAGAGAGAAGCTTGCCTCCTCAGAGTCCGTAGTGGCTCCGGACGTGTTCGGCACGGTTTGCGAGAGCGTCGCTGTGTTGGTGACAGCGCTCGAGGTGTTCACGGTGACGGTGATCAGCAGCGATGCCCTGTCTCCTGATACGAACGATGGGATCGTCCACGTCACGGTCGGTACACCTCCGACAAGCGCCTCGCTCACCGAGGTTGAAACGCCGTCAGTCGTCACCGGTGCGGTGCCAGCGGGAGAGCCATACGAGACGTAACTGAGGCCGGTAGGCATCGGGTCGGTCACTGTGACGGCGCCGGCAGAATTCGGTCCGTTGTTCGCGACGCTCAAGGTGAACGTCATGGTCGACCCGTCGTTGGGCGTGCCCGTCGAGCCAGTCTTCGCGATGGTGACGTTCGCGCCGGCCGTCGGGTTGACCGAGACGCCCGCAGAGGTCGAGGTCTGACCAGATGAGTTGGGGGTGAGCGACGACTGCGTCTCGGTCGCGATGTTCGTGATCGTTCCGGAGCTCGCAGCAACGAGGACCGTGATCTGCAGCGAAGCCGAGTCGCCGTCGGCAATTGTTCCAAGCGTCCAGGTGACGGTCGGCGTACCGCTCACCGATGCTTCGGAGACCGATGTAGATGCCCCGTCGGTTGTCGTTGGTGCCGTCGGGGAAATTAGCGTCACGGTCTCGCTCGACACCGCTTGGGTTGCGGCCGCCGACATTGTCGCTGTGGTGCCACTACCACCCAACGTGACGGTCGTACCGGACGGAATACCAAATCCAGATACGAGGTCCACGCCGGACCCGCTGAAGCTGCCTGCTGGTCCTGTGAGCGTGGTGGAGCCACTCGTGATCGAGGCCGACGCGACTTTCGTGGCTGCCCCATACGACACATAGGTGAGCCCTGCGGGCAAGGGATCGGTCACGGCGAGGTTCTGAACAGCCTGTGGGCCGTTGTTCACGACGTGCAAGGTGTACGTCTCTGTCGAGCCGTCCGGCGGAGTCGCCGAGCTCGCCGTCTTCGTCAACACCACGGTCGCGGTTCCGGTGGGAGTAATTGAGGCAAACGCCGTCTCGGCGTTCGTAGTCGCGCCAGCGCTGTTTGGCGTGGTCTGGCTCTCCTTCGCCGTGTTCGTGATCGTGCCGGACGAGGACGTCGCGCGGACGAGCACGACGATGGACTCCGTAGTTCCTGACGCGAGAGCAAAACCTGTGAGCGTCGGTGTGCAAGTCGACCCCCAGGTGACTGTCCCGCCCGCTTGGCAGATGTTCGTTCCGTTCGGTGACGTGTTCACTTCATCGAGCGTCACCGCTTCGGTCGCGTTGGTTGCAGTAGCGGCATTGGACATGGTGGCGGATGTACCACTCGCCACCGCAGTGAGAACGGTGCCATTCGGAATGTCGGGTCCCGTGACGGGATAGCCGACGTCACCTGCGACGAACGTGCCGGTTGGCCCGGTGATCGTTGTAGATGCGTTCGTGACACCGCCGGTGAAGCCCACTGGCGATCCGGATGAGACGTAGGTGACTCCTGCCGGCAACGGGTCTGTGACTGTCACGCCTTGAGCGGTGTCGGGTCCGTCACCGGTAACCGAGATCACATAGGCCGTCTCGTCCAACGGGTCAGTCGCTCCGACTTGCGGTGCAAGGTCGATGGCAGTCTTCGTGAGCGTGACGTTTGCCACCGGTGTTGGATTGATCCTCACTGAGCCCGAAGTGGTAGTACCGCCCGAAGAGTTGGGTGTCGTCTGTGTCTCGACTGCCGTGTTGACAATCGAGCCCGAGCCGACAGTGACGTCCGCCGTGATGGTCAACTGCACCGACGCTCCGTTAGCCAACGTACCGATCGTCCATGTCACGACGTTGTTGGACTCGGTGACAGTGGTCCCGCCTGGGGCCGTTCCATTCGAGACAAAGACTTCGCCCGCGGGAAGAGCGTCGGTGACGCTGACTCCGGCCGCCGATTGCGGACCGTTGTTGGTAACAGTGAGCGTGTAGGTGTCGTCGGATCCGTCGGCCGGAGTTGCGTTCGACACCGTCTTTTTCACTGTCACGGTCGCCACGTTCGTCGGGTTGATCGTCGCGCTGGCAGTGGTCGTGCCGGCAGGGTTGAGGGTCGTCTGGGTCTCGGTCGCAGTGTTGGTGATGGTCGCGCCCGCGGTGAACGTTGCAGTGAATGTCAACGATGCGGTGGCACCGACGGCGAGGGTGCCCACGTTCCAGGTGATGTCCTGCGCGCCGCTGCGGTGCGTGAGCTCGGTGGCAGTCCCCTGCGTCGGTGTCCCGAGCGCCTGGTAGGTGAGCGCACCCGGGAGGTCGTCGGTCATTGTCACGCCTGCGGCCGAATCGGGTCCGTTGTTCGTAGCGGTCAACGTGTACGTCGCAGTGGTCCCAGTCGTCGACACCGTCTTCGTGATCGACACGTTCGCAGCTGGCGTCACGGTGATGGATGCCGACGCGGAGGTGCTGTCCTGCCCGTTCGGGAGTGGAGTGCTCGCCGACTGAGTCTCGACCGCCGTGTTGACGACAGGGTTGCCGCCGTTCGAACCTGAGACGTTGGCAAGCAGGACTATCGATGTGGAATCGCCCTCTGCGAAGGTGCCGATGTTCCAAGTGAGCGTGTCGCCGCTCGACGACGCCGTCGTCGTCGCGCCATCCGCGGTCGTCGGCGCGGTTGCGGGAGTGACTACCGTTATCGCCTCGCTCGCGACGGTGCCCGTTGCCGCCGAGGTGATTGTCGCCGACGCTCCCCCACCTGCCACCGCGGAGATGGTCGAGCCGGTCGTGATATCGGTGCCGATGACGTAGTCACCGACGTCGCCGGTGAAGGTCCCGGCCGGTCCAGTGATGGTGGTCGACCCGTTCGTGACTCCGACGCCCGTCACCGATGCTGGCGAGCCGTACTGAACAAGACCAAGGCCGGCAGGGAGCGTGTCGATGACCTGGACCGTCTGGGCGACGTCCGGTCCTCCGTTCTCCGCCGAGATCGTGTACGCCACCGTCGTGCCATCGACCGGCGTCGCACTCGACACGCTCTTCGACAGGACGACATCGGCTACTGCGGCGGGCGTGATCATCGCCGAGGCCTGCTGCGTACCGGTCACGTCCGGAGTGCTCGCCGACTGTGACTCGGTCGCGGTGTTGACGAGTGCGCCTTCGCCGGTGTCCACCTGAACGGTGATCGTCAAGGTGGCGCTCGCGCCGTTCGCAAGGCCGCCGACGCCCCAGGTGATGGTAGGTACGCCACCGACGACCGCCTCGCTCGCTGAACCGGTGCTCGGGGTGCTGGACACGTAACCTTCACCCTGAGGTAGAGGGTCAGACACGACCACGCCGGAGGCAGCGTTCGGACCAGCGTTCTTGACTGTGACGGTGTATGTGTCGGCGGAACCATCCGCGGGAGACGCCACCGCCGCCGTCTTTGTAATCGAGACGTTGGCGACGCTGGTCGCAGTGGTGCCGCCCCAGGTGATCGGCTGAGTCGCGGTGAGGTCTGAGCTCGGCGAGTTGTTGTCCGAACTCGAGAGCGAGACGGTGACGTCGTAGGTGCCAGCCGTCTGCGTCGTCTGCTGAACTGGGATGGAGATCGGAGAGAGCGAGACACCGGCAGGCGAGTCGCCACCCGGAGGGGTGTAGGTACAGGTGTCGGTTGACAGGCCAGGCCCCGGTGTAGGACAGACCCAGCCGCTGCCCGCCGGCGGTTCGCCACTGACGAACTGCACGCCGGCGGGGAGGTTGATCGTGGCCGACGTGGTCTTCGTCTCGTCAGAGCCGGTGGCGAGCACGGCACTCGTGAACGTCGTGTACGCCGTCGTCCCGAGCGTCGGCGTCATCGCCGTGGCGGTATTGCCGCACGCCGCGGACCCTTCGTCGACCACGACGCTTTCAGCGGTACTTGTCGCGGTCGCAGCCAACGACATCGTCGCTGTCGTGCTGCTCGTTACAGCCGCGATGGTAGCGCCGGCCGGGATCTGGCCACCTAGCACTGAGTCACCGACGTCGCCAGGCGTAAAACTCCCGACGGGGTCGGTCAGCGTCGTCGACCCGTTCGTGATCCCGCCGTCGGTGATCGTCCGCGAGATCGGCAGCACAGGGCTGATCGTGATGATCGCGTTCGCCGAGGTGGCCGACGCGGGAGACGACAGAGTGACTGTCGTGCCGCTGATCCCCGTGATCGTCGTGCCGGCAGGGATCCCGGCGCCGTAGATGTTGCTTCCGACGTCTCCGGCGGGCAGCGTCGACGGTGTCGTGATCGTCGCGCTGCCGCTCGTGGTCGTGACGCCTTGGGCGACCTGATTCGGATTGGCAAGCTCACAGAGGTTCGGCTGGAGCGGGATGACGGTCGAGACCAAGACGTTGTTGAGCTCGTGGATCTCGTCGTCTCCACCGGTGCTCGCCGACCAGCCGAACTTCACGGTCGGAACCGACTGCATGATCGCCGGCTCTGGGACTGTCTCGACGAGAACGTTGTTCAGGTAGACGAGGACCTCGGGTGAACCGGGCTGGGCGGACGAGACGGCATTCGAGCAGGGGTAGCTCGTGTAGAGGCTGGCGCAGCTCGGCGGGTCGATGTGAAGGTGGACCTCTTCGCCGCCGGTCGCCCCTGGAGCGGGACGGGCCGTGGCAGCCGCGTTGTCGACCGTCGCGGCGACCGGGCTACCAAGCAGGCAGTACTCGCCGTTCGCCTCCCCGGTCTCGGGGAACCAACCTGCCGGGTAGGCGGTGCCCCCGATCGTGGCTGCCGGGTTGTAGTAGCCGGGACCGCGTACGGAGATGTTCTCGGGATCGATGGCACCTGGGAGGTAGCTCTGGTTGCACGACGAGTTCGTCCCCGTTGTCTTGTCGTTGAACTCGAACGGATAGTTGCCCCACGCGTCGACGGCCACGCCGAGAATGCCGGCCGGCAGGCCGCTGCACTCACTGTTCGGCCCGGTCGCGGGGTCGTTCGCCGGGCAGTCGGAGTCGGTGCTGGTGCCGTAGTCGAAGCCACCTGCACCGCCAAGGGGTCCGATCTTCGCGAGGGAATCATTGCCGTTCGTGAGGAAGAACGTGATCATGTCGGCGCCGTTGCCGTCGTACTGGTAAGCGTCGTAGTTCACGTCGAACCCGGACGACGTTGGGAGTTGGTAGTTGTAGAGGATGTAGCCGTTCGAGTCGGTGCCGTTGCTCGTCAGCCTCAGCGCTCCCGTGCCTTGTGTGTCGGGCAGCTTGCCGGTCGCGCCCCCGGGCTCGGAGGTTGGGCAGCCTGGGATAGGCAGCTCGCTTGCGTTGCTGGAAGCAGTCAGGCACGGCGTGAAGGTGCCGTTCGTCGTGAGCAAGTTCTGTGCCTGTGGCGAGACCTGTGAGCCCTTGAAGTCCTCGGCGAAAAGTACGGTGCCCATCCCGGCTGCCGAGGCCGGCTTGGCGGAGCCGAGCAAGCCCGATACAAAGCCGACGGCGACGCCGCTGATGATGCCGGCACTGACGAGGAGAAGCGAGGAGAGGACCCGGATCGCGCGGTGTCTCAGGCTCAGCCGAGCTGCGGCCGCGCCGAAAGAAGGCGCGCGCAGTTCGTTGAAGAGTCCCTCGCTCATTTGTGTTTACGTATCCCCTCGCCACCGAGCGGCGCCGTCACAGAGCCTGGTGGTGTGCTCGCAAATGTAAGGCTTTGACGGTCGGACTGTCGAGTCTTCCGGTTCCAAAGCGGCATAAGCAACCAAGTCGCAACCGCGCCGCAACTGATACGGCGCCTCGGGACGCTACCAGGGCCTTTCCGACCGAGAAGTGATGGTCCTCGGCCTGGCGCGTACACTCCGGGGAGATGGTGAGACGCGCTCTTCAACATCGAACGGACGACAGCACGGCCAAAGGCTCCGAGGCCGCAGCGGGCGGCCATTTCTGGGCACCCTCCCGCTTCCGGTCTCTCGCTCCGGTAGCGGCCGCGCTGGCCGTGGTGGCGGGAGTCGCAGGCAGCGCTGGCGGGCTGGGCGCAGGCAAGGCTCACTTGCGACCAGGCCCAGCATCGGACGTCTTCACGATCGCACTGACACTCGTTGTACTGGCCGTCGCAGCGTGCGTCGTTGTCTGTCTGCGGACCCTTCCCACGCCGTCTCGGTTCGGTAGTTCCAGCAAAGGCCGACGACGCAATACGCTCGCCGAGCGCCTGATGGCACTTGCTGTCCTCGCGGCATTCGTCGGTCTCGGGGTGCTGCTTCTAACCCGCCGTTCGCACGCTGTGCATCACATCACCCTGGCTGCGATGGGCCGCTCATCGACCCGGCTGACCGTTTCGAACATACGTTTCTCCGCCCCTGCAGCAGGCCTCACCATCCTCCTCGTGGTGGCTGTCGCCGGGGTCACGATTGGTCTTCCCGCATGGCGACACCACACGTGGGCGCGAGCTCGTGGGCCACTTCACCCGATGACCAAGCCCTCCTCCGGTGAGGGCCTGAGCGACGGCGTGTACGGAGCGATTTCGGCGGCAGTTGCGGGTGTGAACGTCGCCAACCCTGAGGACGAGCCGGATCCACGGAGAGCGATCGTGGCCGCCTACCTCGCGATGACCCAAGCGGCAGCGAGGTGCGGCGTGCGCCGCGAGCCCAACGAGACAGCCTCTGAGTACTTGCAGCTGCTGCTCGGGATTGCCGGTGCTCCTGCGAGGCCCGCTTTGCAACTCACGGGAATGTTCGAGCGCGCTCGCTACAGCACTGAGCCGATTGGAGAGGACGCGCGATCCGTGGCGATCAGCAGCCTTCGCGCTATCCGTGCCGGCATTGGTTCGGCTGGATGACTCGCTCGCTGCTGGCATCGCTCCTCCTTGTGACAGCAGGGTTGGCCCTCGCGCTCGGCGTCGGCACACCCGATCCCGGCGCGGCGGAGCGGGCCTATGCGGGCGCCGCAGCACTGCTGATAATCGTCGCCGTCTATCGCAGTCTCGCCCGCTCGAGAGACGCAGGTTCGCTCGAGGTCAGAGGCGCCCTGCGGAACGAGAATGCCCGGTCGACAGAGGGTGAGGAGGCTCGGGACGGCGCGACGGCTAGCTGGCAGGAGCTCGAGCGATCGCTCCGTCTCGGGGTGGTCACGGCGGGCAACTTCGACCTGCGGACTCGGCCCCGCCTGGCGGCTCTCGCCCGTGCGCGCGCCGGACGATTGAGCGGCCACCTCAGTCCCGCCGACTCAGAGGAATTGCTCGGCGCTGACAGCGTTCTACGCGCCGGCACTTCCAGGCTGCGTAACCGCCTTGGCCCGGGGATCTCGCTCGAAGAGATCGACCGGATAGTGACGATCCTGGAGAATTGCCCATGATTGCGAGGGCTTTCGGTCCGTCCGACGTCCAAAGACTCTGCGGCCAGATCCTCGACGAGGTCGAGCGCGCCGTAGTCGGCAAGCGCGACGCTGCAGAACTCGTGCTTCTCGGGATACTCGCCGGAGGCCATGTTCTCCTCGAGGACGTGCCCGGCGTGGCGAAGACCCTCATGGTGAGGTCGATATGCGACGCAACGGGGATGTCATATTCGCGGATCCAGTTCACGCCTGATCTGATGCCTGCTGACGTGACGGGCTCTTCGTTCTACGACGCCCAACGCGCCACGCTCGAATTCAGACCGGGCCCGCTGTTCGCCAATCTCGTGCTCGGGGACGAAATCAACCGAGCACCCCCGAAGACCCAATCCGCCTTGTTGGAGGCGATGCAGGAGCACCAGGTGACTGCTGACGGGACTTCGCACGTGTTGCAGGCGCCGTTCGCCGTCGTCGCAACTCAGAACCCGATCGAGTACGAGGGGACTTATCCGCTGCCTGAGGCGCAGCTCGATCGGTTCCTCGTGCGAGTGACTCTCGGGTATCCCGACCGAGGTAGCGAGCAGGAGCTCATCGAGCGGCGAGCTGCTCGCGGGAGCGAGGAAGCCGGGATCCGGGCTGTTGTGGACACTGAGGAAGTGCTCGCAATGCAGGCCGCCGTCGAAGCGGTCGAGATCGATGGGGCCGTCGCGTCCTACCTTGTGGACGTCGTACGGGCAACGCGCGAGGCATCCGGGGTACAGCTGGGAGCGAGCCCGCGCGGGTCGGTCGCTCTGCTGCAGGCTGCACGAGCCAGAGCCGCGATCGCCGGGAGATCGTTCGTTCTACCTGACGACGTGAAGGCGATGTCCGTGCCCTGCCTTGCCCACCGCGTCGCCCTCCGGCCCGAATTGTGGCTGCGCGGTGTGAAGGCCGCCGAGATCGTCCAGCGGTGCCTCGCGAGCGTGCCGGTGCCGGTCGGATGGAACAACGATGGCGAGACCCAAAGCGAGCCTGTCCACCCCGGACACTCCCCCTCTCCTTCGCCGTGAACAGAAGGTTGGCCGGCGCGACGGTCGCCCTCGCCACTACGTCGGGGCTCGCACTGCTCGCTGGCGTCGTGTCAGGCGATTCGGCCCTTGTCGCCCTCGCTGCGCCACTTGCTCTCGCGGCTGTCATCGGCCTCTCGGGCACTCCTACAACTCTGCCTGAAGTTTACGTTTCCGTCGCGCCACCGGTCGTCTCGAGCGGATCCGCATTCACGGTCGAGATCATGGCCACCTCGCAGACTCCACAGCTGTGCACTCTCGAGCTGCTCCTGCCCGAGGACACCGAAGCTGATGGTCCGTGCCTTTGGCAGGTCATGCTCCGGCCCGGCGTGACTGAGAAGTGGTCGTTGAGGATCACGGCGCTTCGCTCGGGAAGGTTCTCTCTCGGCGAGATCGAGGCGCGGACCGAGTCCATTGCGCCTGGCTGGCGATGTGTAGGGCGGGTTTCTCGGCCGACAAAGGTCGAGGCTTGGCCGGACCCGGTGAAGATGAAGGAGCTAGTCCGGTCCGATCGGGTACGCGCACAGTCCGGCGATCGCGCCGGGAAAATCCCCGCTGAGGGCATCGAGTTCGCCGAGGTCCGCGAGCAGGCGGCCGGCGCGATGGAGCGCCGGATCAATTGGCGAGCCAGCGCGCGGCGAGGTACGACGTGTGTGAATCTTCATCACCCGGAACGCAACACCGACGTGATGCTCCTCTCTGACACCTTCTCTCGCGCGTCCCTCCCGGCCGTCGTGCGGATCTCGGTGAACCTGGCAGAGGCGTACCTCACGCGGCACGACCGCGTCGGCCTCGTTTGCTTCGGTGGCGTGATCGATTGGGTGGAACCGGGGTCGGGACCCGTTCACGCGGATCGAATCAGATCCGCCCTTTTGTCCTCAGAGTGGTTCTTCTCCTATGCCGAAAAGGGCGCCGACCTAATACCTCGCCGGTTCATCCCACCCGGTTGCCTCGTCATCGCGTTGAGCCCTTTGACCGACGATCGCTTCGTCGGGACAGTTGCGGCACTGCGCGAGCGCGGACTCGACGTTGCGATCGTCGAAATATCGCCGCAGTGGCCTGATAGCAAGTCGGCCGCGGGCACGCTCGCCACACGAATCCTCCGGATCGAGCGCGAGGAGCTGCGCCACAGGTTCTGGGGAATGGGCGTGCCGATCGCGACCGTCGAGGCGACCGACGGCGCGGATGTCGCTCTCGCCCGCCTCCTCGGCGTACGCCGAGCTCTCAGGCAGCGAACGCCGGTATGACGAGACGAAGGACGGTGCTGTCCACTCGCGGGCCGGGTCGGGCCGGCCATTCCTTGTGGCGGCAACCTCGTCGTCTCCTACTGTCGATCGGCGAGTTGCGTCGATCGAAGGTCGCCTCGTGGATTGCGGCCGGCTCCCTCGTAAGCCTTAGCGCCATCGACATCTCTTGGGCACGAGCCGGCGCGCTGTTCCCCTTGACCCTGCTTCTCGTGCTCGGCGCGGCCGGGATGTCCGTCACCCTTCTTATGGGCGACGACCTCGGCCTCCAGCTGGGACTAGTCGCGCTCGTGGTGGGCACGGCCCTGGCAGACCTGCCACTTGACCGAGCCGGCGCAGCTCTCGAAGCGGCGACCGTAGGAGGCCTGTTGGTGGTGCTGACACAGGCAGTCAGTTGGGTGGCCTCCACCCGAGCAGGCACGAGCTCCCGCGGTCACCCCGGCGCGCCTCGTGCGATCTGGGTCGCGGGGGTGGCAGTGGTCGGGGCTGGCCTCGGCGTCGGAGCTGACGCTCTCCGCAGCGACTTCAGTGACCTCGGCGTCGCGGCAGTGGCTCTCGGCGCCGTCGGCGCCGTCGCATGTGTAGCCCTCGTTGCGGCTCTCGCTCGCAGCCAGGTCAGGCCGTGACGGCGGCTAGGACCTTCGCTGCGTGGCCATCGGCCCGGACGTGGTACCACGCCCGCTCGATGCGCCCTTCCGCACCGACTAGGACCGTCGTCCGGATGACGCCGACGCTCCTTTTTCCATAAAGGGTCTTCTCGCCCCAGGCGCCGTAGCTTTCCATCACCGAGTGGCTTGGATCGCTGAGGAGCCGGACCGTGAGGCCGAACTTCTCGCGAAAGCGGCGATGCGAGCTCTCATCGTCTGGCGAGATGCCGATGACGTCCACCCCGGCGGCAAGGAACTCGTCGAACAGGTCGCTGAACTGGCACGCCTCTTTCGTGCAGCCCGGCGTGTCATCTGCCGGGTAGAAGTAGACGACAACCCGTTTGCCCTGGTAGTCGCCGAGGGTGATCACGCTGCCGTCCTCATCTGAAAGAGCGAGACCTGGTGCCACATCTCCCGCTTGCAACTTTGGCATCGATGCTCCTTTCTCGTGTTAAGTATCGCCCCAAACGTCAGGACTGCGCGGCTGCTGGTACGACCGGCGGATCGATCACACGTGCCGGTTCGCGGCGAGCGAGCGCTGCTTCCATCGCGGGCCCGAGCCTTTCGAGCTTGCGAGCTTCTCGCGCTTCCTCTTCCGCCGCGAACTCCCCCAGCACCTCGGCCGCGAACAACTCGAGCGATTCGCAGATGTCTTCATGACGGTTCCGGCCAGCTTGGCTGATGAAGATCACCTCGTCGATCCCGACGTCCGCGTAGCCGCGCAACAGGTCTCGGACCTGATTCGGCGTCCCGACCGCTCCCCGGAGGGCGCCGAGTCCCCGCTCGTAGAGGCGGGCGCCGAGCGGACCGCCGGTCTGAGACGCGACTGAGCGATCAAAGCCGAAAAGCGATCGCCGCTCTTGAAACTCCTCCCAGATGTCCGTCCGGCCCGGGCGGTGCTGGCCGTATACGTAGTGGTGGCCGAGCGAGTACGCAAAGAAGTGAGCACCGTCGATTCCCTTGTCGACGGCGCGCTCCTCGTCGTGATCGAGCATGAAGGGCAGGACGATCGCGATGTTCGCGTTCACTGCAAAGCCAGCAGGCACACAGTCGTTGCTCGCGATTGTCGCGTAGTAGTCGTCGACGAACTCCTTCGCCTCACTCGGTTCGACGAACGCGAACGACAACGCGCCGATCCCCTTGGTGGCCGCGAGATGGATCGTCTCGCGCCGGCTGCAGGCGACCCACAGTGGCGGGTGCGGGCGCTGCATCGGCTTCGGGATGACGTTGCGAACGGGCATCTGTACGTAACGCCCTTCGTACCCGGCGAACGGCTCCTCCACGAACATGCGGGTGACGACATCGAGGGCTTCTGACCACTGCTCTCTCTTCTGTGCCCGTTCCACCCCGAATCCTCCGAGCTCCAGGTTCGACGACGTCTCACCCGTACCGAACTCGACGCGGCCGTTCGAGACGAGGTCGAGCGTGGCGATACGCTCGGCGACCCGCGCCGGGTGGTTGTAGCCGGGCGGCATGGCGACGATGCCGTGGCCGAGCCGGATCCTCGATGTCCGTTGGCTGGCCGCAGCGAGAAAGACCTCCGGGGCACTTGAATGCGAGTACTCCTCCAGGAAATGGTGCTCCACCTCCCAGACGTGGTCGAGACCGATCCGGTCTGCAATCTCGATCTGGTCGAGTGCGTCCTGCAACAACCGATGCTCGGCGCCCTCGGCCCATGGTCGCGGCAATTGGTGTTCGTAGAAGACCCCGAACTTCATCGCGTGTCTCCCGTCGTCGGTTGTCACAGTGGTCAGCGTTGCCGCCAGTAGGCTGTAGCAGGATAACCATGGCAATACTCACGTGACACAACCGACGTTCGCGAGCCTTGGCGTCGCGCCAGCGCTCGTCGAGACTCTCTCGACCCAGGGAATCGTTGCACCCTTCCCGGTGCAGGCCCTCACCATCCCCGACGCTCTGATCGGCCGCGACGTGTGCGGCAAGGCGAAGACGGGCTCGGGCAAGACGCTCGCTTTCGGGATCCCCTTGCTCATGCGGACCGAGTCCGCCAAGCCGGGCCAGCCAAGAGCGCTCGTGCTCGTCCCCACGCGCGAGCTCGCCGTCCAGGTGGCAGAGGTGCTCGAGCCGCTAGCGGCTGCTGTCGGCCACAGCGTCACCACCGTGTACGGAGGGACGGACCTCGAGAAGCAGGCCAAGAGGCTCGGCAGGGGTGTCGAGGTAGTCGTAGCCACTCCGGGTCGCCTGATCGACCTGGTCGACCGGAAAGCAGTCAAGCTGAGCGCCGTGTCGCTGCTCGTCGTGGACGAAGCCGACCGGATGGCCGACATGGGCTTCCTCCCGCAGGTCGAGTGGCTGCTCCGGCACATGCCGACAGAACGTCAGACACTGTTGTTCTCTGCAACGCTCGACTCGGCTGTCGACCAAGTCGTACGGCGCCACCTCCGTGACCCCGTTCTCCACGAGGTGCAGGCGAGACAGGTGACGGTCGAGGAGATGGGCCATCGTTTCTTGAAGGTGCACCAACTCGACAAGGCCAAAGTCGTCGCCGCGATCATGCTCAACTCAGCCAAGACCTTGTGCTTCGTCCGGACCAAGCGTGGCGCCGACCGTCTCGTGGCTGACTTGCGAGCCGAGGGAGTCAACGCTGCTGCGATCCACGGCGACCTGCGCCAGCAGATGAGGGAACGTGCGCTCGAACAGTTCGCTGCCGGCAAGCTCCCAGCGCTCGTCGCTACCGACGTCGCCGCCCGCGGTCTCGATATCGACGGAGTCGACGTCGTCATCCACTTCGACCCGGCCGAGGACCACAAGGCATATCTGCACCGCTCGGGCCGAACCGCGCGGGCCGGCGAGGGTGGGCTGGCGGTCACACTCGTCCTGTGGGACCAAGAGCTCGCCATCGAACGGCTGCAACGTCGCATCGGTCTCAAGATTCCCCTCGTAGAGGTCTTCTCGAACGACAAGCGGTTGGCCGACCTCGCAGGGTGGGACCCAGTCGAGGGACAGGATCTCAGCGCCGTGAGCAGCGGCGGTTCCGCCGCGCAGTAGTACGAGGCGGAGCTGGTAGTGCGTGCAGTCTCGCTCGTGCCGTCGGCAACCGAGACCGTGATCGCGCTCGGCGCACGTGACTGTTTGATCGGCGTGAGCGACGACTGTTCGGCATTGAGCGGTGCCAGTGGGCTGCCCGTCATCAGTCGGGCCGTGCTGGCGGGCTTGTCGAGAAGCCCGGTGGAGGTCGACTCGGCGGTCCGCTCCGAGCGAGGTGCGGGCCGCTCGCTCTACGAGCTCGACATCGTTCAGCTCCGCGCCCTTTTGCCCGACGTCATCTTCGCGCAGGATCAATGCGCTGTTTGTGCTGTGCCCTCGTCCGCAGTCCTCGCGGCACTCGGACCGGGTGCCGACGCTTGCCGGGTCGTCTCGATCGATCCCCACAACCTCGCTCAAGTCTTCGCCAGCTTCGAGCAAATAGCAGAGGCCCTCGGGCTGTGCGGATCAGGGGAGGAGCTCGCCCGTCAGTGCCGGCGTCAGCTCGACTCGCTCGACGCGCTGGAAGCGCGCTCCTCTCGTCCGACCGTGCTTGTCCTCGACTGGCCTGAGCCGGCCTTCGTCGCGGGCAACTGGGTGCCCGAGATCGTCGCCGCCGCTGGAGGGTCAGCGGTCGGTTGTGCTCCCGGGGAACCGTCGCATCCGATCGACTTGGGCGCATTCGAGAGGAACGAGCATGGCCTCGACGCCGTCGTCGTCGCTCCCTGCGGGCTACCGATTGACGAAGCTGCCGACGCAGCCCGCCACCTCCTCACCGCCTGGCCGGCACTCGGCGCCGCGCGCTGGTGTGCTCTCGACGGCAGAGCGTGGTTCTCGCGGCCGGGGCCGGGACTCCTAGAAGGTGCCGCCGGGCTGGCCGCGTGGCTCGCCGGCGAAGGGCTGCCTGCTGAAATGGGTCAAGAGATCACGCTGCCTCTTCGCTGAGCGAGCGCGAATATCGCCACGATCCGTGCGCTTCGCGACAGTCCTCTCTTGCGGTAAAGGCCCTTGCCGGTATAGAGCAGGGGTGTGAGCGACACTGCGACAGACGACCGGCTCTACTTCCGCCAGCTTCTCTCGGGGCGGGACTACGCCCGCCAGGACGCGATCGCTCGACAGATGGTCAACTTCGCCTACCTGATCGGCGACAGGGCAACCGGCGTGGCGGTCGCCGTCGATCCAGCCTACGCGCCCGGCGAGCTCCTCGATCTCGTGGAGGACGACGGGATGCGCCTCGAGGGGGTGCTCGTGACCCACTACCACGCAGACCACGCCGGCGGCAGCCTGTTCGGTCA
>PLDN01000147.1 GCA_003136185.1 Acidimicrobiaceae bacterium | reverse complement strand
GACCGGTTCGCGAGACGCGACTGGAGCGCCCCGATCGACGGCTCGGCGCTCTACTGCGCAGGCGCTCGCAACGCCGACTCGACGCTCTCCTCTCCTAGTGCTTGCCGTTGACGATGGCAGTGCATGAGAGAAGGTTCTGTCGCGGGTGGGCCTGCTCGTGGTCCGTACGACCCAAGGGGCTCCATGGCAGGAGACCGAGGCCGAAGCGATCGAGCGGACCAGTTGCCGACCTGGGATGATCGGTGGATGAACACCCGTCCGGGGAGCTACACGGGCTACAGCGTCGGTTGCGCAGTCGTGTGGGCCGTGATCTTGGGAGTCGTTGCTGCTCGCGATAAGGAGAAGTTCCGCACCATCCTGCCGGTGTTCGGCGGCTGGTGGATGGGCTGGACCTCTGCCACGATCGCTCGATACGGCTATCCGCCGCCGAAGTCTCGTCCCCCCTGGGCGAGGGACCGGCGCAGCTGACCTGCATCCNNCGTTGGACGGGGGTGAACGGCGGCGACTCCGTTTGGCGGCCCGTGGCGCGGGAAACCGAACGTCTCATCTGCTCCCCTGACACAGCGACTGCCGCTTGGCCAGACGCATGCAGACGGATCTCGCGCCCTGGGTGGTCCCGTCGCAGCCCGAGCGACTACCTCTGCTATTTCGGCGACGCACCATTAGCACTGCCCTTCAACCGAGAAGCCTCTTGCACATTGTGCGAAATGGGTACATGATGCTTACACCCGTGTAACTACACGGTGGAAATCCACCAGGGGAGGAGAAGCCGGTGGCTATACCGTCGCTGATCTTCGAGGGTCCGGATCGTGCGTGGCAGGCTCGCGCCAACTGCATGGGTGTAGATCCTGAGTTGTTCTTCCCGGAGCGAGGTGCGTCGACCCGGGAGGCGAAGGAGGTCTGCCGCGGTTGCGTCGTCCGCGAGGCATGCCTCGAGTACGCGATCGCGAACGGCGAGAAGTTCGGGATCTGGGGGGGCATGAGCGAGCGGGAGCGCCGCCGCGTGCGCCGGGCTCGGGTGCTCGCACGGCAAGGCGCCGCTTCGTAGCGAGCGAAATGCCTGCGGGTCGCTTGAATAGTTGATCGGCCGGCCGGCCGGTCGCTTGTCAGGCCTCTCGACGAGCGCCGTCGAAGCTGACACCGGCCTTGAGCCGTGACTCGATGGTGCGCTCGCGTGAAAGACCGAGTTGGCCGAAGCGATTAGGGGAAATCGTCGCCAGCGAGCTGTCCGGCAAGAGTCCGACGAGTTCGGCCCGGTCGATCTCGCTTCTTTCAGCCACGTAGTCGTAGATCTCGGCAGGCCCGACAACGGCTGGATCGATGAGGTTGAACGAGACCTGACTTTCGTCGCCTAGCGCAATCCCGAGCGCGCGCACGGCAGGACCGCGCAGATCGCGCGCGATCTCCCGAGCACGGGCAATAGGACCCTTGATCACGACGTTGTACGCGATCAGCACGTCGCGAGCTCCTACGCAGCATGCCCCAGCCGTCGGGTGTGGCTCGCTCGGGCCCATGTCGGGAGCGAGGGTGAGCCAGGCTTGTCTCCTCACGTCTGGAAGAGACCGTTGTGGTCCGTAGAGGAAACACGGCACTCCGTCGCCCGCCAACGCCTGAGCGATCCGGTCCCTCGCCGCGACAGCCTCCGAGAAGGGCACGGCGTATGGGACGAACGGGACGACGTCGACCACGCCGAGCCGTGGGTGTACACCCACGTGCGCCGTCAGGTCGAGCAGCTCGACGCCGCGGCGAGCAAGAGCGAGGGCCGCCCCCTCGACCTCGTCTGGTGCGCCGGCGAGCGTGAAGACGCTGCGGTGGTGGAACCAGTCCGAGTGCAGGTCGAGCAGAAGTCGTCCGGCGGCTCGCCCGATCTCGGCGATGACTTTGCTGTCACGGCCCTCGGAGACGTTGATGACGCACTCAAGCACGCGTGTTGGCGCCATTCGGCCGTCCTCAGGTGGTCAAACCGGCAGGCGCGTACGCCGCCGGCTCACCGCCGATGAGATGTTCAGTGCAGCCTCAGTGGGCTGCTTCTGCAGCTGCCAGCCGCCGCCGCCGAGCGATTCGCCGCCGCTCTCGCTCGGACGTCCCGCCCCATACGCCGTGGTCGATGTGGTTCTCCATTGCGTACTCGAGGCAGGGGCTCTTAACCGGGCAGTCAGCGCATATGCGCCGCGCTACCTCGACTCCGACCCCGTCGCTCGGGAAGAAGAGGTCAGGTGGCTGCTCTCGGCAGAGACCCCGGGCCATCCACGAAGTGTCCATCGGTTCCATTGTTACCGCGTCTCCTGATGAATTGATTCACACTCCCTGAGAAACACCTGTGAGTAATATCTCTCCTGTCGTTCTCACTCTGCGTTGAGCTTAAACGCTTGCGGCGCCGCAAGCGTCCGGCGCCGCAAGCGTCCGATGACCAGGTAAAAGGACATCGCTTGGCGAGGCCGGTAGACTGCTACGTCCCGTCGAGTCGGCGGACAAACGCCAAGGAGTCAACGGTCCATGACGATGTCGTCACCCCAGCCCGAGGAGCAGCAAGCCACCGAGCCGCCGCGGGGCCATGTCCGCATGGTCTACCTGGGCCCGGTCGCTCCTCACTGGGAGATCGAGTCAGAGTTCGGAGACCGCAACCTCATAGAGGAGTTCCGCCAGCGTGCCCTCGCACGCCTTGTTCTGCTACCGCCGCACGACCCGCAGTTCCGGCGTAACCGGGAGCGAATAGTGCGCGATGCCGAGCGTGAGAACCTCATTTTGGAGTGGGACCTCGGCGTGCCCGAGGAAGAGGAGAGCGCTGCTCCGGCTTAGCCGGCCGCTTCTAGCCCTCTGGCTCGAGACCGAGCCGGGCGAGCC
>PLDN01000121.1 GCA_003136185.1 Acidimicrobiaceae bacterium | reverse complement strand
GCCGACCGAATCGTCTTGGCGACCGGAGTGATCGCGATAGCCGTCTACGGCGCGGTGCCCGGGTGGCTGGCGGGGGTCGTGATCGGGCGCGAGGTGCTCGTATCGGCAGCCGTATTGGCGCTGGCGGCGCTCGGTGCCAAGCGAATCGACGTCCTCTTCGTTGGGAAGGCCGGCACCTTCGGACTCATGTTCTGCTTCCCCTCTTTCCTCCTCTCGTACGGCGGCGCTTCTTGGGAGCACGCCCTTCGCGACGCGACCTGGGTGCTTCTCGTCCCGGCCCTCGGCTTCAGCCTCGTGGCGGCCGCCTCGTATGTGCCACTTGCCCGCAAGGCTCTGGCTGAGCGCTGTGTGGCCGCTTCCTCGCTCGGTTCGGAGGGGGTTAGGACCTCGTGAAAGCCGTGATCATGGCGGGCGGCGAAGGCACAAGGCTGCGGCCTCTCACTGCCAACCAGCCCAAACCCATGCTCCCAATGGCGAACCGCCCCTTGGCCGAGCACGTCGTCCAGTTGTTGAAACGGCACGGGTACGACGAGATCGTCATCACCGTGGCGTTCCTCGCGAGCACGATCCGCACCTACTTCGGAGACGGTTCGGAGTTCGGGGTGACCTTCCACTACGCGACAGAGGAGACCCCGCTCGGAACCGCAGGGTCGGTGCTGAACGCCCGTGAGCAACTCGATGAGCGCTTCCTCGTCATCTCGGGTGACGTGCTGACCGACTTCGACCTGACCGAGCTCGTCGACTACCACGAGGCCCAGGGCTCGGTGGCCACCTTGGCTCTAAAGGCAATGGAGAACCCGCTCGAGTTCGGCATCGTGATCACCGGCGAGGACGGACGCATCGAGCGGTTCCTCGAAAAGCCCGGCTGGGGAGACGTCTTCTCGGACACCATCAACACCGGGATCTACGTGCTCGAGCCTGAGGTGCTCGACTGGATCGCTGAAGGAAGGCCGGTCGACTTCTCCAGTGAGGTCTTCCCCGCAATGCTCGAGGCCGAGAGGCCGCTTTACGGCTTCGTCTCTCGTGGCTACTGGGAGGACGTCGGGACGCTCGAGGCGTACATCCGAGCCCACACCGACGTGCTCGACCGGAAGGTGGACGTCGACATACCGGGCTTTCCTCTTCGCGAAGGCGTGTGGATCGGCGAGGGAGTAGAGATCCACCCGAGTGCGATCGTGCGCGGGCCGGCGGTGATCGGCGACAACTGCCGGATCGGCGCCACCGCCGAGATCGGGGCGCACACGGTGCTCGGCTCGAACGTGCGGATAGGCGAGAACACAGTCCTCGAGCGGACCGTCATACACGACAACAGCTACCTCGCTCCTGGGGTTACCGCCCGGGGTGCAGTGATCGCTCGTTCGTGCGACATCCGCCAGGGAGTCCATATCGACGACGGTGTCGTGCTCGGTGACGGTTGCCGTGTGGGACGTCAAGCCGTCATCGGTGCTGGGGTGAAGGTCTATCCCAACAAGACGATCGAGCAGGGCGCCGTCGTCAACTCCTCCATCGTCTGGGAGACGCGGGGGAGCCGGAGCTTGTTCGGGCGCCTCGGGGTGAGCGGGCTGGCGAACGTCGATCTCTCGCCGGAACTCGCGATGCGGGTCGCGATGGCATACGCGACGGTCCTCCCGAAGGGCACGACCGTCACTACCTCGCGCGACTCGAGCCGGGCGGCCCGCGTCCTGAAGCGGGCTGTCATGGTCGGGATCACAGCCGCGGGCTGCAACGTCGACGACCTCGAGGCTGCGACCGTCCCCCTCACGCGCTTTCACGCCCGTACCGGCGCTGTGGGCGGAGGCGTGACCGTCCGCTTGGTGGCGGGGGACCCGCAGTCGGTGAGTCTGCGTTTCTTGGATGCGGACGGAGTGGACCTCGACGAGCCCAGCCAGCGCAAGGTGGAGCGCCTTCATGACCGGGAGGAGTCCCGGCGGGTGCTCGCAGCCGAGATCGGGGACATCTACTTCCCGTCGCGCACGATCGAGATGTATACCGCCCAGCTCATGGCAGGCGTCGACCTCGACGCCATCCGGAAGGCTCGCTTCAAGCTCGTCCTCGACTACGCCTTCGGGACGACGAGCTTTGTCATGCCGAACGTCCTTGCCAAGCTCGGGAGCGACGTGCTCGTGATCAATCCTCACGTCTCGACGCCAGGCGTGATCAGTTTCGACCGCGGGGTGCACGCCGCCCGTCTGGGCGAGCTCGTGCGGTCGTCGGGCGCCCACCTCGGGGCGATGTTCGAGCCCGACGGCGAGCAACTGACCCTCGTCGACGACCGGGGCGAGATCCTTTCGGACGAGCAAGCACTCTGTGCAATGGTCAGGATCGTCGTGGAGGACAATCCGAAGGGCGCGATCGCCGTGCCGGTCGATGCTCCTCGGGAGGTCGCGCGACTCACACGGCTCGCGGGTACCGAGATCGTGTGGACCAAGCTGGCGGCTTCAGAGCTGATGGCCGCTTCGAGCGGGCCGGGGATCAGCTTCGCCGGGAACACCCAGGGTGGCTTCATCTTCCCGGAGTTCCTGCCCGCCTTCGACGCGATCGCCTCGTTGGTCCACCTCCTCTCCCTACTCGCCACGAGCGGCGCGAAGCTCTCCGAGGCGGTGCCGTCTCCGAGAGCGCCGGAGCTCGTCCGCCTGGAGGTTCCGACGCCGTTCGAGGCCAAGGGACTCGTCATGCGTATGTTGCTCGAGCGGGCTTCTTCCCGCGAGATCGTGCTGGTGGACGGCGTGAAACTCGTCGACCCCGAGGGCTGGACGCTCGTCGTGCCCGACACCGAAGGCCCGGCCACGATCGTCACGGCGGAAGCAGACACAGCAGGCCAAGCCGGCGCGCGGGCGCAGGAGATGGCTGACCAGATCGCTTGGATCATCTCCGAGACGACCAACTGACAAGGTTTACGCGGCAAACAGCCGACCCGGCAGATAGGAGGAGTGCAAGATGAATGTCCCTGAGGAGCTCCGCTATACAAGCGACCACGAGTGGGCGAAGAGTGAGGACGGCAGGCTGCGGGTCGGGATAACCGACTTCGCGCAGGATGCTCTCGGAGACGTCGTCTTCGTGGAACTTCCCGCGCCGGGGTCGACCGTCGAGAAGGGCGGTCCCCTCGGCGAGGTCGAGTCGACAAAGTCGGTGTCGCAGATCTACGCCCCCGTGAGTGGCACGATCGTGGAGGTCAACGCGAGCCTTACCGACGCCCCCGAGCAGGTCAACGCCGAGCCGTACGGAGCCGGTTGGCTCGTCGTGATCGACCCGTCGGACTCGTCAGAGCTCGATGCTCTGCTCGACGCGACCGCCTACAGGGCAACCACCGAGTAGCGGGCTTGAGCAGCGCGAGAGCGACCGTGAAGGTTGCGTTTCGTGCGTTTGGCGTCGGGAGCGGACCTCGTTTCCAACGACTAGCTTTGGCTGAGTGTTCTGCAACAACTGCGGCCATCGCAACCCCGAGGAGTCCAACTTCTGTTCCTCGTGTGGGAACGCTCTCGCGACGAGAGCAGATGCGACTGTGTCGTTCACCCCTGAGGAGCCCCACGATGCCGGAGAGCTCGACGTGAGCGTGCCGCTGTCGGAGATGAAAGCCGGCGCCGGGCTGCTCGTCGTGAAGCGTGGGCCGGACGTGGGAGCGAAGTACGTGCTTGGACCGGAGGTCACCCGAGTGGGCCGTCACCCCGAGAGCGAGATCTTCCTCGACGACATCACCGTGTCACGCCGGCACGCGGAATTCGGGCGCGAGGGCGCTTCCTATGTGGTGAAGGACGTCGGATCGTTGAATGGCACGTACGTGAATCGTGAGCGCATCGAAGAAGCCACCCTCACGAGTGGCGACGAGGTCCAGATCGGCAAGTTCAAGCTCGTCTTCTTGGCGACCGGCCAGGCTTAAAGTCGTGGGCGAGCGCTCTTACCTTTCAATTGGTGACGTCCTCGCCCTGCTCCGCGACGAGTTCCCCGACATCACGATCTCGAAGATCCGCTTCCTCGAGAGCCGCGGCCTGCTCGTCCCCGAGCGGACGCCCTCGGGGTACCGCAAGTTCTATGACCACGACGTCGAGCGCCTGCGGTGGATCCTGCGCCAGCAGCGAGAGCATTTCCTGCCGCTCAAAGTGATCAAGGGCCGGCTCGAGGGGGCAGAGACCGCTTCGCAACCCGAATCGTTGTTCGACCCGGCCGAGCAGCCTCCGTCGGAACTGGTTACGCCTGCACGGTCGAATCTTTCCGCGATGCCTCTAGGAAATGGTTCGCCTCACCCATCGACCGGCGGAAGGACAGGCGAACTGGCCCCGTCGCCTACCCGCGTTGCGACCATGCAACGCGCAGCGGAGCTTTCCTCTGACACCGCGTACGACGACGCGCGAGAGCTTGCTTCGGCGCGGGCGCCGGCGGCCGATGCTGGCCCTTCGCGGCACCGTCACCTGTCAGCCTCCGCCGACCTGAGCTCGCAGGCGACCGTGCCAGCACCGGCCTCGGCCGCTCCGTCACCGCTATCGGGGTCGGGCGGCGGCTCGCGACCGAGCCCGGTGCGCCAGCACGCACATGCGGCCGCCGCCGCATCGAGCGACGAGGGAGCACCAACGGTGGAGGCGGCTGCAGCGGCACCAGCGGGTGGGTCTGCCTCGTTGGCTGCGCCCACCTCGCCGGGCGGACAGATCGCGCAGGGCTCCGGCACACACACCGGCGCCCACACGCGCCCGACGACACCGACCGGATCCGAGGAGGCGTCCATCTCCGCCGATGCCGAGACTGCGAAGCGTGCCCCTGTCGCAGCTGCCGGCGCTACGGGTGCAACCGGCGCTGCCAGCGCGGCAGCCGTCACAAGCGCGCTCGCCGGGGCGAACCTGACGGCCGGAGAGCTCGCACAGGCAAGTGGGCTTACCTTGGCCCAGGTCGAGGAGCTCGAGTCCTTCGGTTTGATCGAAGGCCGAGGCGTCGCCGGCGTCCACTGCTACGACGAGGAAGCGCTTGTCGTGGCCGGTCTTGCAGCGAGCTTCGCACGCTTTGGAATCGAGGCGCGACACCTCAAGATCTTCAAACACGCTGCCGAGCGTCAGGCAGGCCTGTACTCCCAAGTCATCGCTCCGCTGCTGCGCCAGCGGAACCCCGAGGCTCGCGCACGGGCCAACGATGACCTCCTCAAGATGGCCGAGCTCGGCCCGTCGATCATGACGTGCTTCACGCGTGCCGCACTCCGCGACCTGACCGGCCGATGACCGGCCCCGGCGAAGCCGGGACGCGCGTTCTCACCGGCGACGAGCTCAGTTCGGTCGTCGACCGGCTCGGCCGGGCCATCTCACGGGATCACCCTGACGGTCTCGTTCTCGTCGGCATATTGAAGGGCAGCGTCTGCCTTGTGGCCGACCTTGCGCGTCGGCTCGAGGTCCCTTGCGCGGTTGATTTCTTGTGCCTGACGCCGTACGGCGCCGGAGGCCAACGCGTCCGTCTGTCGAAGGACCTCGACGAGGACGTCTCCGGGCGCGCAGTCGTGCTCGCGGTGGACATCGTCGACCGGGGCCTCACCGTCACCTATGTCCACCGGCTCCTCACCGAACGCGGAGCTCGGTCGGTCGATGTCTGCACGTTGCTCGATCGCCGCGCGAAGCGCCTTCTCCCAGTCGAGCTGAGGTATGTCGGCAAGATCATCGGTGATGAGTATGTTGTCGGATATGGCCTCGATCTCGACGAGCGCTTCCGCAACCTCCCCGATCTGCGGGTCATCGAGCCACGGGAGATGAGACATGCATCGCCTGCGAGCGTGCAGGGGTTGTTTGAGCGATAAGTTGCACGCATGGTCGAAGTCCGGCTGACAGCGGTTCGAGTCGATCTGCAGTCGAGCAACCCGGTAGTGCTGTTGGAAGAGACCGAGGGTGCTCACAGGTCGCTGCCGATCTTTGTCGGCGCGCCCGAGGCGACAGCCATCGCGTTCGCCCTACAAGGCGTCGAGCTTCCCCGGCCGATGACCCACGACCTCATGACCGACATGCTCGAGAGTCTCGGTACCCGCCTCGAGCGCGTCGTCGTCACCAAGCTCGTCGAGTCGACTTTCTTTGCCGAGCTCCAGCTGCGGACGGGCGAGCAGTCCCGCGTCATATCGTGCCGCCCCTCTGACGCGATCGCTCTCGCGTTGCGCACTCACTCGCCCTTGTACGTGGCCGACGACCTGATGGACGCCGAAGGCTTGCTCATCCAACCGGACGACGATGACGTCGACGAGGACGAGAGCCCAGAGGAGATCGTGGGGGAGTTCCGCGAGTTCCTCGACAACGTCCGCCCGGAGGACTTCAGCGGCTGAACCTCAAGTCGAGGTTGACCAGGGTGTTTTCATCGATGGAGCCTTCTCTCAGGAGCAAAGCGGAGATCGACGTTGACTGTTGGTGCCCGCCGCCCTAACCTAGTGACGCAGGTGTAATTACGTAGCTGTCGTCCCGGGTCGCAATCGTGAGCCGCCGGTGACAGCCCTGTGAACGGGAGCCCCGGCATGTCAGGTGAAACCGCAGAGCAGGGTTACCGCGGCCCGCAGGTTTGCAAGATCGTCGGGATCACCTACCGCCAGCTCGATCACTGGGATCGCACCGGCCTGATCAGCCCTTCGCTCGCCGCGGCGCACGGTAGCGGCACTCAGCGGCTGTACTCGTATCGCGACGTCGTCGTGCTCCGCATCATCAAGCAGCTCCTCGACTCCGGCGTGACGCTGCAGCGAGCCCGGCGCGCGATCGACTTTTTTCGGGACTCAGTCGGAGAGGATCTCGCGGCGGCCAGCCTCGTAATCGGAGCGTCGGACTCTGTCCTCGCGCGCGACGGCGAGGAGCTGCTCGACCTCCTCCGCGGCGGCCAAGGCGTATTCAATGTGATCGGCCTCTCGGCTGTGGTGACGGACGTCGATACCGGTATCCACCAGCTCGGTTTCGAGATTCCCGCGGGCACCGGCTTCGGTGTTGGCGAGACAGCGGCCGACACTCAGGTCGGTGGGTCCGCCACCAGGTCCAACGAGCCCAGCGAGACGCTTCAACAGGCGGCTCGCGCTCGTTGACCAATTTCGCGCACGACGCCGAGCGCTTTTTCGCCGACCTCCTCGACTACTACGGGGTCGCCTGGGAGTACGAGCCCGTCGAGTTCGTGTTGTCGTGGTCAACATCCGGGCAGCCCACCTGCGGATTCCGGCCCGACTTCTATCTGCCGGACCACAACTTCTTCCTCGAACTGACCACGTTGCGCCAGGACCTCGTGACCGAGAAGAACCGCAAGGTGCGCCAGCTGGAGTCGCTCTACCCCGGCGTCAAGGTGAAAATCCTCTACCGCCGAGACGTCGAAGACCTGTACGCAAAGTACCCGTGGTCCTGTCCCATTAGATTGGCAGGGTGAGTCTCCGAACCAGCCCTCTGAGCTCTGCCCACGAGGCACTCGGGGCGAGACTGGTCGACTTCGGCGGCTGGGAGATGCCCCTCAGCTATCCGAGCGGCACCGTTGCCGAGCATCTCGCGTGCCGCCGGAGCGCGGCCGTCTTTGACGTCAGCCATCTCGGGACGGTGCGGGTCGAGGGCCCGGGATCCTTCGAGGTGTTGCAAGGCGAGCTGTCGAATGACCTGCGCAAGATAGCGCCGGGTCGTGCCCAGTACACCCACCTGCTGAACGACGAAGGTGGCGTGCTCGACGACATCATCGTGTGGTGGGTGTCAGACGATCGCTTTGACGTGATGCCGAACGCATCCAACACCGATCGGGTCGTCTCCCGCATTGGCGGGACCGACGTGACGACAGAGCGGGCAGTCATCGCCGTGCAGGGGCCGGGCGCGAGGGAGATCGTCGCGAGGGTGTCGGAAGAAGCAGCACGGGTTCCGCATTTCGGTGTGAGCGGGTTCGACTTCGGAGGCGTCCCGTGCCTTGTGGCCGGCACGGGCTACGCCGGGGAAGACGGTGTCGAGTGCGCCGTGCCGGTCGATGCTGCTGTCAGTCTCTGGCAGGCGATCCTCGACGCGGGCGCTACTCCCGCCGGGTTGGGAGCACGCGACACGCTGCGTCTCGAGGCCGGCCTCCCTCTCCATGGTCACGAGCTCGCACCCGACATCACGCCTCTCGAGGCCGGGCTCGGCTGGGTGGTCGGTTGGAACAAGGAGGCGTTTACGGGCCGCCAAGCACTTGACATCATCCGGCAGCGCGGGGGACCCGCTCGCCGTCTGGCCGGACTGCTGACGGATCAGCGCCGGCCACCACGGGAGGGCGATCCTGTCCTCGCGGAGGGAAGAACGGTCGGGTCCGTCACGAGCGGCAACTACTCTCCTGTCCTCGAACGGGGCATCGCTCTCGCGTTCGTACCCTCCTCGACGCCAAACGGGGAGACCGTGGAGATCGATCTTCGCGGCCAGCCGACCGCGGCCGAAGTAGTGAAGCCACCCTTCCACCGCATGCACCCCTCATCCGGAGCAGCACGGCCTTGAGCGCACCATTCGTCCCGCACACCGAGGAAGAGATCGGCGAGATGCTGGCCTTTCTCGGCCTGTCGTCCCTCGACGAACTCTTCTCGACGGTTCCCGCCGCGCTCCGACTGGCGGGCGGGCTCGATCTGCCGCGCCAGCAGAGCGAGGCGGACGTAGTGCACCGTCTCGAGGTGCTCGGGACTCGCAACCGCCCTGTCGGGCGCTCCCTCGTCTGCTTCGCCGGCGCCGGTGCCTACGACCACGAAGTACCGGCCGTCGTGCGGTCGCTTGCCTCTCGCTCGGAGTTCATGACTGCCTACACGCCTTACCAGCCTGAAGTGTCGCAGGGGGTCCTGCAAGCGATCTTCGAGTACCAGACGATGGTGGCACGCCTGAGTGGCCTCGAGATCGCGAATGGTTCTCTTTACGACGGCGCGGCCTCGCTTGTCGAGGGGGTCAACCTCGCCGTTGCCGCCACGGGCAACTCGAAGATCCTCCTCTCGGGTGGTGTGAACCCGCGATGGCGCGCCGTCCTGTCGACCTTCTCGAAAGGGTCGGGACACGAGCTCATCTCGGTTCCACTGACCGATGGGATCACGGACTTCAACGACGCCGCAGCGACCGATAGCGCGCAAGTCGGTGCCGTCGTGATCGCGTTCCCCAACTTCCTTGGCTGCCTCGAGGACGTGGCGGCCGCCCGATCCGTCGCCGACCGCACCGGCGCACGGCTTGTCGTCTGCTTCGATCCAGTTGCAGCAGGACTTCTGAAGACACCGGGAAGCCTCGGCGCGGACGTAGTTGTAGGAGAGGGGCAGGGCCTCGGGACACCGCTCGGCTACGGAGGTCCGTACCTAGGGCTGTTCGCCTGCCACGCAAGCGACGTACGGCGCCTTCCTGGACGTCTCGTGGGGGAGACCGTCGACATCGAGGACCGGCGGGCGTACGTCGCGACATTGCGCGCTCGTGAGCAGGACATCCGGCGCGAGAAGGCCTCTTCCAACGTCTGCACGAACCAGACTCTCATGGCGGTGACCGCTGCCATCCAGCTCGGCTGGCTGGGCACCGTAGGCCTTCGGGAGGTCGCTCTACGATCGGCCCGAGCGGCTCGTTACACCCGTGAGGCCCTGACCGCTATCGACGGCGTCGAGCCGGCAGCAGGCGCTCCCGTGCTGCGGGAGTTCGCCGTTCGGCTGCCGGTTCCCGCTGAGTTAGCTATCGATCGGTTGGTGGAAGAGGGATATCTCGCCGGGGTCGCCGTGAGGGAGGGCTACGAGGGGACAGACGTGGAAGGTACCCTGCTCGTCGCGGCGACCGAGCGCCGGACACGCGAGGAGATAGACGGCTTCGCCGCCTCACTTGAAAAGGTGGTCCGATGAGCGCTGCCCTGCCTGGTGGTCGTGCGCTCAGCGCGCCGCTGATGGGTCACGAGACCGAACCGACGTTGTTCGAGCTGTCGGTGAGTGGCAGGCGGGCGAGCTCGTTCCGCACGTCGTCGCTGCCGGAGTGGAGCGCCGAAGAGCTGGTGCCGGCAGAACTGCTGGCCGCCAGTCCAGTCGAGCTGCCTGAGGTCTCAGAGCGCGACCTGGTCGCTCATTTCACTCGTCTCAGCCATCGTCAGTACTCAGTCGACCTCGGCGCGTACCCCCTCGGCTCGTGCACGATGAAGTACAACCCCAAAGTCTGCGACGAGGCGGCCGCCGCGGCAGCCTTCGCGCACGTCCACCCGGCTGCGCCCCCGTCGTGCACGCAGGGTTGGCTCGAGTTGCTCGTAGAGCTAGAGGAACAACTCTGCGCCATCACCGGTATGAGTGCTGCGACGCTCCAGCCCGCAGCAGGTGCGGCGGGCGAGCTCACCGGGTTGCTCTTGATGCGGCGCTATCACGAGGCGCGCGGCGAGACCCGCACCCGCGTGATCATCCCGGGCTCGGCCCACGGGACGAATCCCGCGTCAGTGACACTCGGGGGCTACCAAGTCACCACGGTCGGCACGAACGAGCGCGGCGGCGTTGATCTCGATTCGCTGCGGGCCGCGCTCGATGATGACGTCGCTGGCATCATGCTCACCAACCCGAGCACGCTCGGCCTTTTCGAAGAGGACATCGTCGAGATCGCCGCTGCTGTACATGAGGTCGGTGGGCTCCTCTACTACGACGGCGCCAACCTGAACGCCATCCTCGGCATAGTGCGGCCGGGAGACATGGGCTTTGACATCGTTCACCTCAACTTGCACAAGACCTTTGCCACACCCCATGGCGGGGGAGGGCCCGGCGCCGGGCCGGTCGCTGTGAGCAAGCACCTTGTTCAGTACCTCCCCGGCCCAAGACCCGTCCGCAACAGCGACGGGACGTTCGGCTGGGCCACGCCGGAACACTCGATCGGACGCATCCATTCGTGGCACGGCAACGCCCTCGTGCTCTTGCGGGCCTGGACGTACCTTCGCCTGCACGGCGCGGACGGCCTGTTGGCGGTGGCGGAGATCGCCGTCTTGAACGCCAACTGGATAAAGGGCCAGTTGCGGGGAACTTACGACATCCCTTACGACCGCCCCGTCATGCACGAGTGCGTCGTCTCTGCCGAGACCCTCGAGCGCGAGACTGGCTTACGCGCCCTAGATGTCGCAAAACGCCTCCTCGAGCTCGGCTTCCACTCCCCGACGGTGTACTTCCCCCTCATCGTGCACGAGGCGCTCATGATCGAACCCACCGAGACCGAGAGCCCTCAGACGCTCGCCGCGCTCGCCGATGCCCTCTTGCTCATTGCCCGCGAGGCACAAGAGGCTGGGGAAGCCTCCGCCGCGAAGCAGGCTCCTCGTACCACGCCGGTCCGCCGCGTGGACGAGGCGAGGGCTGCCCGGAAACTGGTTGCGACCTACGACCAGCGACCCTGAGGCCACCCTGGCGGAGCGCGCGTCGACACCCCGCTCTTCAGTTCGTGTCCGAGCCGAGGCCAAGGCCGCGGCCGTCTCCTCTGTTGAGCTGACCCGCGCAGCGCGCCGCCTGATCGAGCAGTACCGGGCGGGGGAGCCGAGCGGTCCGATGACCGAGCTCGACGCCCTCGCCTACGCAGTGACGCGGCTGCCCGCCACCACGGCGGCGATCCGGTGCGCGCTCACCGCGGCGGCCGGTTCCAGCCCGGCCAACCCAGCTTTCTCGCCTTCTCGCCAACTCGACCTCGGTACAGGCTGTGGCGGCGCACTCGTGGCGGCGATGACGGTCTGGCCCGGGATCGCGGAGCAGACCGGTGTCGACCACGACCCGACGATGCTCTCCCTCGCCGCTGAGCTCGTACACCGGGGCGGCGCTCTCAAGCGCCAGGAGCTTGTCAGCTGGGCTGAGAGCGCGCCCGAGGCCTACTACGACCTCGTCACGGCTGCTTACAGCCTCGGCGAGCTTCCCGCCGAGGAGGCCGACACCGTCGTCGTGGCTGCCTGGAAGGCGACCCGGGGCCTTCTTGTTCTCGTCGAGCCTGGGACGCCGGTCGGGTTCGCGGGCATCAGGGCCTGGCGCGAGCTCCTGATCCACGCCGGAGCCCGAGTCGTTGCACCCTGCCCACATGACGACGCCTGTCCTGTCCCGAGCGGCGACTGGTGTCACTTCTCGGTCCGTCTCGAGCGCTCAGCGATGCATCGCCGTCTGAAAGGCGGTGCCGCCGGCTACGAGGACGAGCCCTTCAGCTACGTCGCCCTTGCCCGTCCGGACCACTTCGATCCTGCCGCAGAGCAGGGGACGCGAGTCATCCGCCACCCGTGGCGGGCAAAGGGCCGCGTCGAGCTGACGTTGTGTACCCCGGAGGGAATCGTCCATGAGACAGTCCGGCGAAACGATCCGCGCTACCGGGCAGCATCGCGCGCCCACTGGGGCGACGTGCTCGACCCATGAACCGGCGGGCCCAGGCCGAGCGGGCTGATGGGTCAGTCGAACAGGTCTGGCTGCTCTTTGGCGATGCGCTGGTAGAGAGGCTGGAAGCTGAACCAACCGGCGATGTGCGAACCCACTTGCGTCTCGGTGAGAGCAGCCATCTCGGGATCGATCAGCTTCGGTTTGCCGGCCGCTTCGGCCAGTAGCTGCACCTGGCAGGAGCGCTCCATCGTGATGAACCACCAGGCCGCCTCGTCGACGGTTTCACCGACTGTCAGCAGCCCGTGGTTCTGGAGGATGACCGCCTTGTTGTCGCCGAGCGCATGGGCGATCCGCTTGCCCTCTTCGATGTCGAGCACGACGCCGGTGTAGTCGTCGAAGACGGCATGGTCGTCGTAGAACGCGCAGACGTCCTGCGTGATCGGGTCGAGCTTGCGGCCGAGGGTCGCCCACGCCCGCCCGAAGGTGCTGTGGGTGTGCGCCGCTGCCACGGCATCGGGCCGGGCTGCGTGGACCTGGGAGTGGATCGCGAATGCCGCCCGGTTGAGCGGTTGGTCGCTGTCGATCACCTCGCCATGGTGATTGACCAAGATGAGATCGGAGACCTTGATGTGACCGAAGTGCATGCCCCATGGGTTGACCCAGAAGTGGTCGGTCAGCTCGGGGTCGCGGGCGGTTATATGGCCGGCAACGCCTTCGTCGAACCCGAAACGGGAGAACAATCGGTACGCAGCCGCGAGCTTCTGCTTGCGCTCGAGGCGCTCGGCCTCGAAGTCGAGTTCTGCAGGTGCGGTCTTGATGTCGAGCGCGTCAGCCATGGGATCCTCCTACGCGGCGGTGAGACGGCGTGATGTATCGAGGCTATCGGGATTGCCGGCCCCCTTGCGATTACTGGCTGATCCGGACGACAGGTAGCCTGTTGCCGTGCGTGCGACCTGGTTCTCACAAAGGGCACTGGTCCTTCACCTGACGGTCGTCGCCGTTGTAGGGGGCTGCCTTGCCCTCGGTTGGTGGCAGTTCAGTCGCGCGCTGGCCGGCAACTCGCTCAGCTGGGTCTACACCTTCGAATGGCCTTTCTTCGCTGTCTACGCTCTTTACATGTGGTGGAAGCTCTTGCACGAGCCGCTGGCGGAGACGCGAGGAGCAGAGAGGACGGCGAAGGCCTTTGCAGATGAGCAACCAGTGAGCCTTGCTGAACTCGTGCAAGAGCTCGACTTCGATCCGTACGACGACGAGGCCGATCCCAAGCTGGCGGCCTACAACCGCTATCTGGCGGGCCTCCATGCGGCTGACCAGGAGCGGGCGCGCAGCCCTAAGGCGAATCACAGCGCGAGCGCCTCTTGAGCGGGGCGGCAGGGCGACTCACCTCATCCGGCGTCGACGGGGCGCTTATCCGTTACCGGGTGATGTCGTTCGTCGTCGGGGTCATGCTGCTCGTGCTGTGCGTGGTAGCGCTGCCACTCCAGTACGTCTGGAACCGCCCCGCGCTTGCGAACGCCGGGTTCCCGCTTCACGGCTTCCTCTACATCATCTACCTGCTGACGGTCGCCGATCTTGCGCGGAGAGCGCGCTTCGGAATGGTTCAGCTGATCGGGCTCGTCTGCGCAGGCTTCCTACCGGGTCTGGCGTTCTACGTCGAGAACCGCACGACGAAGCGCTTTCGCGCCGAGCAATCGGCCGAGATCCCCGGCTCGGATGCCTAGCCGGAGAGGCTGAGGCGCTCAGCCAAGTAGGAAAGCGCGAGAGGGTAACGATGCCCAGTCCGCCGGTGCCCACCGGCGAAAAGCTCGTAGTGGTGCTCGATCCCGGCCTCTCCTAGCACGCCGGCGAGTTGGTCTGTCGCCACGTCGAGGAAGTGCTCATCTGTGCGCCCGCAGTCGATCCAGATCGCAGAAAGTGAGGCGAGTGCCTCCAAGTGCTTGGGTGCCATCTCGACGGGATCGAGCTTGCACCATCGAGTAAAGACCTCGTCTCGGATCCGCCCGGTAGCCGGGTCGAAGGGAAGCTCGACCGTCTGCTCCGTGCCGGGCGCGGTGCCAGGTGAGTAGCAGGCGGAGAGTGCGTAGCACTCGAGGAGCGGTCCGTCAGTCGGCTTCGAGAAGGCTCTCCGGCTACCGAAGTCCTCCCACCAGCGCGCGTAGTCGGAGCCGTATTCGTCTCTCAGCGCGCGGTACGCCGCAGCGATGAATGGCAGCATCGACAGCTCGAAACAACCATCAGCCGAATGAGCCGCCACGGCCCCGAAGACGTCCGGCCGCTTCATGGCGCTGACGAGCGCTCCGTAGCCGCCGCTCGACTTCCCCTGTACTGCACGATGTGCCGGCGCCGCGAGAGTGCGGAACCTGTCGTCTACGAGAGGCACCACATCGTCGACGAGGTAGGTGTGATAGCGGCCGACTGCCGTTGAGTCGAGGAACTGGCTGCCGCCGAGCGATGTCCAGCCGTCGACGAATACAAGCAGGCACTCCGGTGCCGCTCCCGAGGCGAAGAGGGCGTCGGCGCTCTCGGGGTAGGTCGCCTCGAAGGTCGAGTCGGGGTGCAGCCAGGACGGCACTGCCGAGCCAAAACCCTGCAGAACGTAGACGACTGGGTATCGCTTGTCGGACGAGACGCCGTACGAGGGAGGCAGGTAGACGAGGAGGGGTCGTGTCGCTCGATCACCGAGGGGATTGCCGACAAGGGCGGACGAGTCGATCTCGAGCGTCTCGATGCTTCCTTCGAGCTCGAGTTCCCACGGGCGCATGCGGCTCATGCTACGGGTGGGCAGGCAGTGCCGCCCCGGGTCAGCCGACCGAGCCGAAGATGTCGGCCAGCTCTACCGGCACGACGGTCTCGAGCTGGTCGTAACGGCACGAAGCCGGCTCGCGCTCGGGGCGCCACCGGCGGAAGGTGGTCGCGTGCCGGAAGCGGTCACCTTGCAAGTGGTCGTAAGCCACCTCGCAGACGAGCTCGGGCCGCAACGCTTCGAAGGAGAGGTCCTTGCCAGCGTTCCAGCGGCTTTGGGTTCCCGGCACGCGTGAGCCGGTGTCCTCGCCAGCCGGGGCAGCCTCATCAGTGCTCGTGGGCGCTCCTCGCCAAGGGTGGCCCTCCAGCCCGGGAACACGGTAGGGCTCGAGCTCTTCGGCGAGCTCGAGCCTGCGCGCGTCGGTGAACGAAGAGGTGACGCCGACATGCTGCAAACGGCCGGTGTCGTCGTAGAGACCGAGCAGGAGGGACCCGACCCGCCCGCCGCCGTTCTTGTGCCAGCGGAATCCAGCGACGACACAATCCGCCGTGCGCTCGTGCTTGACCTTCGTCATGACCCGCTTGTCCTCGTGATACTCGAGAGATCCACCCTTCACGACCACGCCGTCAAGCCCGGCGCCCTCGAAGTGCGAGAACCACTCTTTGGCTGTCTCGAGCACCTGCGTGGCAGGCGTGACGTGTACCGGTCCGCCAGCGTCAAGCAGTGCAGCGACGAGGCGCTCGCGACGAGAGGCAAAGGGAACACGTCGCAGATCCTCGTCGTCAATGGCGAGGAGGTCGAACGCGACGAACGAGGCGGGCGTCTCAGCCGCAAGGCGGAGCACCCGCGACGCGGCAGGGTGGATCCGCTGCAAGAGCGCGTCAAAGTCGAGCCCGGACGGGCCGACGATGACGATCTCTCCGTCGAGGACGCATCGGTTCGGGATCCGTTCGGCAAGCTCCGCGACGAGCTCAGGGAAGTACCGCGTGAGCGGCCGCTCGTTGCGGCTCCCGAGCTCGATCTCGTCACCGTCGCGGAACACGATGCAGCGAAAACCGTCCCACTTCGGCTCGTAGAAGAGATCGTCTCCCTCGGGCAATGTCTTTGACGCCTTCGCCAGCATTGGGGCAACTGGTGGGTTGACGGGGAGGTTCACAGCTCGACCCGGATCATTCGTGGCCCGCGAGATACGAACCGACAGCTTCCATGTAAGCCTCGCGCTCCTCCCACATCGACAGGTGGGACGACTCTTCCAGCAGTACCTGCTCGGCGTCGGCCAAGCCCGCCATGAGCGCGACCTGAAGCGCTGGAGTCGCTTCGTCGTACGCACCGGAGATGACGAGAACAGGCACAGCGATCTCGGCCAGGCGGTCCAGCACCTGCCAGTCCTTGAAGGACCCGACGACGTGGAACTCCGACGGCCCGTTGGTCGTGTGGTACACGGTGGGGTCCGTCACGAGGGCAGTGAACGACACGACGACATCGTCGGGCCAGGGTTGTGGCACGCGACAGACGTGGCGGGCGTAGAAGACGTCGCACGCCTCGACGTACTCGGCGTCGTCGGTCGTGCCTGCCGCCTCGTGGCGCCGCAAGGTGGCCTCCACCTCCGGCGGTAGCTCGGCTCGGAGCCTGTTGGCCTCGGTGACGAAGTCCGGGAAGGACGCGGCGGTGTTCGACAACACGACAGACAAGAGGCCTGCGGGGTGGCTGAGCGCATGCTCCTGCGCGAGGAAGCCGCCCCAACTCTGGCCGAGTACGTGATAGCGGCCGCCTATCCCGAGATACTCGATCAGGTTTGCGAGCTCGCGGACGAACAGCTCGACGGTCCAGAACTCCGCCCCGCGCTCGCGCAGGTGGGTGGAACGTCCGTTTCCGAGCTGGTCGTAGAAGATGACAGTCCGGCCGTTGGTTGCAAGGTCCGCCAACGCGAGCAGGTAGTCATGGGTAGCGCCTGGCCCTCCGTGGAGGAGGACGAGCGGGGCAGGGCCGTCTCCCGCGCGGGCTCGCTCGAGGTCGCCCATGATGCCGTACCAGGTCTCGAAGCCTTCGAAGTCTGCGTGACCCTCGGCGGTGTAGCGGCTCTCGTTCTGCTCGTCGGTCATGGCTAAGCCCTCTTCGGTCGGTGCTCCAGCAAAGACAGCCTCGCTCACGGCGACGCCGATGACCAAGCCGAAGCGCGCACCACGGTCGCGAACCACACCATCGCACCCAGGCTCACAATCACTATTGCCACGGCGATCACCGGTACCGGCAGGAGCGGAGACCATACGGTGCTTCTAAGGAAGACAAGGTCGAGCGGTCCACGGGGTCCGACAGTGAAGCGCCGCAGCTCTCCGTAGAGCGTCACGAACTGGGTCAGCAGACTTAGCACGACCGCCCCCGTAACCAGCCGGGAGATCGAACGACGCCTGAGGGCGCCACGCAATCGAGGTCCACCGATGGCGATCCCGGCGACTATCGGGAGGCCGACCGCAAACGGCATGCTGTATCTGGCCTGCCAGATGAAACCGTCGCGCCGCCAGGTCAGGACCGTAGCCACAAAGGGCAACAACAATGTTCCCAACGCGACGAGGCCGATCACCAGCCGTTGTCTCCACGTCCCGAACGCCACGCCAGCGATAGTGAGGAGGACGACCATCAGCCCCACCAGAATCTCCACGAGGCGGCCGTCCTGGCCATCGTGAGGGCTGAAGCGCTGGGCAAAATTAGCAAGATAGAGGCGGTCGTGAATTAACACCGCGTTGAGAATTTGCGACACGCCGGCGTTCAGCTTCAGTCCGCGATCGGCGGGAACAAATAGATACGCTTGCGCCCCGAGTATCCAAGCGACCGCCACGACCACTGCCACCGCCACTGCGTACGACCATCGGCGCACAGCCCGAACTTCCCACAGTGCCCGAATCCGTCCGACCGGCATGAGCACGCCAATAGCCACCAGCACGATTCCGACCACCCACTCCGGCGACGAGGTACGCGTCAGCGCACACACCACAGCGCTGAATCCGGCCCCGTTCAATAGGGCTCTCGGCGGTCGCCCCTCCGGCTGGACGGCGAGCAGCGCGAGGCATGTCCACAGGCAGATGGCAGAGGAGATCTCCAACCCGCTTGGTTCGACGACGCCAATCAGATTGAACACGAGCGGCGTCATAGCGATAAGGAGCCCGATCACCACGAGACTTCCCGCGCCGAACAATGCGGCGAGCGCGACGGCAAGCGCGAGGAATACCGAGTCGACGAGGACGCTCATCCACCTCATGGCGTAGACCGACGTCGTGTCTTGAGAGAGCAGCGTCGGTCCGCCGACGAGGAGGTAGTAAAGCGGGGGGTAGCGGCCGACGTAGGTCCCGACGCTGACGAGCGTGGAGGAGTCAACCAGCGCCGGGCACTTCGGCGCTTTGAGCGGATGGTTCCAGACACAGCCACTCCAGGGATCCAAATTCTGGTAGGTCTTGGGCACCACGACCGACCTGTCGGCTTGCGTGTGATGCCGCACCGGGTGCCCCAGCCATTCGCCGCGAACGACCGCCGCAGCTCGGATCATCTGGTCTGCCTCGTCGGGTCCGGTGGTCAACGGAGCGGAGATGCTCCAGAGCAATCCAATCGCCACGAAGACGACGAAGGTGCCAAGAAAGACGCGCAACAGAGCGTGTCTGCCTCCTGGACGACGCCCTCCCGCGACGAACCCAGCCGCCCTCAGGCGTCTCGGTTGTCGTCCCCCCCCAGGAGCGTCGATCGTGTCTTTCCTCGTCAGGTTGGCATAGTCATTCGGCTCGCCCCGTTTGATAAGGAGATTTATACGACATCCGAGCTAACAAGCGCTTAACAGAGGGCGGATTCAACCAGTCAGCGCAAGAACCTCGGCGAGCCTTAAGAGAGGCCGGCGGAGTCTCCTACTGCTCGCGTCTGTGCAAAAGGTGCACTCTTGCCTGATCGCGGGGACGCCGCCAACCCTGAGCAGATCAACGACGTGCATCACCGGCTAACTCGCTGTGACCTTGAGAATCGAAGACTAATTTAGGTCGGCGGAAGCCCATCACAAGGTGACGCGTGGGGCTTGTGCTTTGAGGATGCCGCCCGAACCCGCCGAACCTGTCAAATGCCCGATTCAGGTGACCGGCACCGCGGGCCGAAGAACCGGCTCAGCCCGTCATCGGGGTGAGAGTCGCGCGCCGCGAGCGCGGACTGCCATCAGCAACAGTGGGTGGCGAGGGTCTGATACGCGGTGCCGTTGGAGAAGTAACCCACCGCCCAGGCGTTGGTGGAGGATGTGGCGGCCACGCCGTGGAGGATGTTGGAGTTGGAGGAG
>PLDN01000191.1 GCA_003136185.1 Acidimicrobiaceae bacterium | reverse complement strand
ATTGCTGGTTCCCGAGCACCATTTTGCCGACCGCGTCATCCTTGTCGCTAATCTGCACGCTGGTCAGGCCGAAGAATCTGAGCTTGATGCCCCCGGGCAGGTCGAAGGCCCGCAGCCAGAGGGGGCGCGCCGGCGACTCGAAATCGCAGCCGAACCCATTGGCGAATTGCCGGTAGGCGTGCAGCTTGGGCAGAAACGGGTTCGCAGCTTCACCGTCGGCGGTGATGCCGTGAATTTGCGCCTGCACGAGCTCAGGCCCGCTCGCCCGCAGCGTGGCATGGATCATCTTGGCCTGGTTTGAAATAGCCTTGCGGTCGCAATCGTGATTGCCGGGGATGGTGCTGACATGCGTGAGGTCGCATCTGCAGGCTTTGGCCAACTTTTCCAGCCATTGAACGGCTGTTGCGTACTCGTCGGCCGTGCCGGAATAAGCCGTGTCGCCTGTGACCAGAATACGGCTCGCCGGGCCGCGCTTCTCCGCAAGGCCCGCCGCATCGCCGATCAGGGCGTCCCGGATGTGGTCGTGCTTGACCAGTGAGCCGTCCTTCTCCTGGCCGAAATGGATGTCGGAAAGGTGCAAAAATCGATGTACCATCAACGCGGTCCGGGAATCTGGTAAACTCGCAGATTATCATTATTTAGAAGTTTCGACCAGCATTCCACGAAGTCCTCGGGCCAGCACGAGCTCCAAATTGTCAAACCCGTCGAGCGGAACCGTCCTGGTCCGCGGCGGCCTCGATCGCCTTCTGATCGGAAAGGAAACTTCTCGACGTCGTCCACGATCGGCTCTGATACAGTGCATTTCGATGGGTAGTTTGTCGGATCCTGGTGCATGAGCTCTACCGTATTGAACCCAACTGCGGCAGATCGTCCATCAGAGCCCGCTGACGATCTCAATCGCCCTTGTCATTTGATTATCCTGCCCAATCGCCAGAGCGTCCGGCGAGATTTCGACTGGCACATCCGGATCGACGCCATTCCCCTCGAGACTACGGCCTTTCGAGGTGAACCAGCCGAAGACAGGCAAGCGGAGCCAATAGCCCCCGCCGACCCTAAAGTTGGCTGCCCCGAGGACATTGCCACGCGTTTTTTGCCCGACGATGTTTGCCAGCCGGTTCTCGGCCGCAAAACAGGCCACCATCTCGGCAGCGCTGTTGGTCCATTCGTTGACGAGGATAACAATCCTGTTGTGAAACGGCTGTTCGCCCAGACCCTGCGTGAGGAGCATTACCGATTTGTCGCGGAACGAGAAGCGAGCCAATGTGACCAAGAGCTCCGCTCTGCTGCGAGGCATAGGGACGCGTGGGAGTGCCTCCGGATCGTACCCCTTCCGGAGACGACGAGGCGTGAGGCTGTGGCCAATAGCAACCTGGCCGGGGCACATATAGCTCGCCAGGCGGGCGAATCCCAGGCTACCGCCGATATTTCCTCGGAGGTCGACGATCAATCGCACGCATCCCTGCTGTTTGAGATCGCGAACCGCGTTATCCAATGCGTTGGCAAATCCCATCCCCGCGGCGCCCGGAAAGTATGGGATCTTAAGAAGTCCAATGTTCGATCCGATCTTCGCGTGAATCGGGCTCTTCGGTTCGACGATCGGAGGGCGGTGCTTCGTCCCTTTCCGCCTGGGAACTTCAATCACAATCTCCTTTTGGCTCCCGTTGCCGCGGTCGCGAACACTCAACGTGTGAGTATGGCCGATCGCAAAACATGGTGTTGAGGGCGGTAGGCAAGTTGTGCCGTCTACGGCGTCCAGGATATCTCCGGGCCGGATCCCCGCAACGTGTGCCGGGCCGTCTTCAAAGACATCCAGAAACATCCATTTGCGCGCACCATTGAATGGCAGATCCAGCAAACTAGCATTGATCGTGTGCTGTGGCAGGAGTTCTTTCGGAAGGGAATGGTAGAAGGCCGTATGACTGGTCTTGAGTTCCGCGAGAAGTTGACGTATACCCGCTTCGAACCCAGCTACCTCGGCAGTGAGCAACTCTGCGGTTCGCTTATTGACGAGCTCGGTCCATGCGGCGTAATCAATCCCGCCGACATTGATGTGTTGCGCGAGAACCAGCTTCTTTATAGATTGCAGAATCCGGACACGCTCCTTCGAATCCAACGTCATCTCAGTTATCGCCATCCTTCGGGGCTATCGGCCCGCCCCGCCGCGCCTTCGATTGTGAAGCCGGCCCACTGGTATGGAAGCGCCTTGCGGCCAAACATCCGCAACATGTCACGTTTGGCGGCGGTCAGAGCGGATGCTGCAGACCGGTTCGCAGACAGATGCGCATAGAAGTGCTTCATGAGGAACAAAGACGAACTGTCGTCAACCTGCCACAAGGTCGATACCACCGTTCGGGCACCAGCCAGAAGGAATGCTCTGGACAGGTTCGCGATGCCCTCCTGCCCTTGCAGTGGGCCCACCGCCGTATCGCAGGCCGAAAGGACTACCAGATCGGCATCGAACCGGAGCTGTACGATTTCGGAGGCCTGCAGAAACCCGTCCTCTCCGGCCGAGCGGTCGCTCAACAGAACCAAAGCCGCTCGATCTGGAAATGTTGAGTCCGCAAACCCATGAACGGCGAGATGAATGACGCGGTATTGGTCCAATCCCGAGCCTTTGAAGGCGGTTTCAGTTGCAGACGTCCCCAGCAGCAGCTTGTTTTCCTCTTTAGGGAACGCGGCTTGTGCGATCCGCACCTCATCTTCTGAAGACGGGAGATCGACAAAGCCGTTCCGATTGGACCCCCGTGTCAGACCAGACCTATTCATTCCGCTCTGAGAATACGGGATTCCTCCAACCGCGAGAAGCGCATTGTGGGCTGTTCGTGGACGCTGCTGCTGGTCCCCCAACAGGTAAAAACTGGTCGCAGACGGGGAATAGATGACCGTTCGTGCTGCAGCGACATAGCGGCCGGATACCTCGATGAGCCCGTCGAACGGCACTAGGTGCAGTTGTCCGTCACGGATAATAATGAGGGTCTCCTTCTGTGCTGCATCGCGGATCGGCCGAAGGATCGCGTCATACACGCTGCGGGCTTCAGCAATAGCGGGTAGTTTAGCTTTTACGGCCTTTAGATAAGCCGCGACGAGTGGTTCGATCCGAGCTTTGCTGTCCAACCGCACGATACGGGCACCACTGCGCGAAATCGTGAGGCAATAAGAACTCGGATCCGCGATTACATATTCCAAGAGCACGGTAGACGGAGCCAGAGCCAGCTGAATCTGCTCAAGTCCGACCGTCTCCCGTGACTTGGTCTTGAGCGCGCTTACTCCGGGCGTTACCCATCGGGTCTGCTCCATCATGAAGATTTGATCCCGCAGGCTACGTACCTCATTCGTCGATCGCGCCCCCATCAACTTCAGCCGCAATTGAGAGATCGCCCGCTCAGCACTCTTCGCTCCCGCCGGGGCCACTGATCCCGCCGCCAAGAGATCCGCAGCTACACGTCCTCGCACCTGTTCGATTATGGCGTAAGCTTTCTGCGGGTTGTTGAAATGCTCCGCGATCAGTGCGAAGTGTCGCGAATAGATTTGGCTAGATGCCGTGATCACGGCCGTCTTCTCCAGCACGGTTGAAACCTTGCCGATCATGGCATCGAGGAACGCCTCCGCACGATCATATACGCGATCTGCCTCTGCATACCTGCCTCGGGCAACCTGAAGTTCAGCCAGTTCTTGCAGGCGTTGGGGAACCGCCCAAACATCTCCGCTTGCTTGTGTGGATGCAGTCGCTAGTTCGGCGGAGCGCTCTGCCTTTTGCAGATCGCCGCTCTTTCGGTAGATCTCGGTGGATCGAGAGTACACGTCAGCGAGCAGGCGTGTCAGTCCCGCGGACTCGCCGAGAGCTATGGCTTGGTCGAGCCTTGCCAATGCCGACTGGCGCTCACCCCGAGCGTCTTCGATGTAGGCAGTGAGCACGAGCCCGATCGCCTCGTGTCCAGTTCTGCTGGCCTCTCGTGCCCGCACTAGCAACTCATCGACGGCCCGCTGAGCAGTGTCCGACAAGGTACCGGCGGCGCCGGCAAAGTACGGCAGTCCACCAACACCGATCGCAATCCCGGCTGCCACACCGAGCAACAACCACATCCGGCCCTTCATGGTCCTCATCTTGTCGCCATTCGATCGGTTCCGGCACCAAAGTCGTCGTGGGCTGGCGTAGATTCACTGAGCGCGAGGAGAAACGAAGGGTCGCCATGAACCCGCACCACCGCCACCCACGGAGCTCGCTTGCGGCTCGATTCACCGGCCTGCTCGCGATCGTCGCCCTCGCGTTGCCACTTGCCGCCACGCAGGCAGTGAGCGAAGGCATCGCCGCTGCCGGGACGGGCAAAGGTGCCGGTGCCGCCACGTCCAAGGCCGCCGCGGCCAGGTGGGCCCGGGCCACGCTGACCGAGCCTGCCAGCACATTCGACGGCCAGCTCAACGGCGCTGCGTGCTCGAGCACGATCAACTGCTGGGCCGTCGGATGGGGCTCGACCTCCGGTTCTCTTATCGGCACTCTCGTTGAGCATTGGGACGGAACGGCTTGGTCGCCCGAGACGAGCCCGAATCCCACCGCACCAGGGGATGACTTCCCGCAGATGAATGCCGTCACTTGCTTGAGCAAGACCGAGTGCACCGCCGTCGGAACGGACCTCACCTTCTCCAACACGTTCAACTCCATGGTCGAGTCCTGGAATGGCACGAAATGGTCCGTGATCCCGAGCCCGAACGTGAGCGGTGCGGCCGACAACGTTCTCAGTGGCGTGACGTGCGAGTCGGCGACGCTGTGCATGGCAGTCGGCAACGTCGAGACCAGCTATCCGGACGTCGACACGCTCATCGAGCAGTGGGACGGGACGAGTTGGTCGATCGACTCGAGCCCGGATGTGAGCGGAGATCTGCAGAACAAACTGACTTCTGTTTCTTGCCCGAGCGCTGCCGATTGCATCGCAGTCGGTTACAGCCAGGATCCCGGAAACGAGGAAGCAGTTGTGGAGACCTGGAACGGCACCACGTGGACCATGGGCAGCCCGGCTGTCCCTTCCGAATCAGCCTCTGACGACCTCAGCGGGATCACATGCACGTCCATCAGCAGTTGCGTCGCAGTCGGGCGCAACTGGGCTACAGAGAACTCGCAATCGGCGACGCTCGCCGAGCAGTGGAGCGGCGCCGAGTGGTCCGTCGTCAGCACCCCGAACCCGACGGGCATTCTCGGAGACTTCCTGCTCTCGGTTTCGTGCTCGTCAGCGACTACCTGCGAAGCCGCCGGCGAGAGCTTCCTCGACACCAATGGCGATACCGAGACGCTGGTCGAACAGTTGTCGGGCGGGACCTGGTCACTCGAATCGAGCCCTAACGCCGCCCGCGTCACCACGAGCAGCCTCGCCGCCGTTGCCTGCGCCAAGAGCACGACGCCATCTTGTGTCGCCGTTGGCGCAAGCTACTCGTCTGAAGAGGACCACCTGCTCGCAATAGGTCTCAGCTCCGGCGCATGGACGCTGAAGAGCATTCCTGGACCGACGGCGCCAGCCGCGAGCTACCTCCAGGCCGCCGGTTGTTCCACTTCGACCTGCGTCGCCGTGGGATACACGTACCCCGTCAATCCGGGCGAGTCGAATGGCCTCGTCTACAAGTGGAACGGGAAGAAGTGGTCCCTCGGGAAGAGCGCTGAACCCGCGGGTGCGGATGTGACGGGCCTTTACGGCGCGTCGTGTCCGAGCTCGACAGAGTGCATTGCGGTTGGCGATGTCGCTGTCGGTACCGATGCAGAGAACGGTCTAGCGAGCGCGTTCGCCGAGGAGATGACAGGCTCGACGTGGTCGGCGATGACGACGCCGGACCCCGTGGGCGCGCAGTACGTCCGGTTGACCGGAGTCTCGTGCTCGAGCGCGACGACCTGCACCGCCGTCGGTTTCAGCAAGACGACTCCAGAATCGGCCGCGACGGCCTTCGCAGAGCGACTCTCCGGCTCGAGGTGGACACTTCAGGTGACCGCTGCTCCGACTGGTGCGACCTCGACGAGCCTCGAGGGCGTTGCTTGCCCGTCGGCCTCGGTATGCAACGCCGTTGGCTCGTATGTCGATGCGGGCGGGGCGACCGAGACTCTGATCGAGCGCTGGAACGGCAAGAAATGGCGCGTTTCAACTAGCCCCAACGTCACCGGTGCGGCCGCTGACCACCTCCTCGGGGTGTCGTGCCCCAGCACTTCGACCTGCGTCGCCACTGGTTACAGCGAGGCGAGCGATACGGCCGAATCGAGCCTGGCCGTTACTCTCAGGTCCTCCACCTGGACTCTCGCGACTACTCCAGACATTGCTAGCGCCTTCTACAACGTGTTGACCGGTGTGACGTGCCCAACTACCTCCGACTGCATTGCATCGGGCTACTCCGCAAATGACTACGGAGACACGACGCGCCTTGCGCAGTGGAACGGGAAGTCTTGGTCGTTCGTCTATTCGGGCCGGATCGTCGGTGACTACGCGACCGGGTTGAACGGTGTCGCGTGCACGTCCGCCAGCTTCTGCGTCTCGGCCGGATCCGGGTCCGACGGCTTCGGTCAGGACGATGCGCTGGTCGAGCAGAACTGAGGTCTCTTAGCTCCTTCCCTCCTAGTTCGTTCTCTATTGACATCTGTCATGTCTTTTTAAGTTTTTCATGCAAATTCGCTTGACTTCGTTCCACCATCGAATACAATCAAACATATGTTCGATGCGACGAAGGACAAGAGCTTCCGGGAGATCCTCCTGGCAGTCGAGGGTTTCGTTGCGGGATTAGAGCCAGCCGAGTACGCCCCAGCCGATGTGCCCGTCGTCTTGAAGCGGGTCGTCCGGGCCGAGAAGCTCTGCGCATCGGCCCGAATCTTGATGGCGCGTCGCGCTGCGGAACTTCACGATGGTGGCCAGGACGGCAAGACTTCGGCCGCCAAATGGCTCGCAGGCGAAAGCGGGGAGGCAGTCGGCAAGGCACGCCGCGACCTCGAGATCAGCAAGAAGCTGGCCGATCAGCCGGAACTCGAGGACGCGCTGCGCAAAGGTTCCATCTCGCCGACGCAGGCAGCCGTCATCCTGCCTGCCCTCGAGGCCGACCCGGACTCAGGGCTTGAACTGATCGAAGCAGCCGGCAGCGATTCGTTGAACGAGCTGCGCGAGCAGAGCCAGCGGATCGTCGCCGCCACGCGCTCCGAGGAAGAGGCGAGCAAGCGGGACGCCCGTCTACGAGAGCGCCGCCACCTCTACATTGGGACTACCGCCGAGGGCGCGGTCTCGATCCGTGGTGAGCTGCCGCCGGTCGAAGGAGCCCAAGTCAAGAACACTCTTGAAACGATGTCCCGGAAGGTTTTCGAGGAGGCCCGCCAGGAAGGCCGGCGGGAGGCTCACGAGGCTTACATGGCCGACGCTCTCGTCGCGCTCTGCAACCCACTTGCCCTGTCGCCGGCTTCCCGGGCAAGTGGCCCGGCCTCTCGTTCCGGCGAGTCTGCAAGCACTCCCCCAGGCGCAGCTGCAGTCCCCGACAATGGGACCGTCGCTGGGAACAGCGCTGGAGTGGCCGCACGTCCGCTCGTCGGAAACGCTCCGGCAATACCCCGTGCCGAGATCATCCTCCACGTGGACGTCGAGGCCCTCCGCCGCGGCGGGCTCGAGCCGGGCGAGCGATGCGAGATCGAAGGCATCGGTCCCGTTTCCCTCTCGACGGTCGAGTACCTCTTCGGCAACTCGTGGGCGAAGCTGATCATCTCGAAAGGCGTCGACATCGCCTCGGTCACTCACTTCGGCCGGTGGATTCCCGCCCACCTCGAGACGGCGCTCTCGCGACGAGACCAGGTCTGCCAGGTGCCGGGGTGTGGGATTAGCTACGGCCTCGAAAGGGACCACATCATCCCGATCGAGGAAGGCGGCCCGACCGAGCTGGCCAATCTCGTGAAGCTATGCCGGCACCATTTCTTGAAGACCTACCGATTCTTCCGCCTCATAGGCAGACCCGGCGACTGGCAATGGGTGAATATCCGACCGGATCAACACGTCGTTGCGGTGGGCGACCGCTTCGACGTGACAACGCCCGGCGAGCCGACCGCCGGGCTCGCACTCCCGACGCTCCGCTCGAGAGAACCCGTCTGGCCTGACGCGGATTCCGATGGCCGGGCCGCTGAGCCAACTGCGGCCGCGAGTTCGGAGCCTGAGGTGGAACGCTGGACCCAGCCATCGCTCGCCTCGAGCGGCCGGGTGGTGACCGTCCGGATCACACCCGAGTACCTCGCCTCGCTCAGGGCCGAGCGCGAACAGGCAACATCGGCTGGCGCTCCGGCGGCTGGCGCTCCGGCGGCGCCATCAGTCAGTACGACGTCCCCTGAGCCTGACCCAATGTGTCCATCCAGCATTTCTGCCGACGCCTCGGTGGCACCAACGCCACCAATCGCGTCGTCGGCGGCCCATCCGGCGGCGCTACCCCAAGCCTCTGCGTCGTCTGCTGCCGCTCACGCGGCGCGACGGCAGAGGTCTGAGTGGGAGGCTGCCCCTCAGGCCGAATCCACGCCACCACGCATTACGCCGAGCGCCCCTCCTGCGGGCCAGAAGCCACCATCACCTCGACCTGCGACGCACGTACCTCAGGTCGGATCGCCAGCATCGCCCACGTCGCCCCGAGCGAAGCGGCTTCGCCAAGCGGCATCTCTGGCGCGTCAAGGACGGCAACGTCGAAGCCCTCGAGAGTCCCTCTCTCAGCCACGATCGTTGCGACTGCGCGAGCCAGATCGTCGAGTTCCGCGTCGATCAAGAACAACCCGTCGTAGCGAGCGGCCCGCCTCACAGCGCGGCCGTTCGAGGGGGTTCCCCTTGCTCCGAACCACATCGGCACCCGCGGCAACTGCACGGGCCGAGGTAAGAACCGCACGCCGTCGGCCACGAAGTAGTTCCCGCGATGTTGCACCTGCTCTCCCGACATCAGCGCGGCGAGCAGCGCGGCGCCTTCGTCGAGGAGATCACCTCGTGCGACCGGCTCTGTCAGCTCGCCGAAGCGGCTCAGTTCCCCTGAAGTATCGACGCCGAGACCGAGCCCCAGAGTCAGGCGCCCGCCCGAGAGGTGATCGAGTGAAACGACCTGCCGGGCGAGTACCTGTGGTCGTCGGCGGACGAGTGGAGTGACCATCGTGCCGATTCTCAGCCGAGACGTCGCGCACGCGATCCCCGACAGTGCGACCCACGGATCTGCGACTTCCGCCGCCTGTTCGGGTCGCCGCAACACGTGATCCCACAGGAAGAGTCCGTCCCACCCACGGTCCTCGGCCAGCTGGGCAATGGCGATCAGTCGTCGGGGCTCAGCTAGCTCGTTGAACGGTGGCAGGAAGACCCCGCGGCGCAGCCTGCGGTCTTGCCGCGGCGAGGCACGCAAGATGGCTGAGGCAGGCGAGGCCTGCGAATCAGGCGAGGATTCGGGCAGATCGTCTGGCCTCGACGTCTCGTCTGATAGGTGATCAGTGTCCCCGATCAATCCACTCCTCGAGGTGCGGGGCTTCATCTGCGATGAGGGTCTCATCGCCATGACCCGTCAGCACACGAGTCTCCGAAGGCAACGTGAGCAGCCGCCCCCTGATCGATTCGATGATCGTCGGAAAATCCGACCAGCTGCGCCCGGTCGCGCCTGGTCCGCCCTTGAATAGGGTGTCCCCTGAGAAGAGCAAATGGCGATCGGCGCTGTAAAGGCAGCATCCGCCTGGTGTGTGGCCGGGCGTGTGGATCACCGAGAGCGAGACCGGACCTGCGTGGACGACGTCGCCGTCGACGAGCTCGCCGTCCGGCTCGACGCCATCGGACCCGTAAACCTCTCGCCACAACGGCAGGTCAGCCGAATGCAGCAAGACTGGTGCGCCGACCGCCTCGCGTAGAGCGACGGCGGCATTGATGTGGTCGTTGTGGCCGTGCGTAGCGACGATCGCAAGGACACGGCGATCGCCGATCGCCGACACGATCTCCGGCGCTGAGTGCGGCGCGTCGATGACCACAACTTCCGTCGCGCTGCCGACGATCCACACGTTGTTCTCGACCTCGAAATCCTGGCCGTCGAGCGAGAAGATGCCGGACGTCGTGAGGTGACCGATATCGTCGATGAGCTCGATCACGAGCCGACCATCACGAGCCGACCATCACGACGACGGACCGCAGGACCTCTCCTCGCTCCATTCGGTGAAAGGCCTCCTCGACGCCCTCGAGACCAATTGTCTCGGAGACAAAGCGATCGAGATCGAGCCTGCCCTGGAGGTACAGGTCGATCAAGATAGGGAAATCTCGGCTTGGTAGGCAGTCGCCGTACCACGATGGCTTCAAACGGCCACCTCGGCCGAAGAACTCGATCATCGGGAGCTCGATTTTCATGTCAGGGGTCGGCACGCCCACTTGCACGACGGTGCCCGCCAGATCACGGGCGAAGAACGCCTGCTCGAACACCTTCGGGTTGCCGACGGCCTCGATGCACACATCAGCGCCGTGCCCGCCGGTCAGCTCACGCACGCGCTCGACGACATCCTCGGACGAGGCGTCGACGACCGCAGTTGCACCGAACGACTGAGCGAGTGCCAGCTTGCGTGCATCGAGGTCGACCCCGATCACGGTCGTCGCGCCGGCGAGCACAGCGCCGGCGATGGCCGCGCACCCCACTCCCCCGCAGCCAAAGACTGCGACCGAATCGCCACGCCCGACCTCGCCGGTGAGCATCGAGGCTCCAAGTCCCGCCATGACGCCGCAACCGAGGAGGCCAGCCGCCTCAGGACGGGCGCGGCGGTCAACGGGCGTGCACTGCCCGGCCGCCACCAGCGTCTTCTCCGCGAACGAGCCGATGCCGAGCGCTGGCGACAGCAGAGTGCCGTCCGCCAGTGTCATCTTCTGCGTCGCGTTGTGGGTCGAAAAGCAGTACCAGGGACGGCCGCGCCGGCACGACCGGCATTCACCACAGACAGCCCGCCAGTTGAGGATCACGAAGTCGCCCGGCACGACCCCCGTTACCCCCGGGCCGACGGCCTCAACGATGCCCGCAGCCTCGTGACCGAGAAGAAACGGAAAGTCGTCATTTATCCCACCCTCCCGATAGTGCAGATCGGTGTGGCACACACCGCACGCCTGTACGGCCACCACCGCCTCACCTGGGCCAGGGTCAGGAACGAGAACCGTCTCGACCGTGACCGGACCACCCTTCGATCGGGCGACGACACCTCGGACTTCCTGAGTCAACTCAATCCCTCCTCGTACTTGCCTGATCTGGAGCTGGACCTGTGAGTCTCACAGAGCCACGGCGACGTGCTTCAGCCTTGTGTAATCCTCGAGACCGTAGACCGAAAGGTCCTTGCCGTACCCGGACACACCGAATCCGCCGTGAGGCATCTCCGACGCCATCGGCGCGTGGGCATTGACCGAGACGGCACCGAAATCCAGGTCGCGGGCAAGGCGCATGGCCCGCCCGACATCGGCGGTCCACACGCTGGCTGTCAAGCCCTGCGGCACGCCGTTCGCGAGAGCGACGGCGTCGTGGTCGGAAGTGAAGGTCTGCATCGTGATGACCGGCCCGAAGATCTCCTCCTGCACGAGCTCGTCGGACTGCACGACGCCCGTAACGATCGTCGCCGGAAAGTAGAAGCCGGGGCGGTCGACCCGCCCACCACCGCACACGACCTGGGCCGGTGCTGACAGTCGCGAGAGCAAGCCCTCGACCCGACCTCGCTGCGCCTCGGAGATCATCGGGCCGAACGCGATGCCCTCCTCGTCCGGTGCCCCGCACCGGGCCTCCGAAGCGGCTGCCTGGAGCAAGTCGACGAGATCCAGAGCGACCGACGACTCGACGAGTACCCGACTCGCCGCCGTGCAATCCTGGCCGGCGTTGTAGAAGCCGGCCCCGGCTATAGCAACAGCGGCAGCGGCCAGATCGGCATCTGCGAAGACCACGACGGGGGCATTGCCACCAAGCTCGAGGTGAACACGGGCAAGCCGCTCCGAAGCGAGCGCGGCCACCGCTCGACCGGCGCGAACGCTTCCCGTCAACGACACCATCGCAACCGAGGGGTGCCGTACGAGGGACTCGCCCGTCTGTGCGCCCCCGCAAACGACGTTCACGACTCCCGGCGGCAGGACCGTGCCGAGAAGCTGGGCCATGACACTGGTCGACGCCGGAGTCAGCTCGGAAGGCTTCAATACGACGGTGTTCCCNNCCTTCGGCGTACTCGCCCGCCGATCGACCCTCGAGCGCCCGGCATGCACCAGCGAAGAAACGAACCTGGTCCAAAATCGCCGGCATCTCGTCCTCGGTCATCTGATTGACCGGCTTGCCAGTGTCGAGCACTTCGAGCGCACACAGAGCATCCGCATTGGCCTCGAGCAACGAGGCGACTTCGAGCAGCAGCGCCGACCTCGTAGCAGGCGTCTGCCTACTCCAGGAGGAAAAGGCGGCCGCCGCCGCGCGAACGGCCTCGTCAACCTCGTCGGCGGACGACTCTGGTGCCGAGCCATGCACGACGCCCGTGGATGGGTCGACCAGCTCGAGTATCGCCGCACCCTCTGGTCGCGGTACCGGACGACCGTCAACCACGTTTGGGTACCAGTTCGCTTCGGCAGCGCCGATCCGGGCAGCGCCGGTCCGCGCAGCGCCGGTCGGGTCAGCCTCGGCCGGGTCAGCTACGGCCGGGTCAGCGCCCATCCGAGTAGGCCCGGCCTCGGCCTGATGAATCGCCACGACGCACTCCTCTTCTTGCCGAGCCCCCGCGTTCTTCGCCAAGCCCCGAGCAAACCAGCAACCAGCGCAACCAGAGCGACAGGCGAGGGGGACGCTTGCCGAAGGGCACACGCTGTCATAGACTGAATGTTCAGTCAAGCGAGGTGACTCCCGCTTCGAACGGCCACGGCGGCCGACGCGGAACCCCCCGAGAACGGAGCAATCCCGTGGTCCTCAACACCACGACCCCAACATCAGAACTAGTCACCGGAGACCTAGCCGAGGCGGCAGCCGGTGATCTCGACGAGCTCATCGAAGACCAAGAGCAGATCTTCCTCGACCGCCAGCCCAAGTCGCGAGCGATGTACGAGCGTGCGGCGCGAGTCCTCGCAGGCGGCGTCACGAGCAGCTGGCAGATCTCTCGCCCCCAGCCGGTGTTTCTCGAGAGAGGCCTCGGCGCGAAGATCTTCGACGTCGACGACACCGAGTACGTCGACCTGCACGGCGGCTATGGAGCAGGTCTCGCCGGACACGCCCATCCCGCCATCGTGGAGGCAGTCCAACACCAAGTCACGCGCGGCACCCACTTCGCTCAGCCGAACGAGGATGCGATCGCAGTGGCGGAGAACCTCGCGAGGCGTTTCGGTCTCCCGCTGTGGCGCTTCGGAAACTCTGGGACCGAGGCAACGATGGACGCCGTTCACCTCATGCGGGCAATCACAGGGCGCGACCTGATCATCAAGATCGAGGGCTGCTACCACGGCCACCACGACTCGGTCCAGGTGTCGATCTGCCCGGACGAGGCCGACATCGGCCCGATCGGCCGTCCGAACTCGGTGCCCGCCTCGAACGGCATTCCCACCGCTATCACCGACCTCACGTTGGTAGCGACGTTCAACGATCTCGGATCTGTCGAGACTCTCCTCGAAGAGCACAAGGACCAGATCGCCGGGATGATCCTCGAGCCGATCATGATGAACGCAGGCATCATTCACCCGACCGATGGCTATCTCGCCGGCCTGAAAGAGCTGCTCCACCGACATGGAGCCTTGCTCACCTTCGACGAAGTGAAGACGGGACTCACCGCCGGGCCGGGCGGCGCGTCCGCCTTGAGCGGCGTCACTCCCGACCTCGTCTGCCTCGCAAAGGCGATCGGCGGAGGGCTCATCGCCAGCGCAGTCGGCGGCACCGAGGAGACGATGAGCCACGTCGCGAATGGCGACTACGAGATGGTCGGCACATTCAACGGCAATCCGCTCTCGATGGCTGCGACGAGAGCGATGCTCGAGAAGGTGGCGACGCCCGAGGCATACGAGCGGCTCGGCCGTCTCCGCCGCCGCATCGGCGACTCGCTCTCGGCCACGATCGAGGAGTGCGGCCTCCCGGCACACGTCGTGTCGGTCGGCGCCAAAGGCTGTGTCACGTTCTCGACGACACCAGTACGCAACTACCGCGACTTCCTGACCGTCGACGACCGTTTCAATCACCTTCACTGGCTCTTCCAGCACAACGGCGGCGTCTTCATGCCACCATGGGGCAAGACCGAGCAGTGGATGATCTCGGTACAGCACGACGAGGAGGACATAGACCGGTTCACGGCGAACTTCAAACGCTTTGCGCAGGCAGTTCGCCCACTTGTTGCGAACGACCGCTGAAGCGAGTTGACTCGTTGATCGGTCGTTCAGGCTCGGTAGCAGTCACGCAGTAGAGCCGGGCGATCGGCAGAGCCGGGCAAGCAGCCGGACCAGCAAGAGATGGACCAGGGAGGGGTGGTGCCGGGGATGGATTCGCATCGGCAAGAGAGATGACCTCTCATCCTCGAGAGAACTGGGGGCGCCGCGGACCAAACCGCCGCGCCCGAGCCATAGGTAGCGGCACAGGGGCAGGGACCGGCGCAGGCAACATCGGAGGCGCCGCGCGCTCCGGACTGACGAGCTGGTCCCGCCGCGATGTTCTCTCGCTCGGGACAAAGGGCCTCGCGCTGGCAGGTCTTGGCGGCTCGCTCAGCGAACTCCTAGCCGGCTGCCAGAAACCGGGCGACTCGAGTTTTCACCTCCCGCTCCCCCGGAAGGACAACCCGGTCACCTGGCCGATCTTCGACAGCAATCAGCCGATCAAATCGGGCCTGCCGCCCGAGTCCGGCAAGCCGACCCTGCAGATCTACAACTGGGTTGCCTACCTCAACATCGCCGTGTGCGAGAGCTTCTGCAAGAAGTACGACTGCAACTACCAGATCACGACGTTCAACAACATGTCCGAGGCGATCGCCAAGATCCAGACCGGCGAGCTCAAGTTCGACGTCTTCATGGGTGTCACGATCGATGTGCTCGGACCCCTCATCGAGGCCAAGATCCTCCGCCCTATTAACCACTCCTACATCTCCAACATCGAGCAGGCGTGGAAGGTCTACGACAACCCGTTCTACGACCAGCACTGGCGCTACACGGTGCCCTACACGATCTACACGACCGGCATCTCGTGGCGGAAGGACCTCGTCGACGAGGACCCTTACACGATGACGAACGAGCAAGCCTGGGCGATGCCGTGGCAGGAGAAGTACCGCGGCAGGGTCGCGATCCTTGACGACTACCGCGAGAGCATCTCCCTCGGCCTCATGAAGCAGGGCATCTTCGACCTCAACACGACGAGCCTTGACCAAATCACGAGCTCTTATAACGAGCTTCAGGACCTCCAGAAGCTCGTCGACGTGCTCATCGACAACAATGACTACACAGAGATCCCCGACGGACAGACCTGGATCCATCACGCGTGGTCGGGAGACATGGCTGCCGCGGAGTACTACATGCCAAAAGGTGTCCCGGTCGACGTCGTCGGCTACTGGTTCCCGAAGGACGGCCGCGGGCCCATTGCGAACGACACGAACACAGTCCTCGCCTCGAGTCAGAACCCGGTTCTCGCCCACCTGTTCGTCAACTACCTCCTCGACTTGGACGTTGCCGTCAACAACATCAGCTTCAACGGCTACATGCAGCCGATCTACGGCGTCACGCCCGAGAAGCTGATCGAAGAGAAGATCCTCCCGGAGTCGCTGACGTCGACCGTGGTGCTCCCCGAGAACTTCGACAACGGCATCGAAGAGCTCGGCCTGCCGCCCGCTACCAACAACGCCTGGGAGCTCGCCTGGACCGAATTCGGCGGTGGGCTGTGAGCCAGCGGTTGGCCAGGAAAGGCAGCTGCGGCCGGTGAGCGCCCGCGAGCACTACCGCCAGCGCACCCAACAGAACCGCCTCGATTCGTGGCGACCGCGCTGGGCCTGGGGCGCCCTTTCGATACCAGGCGGCCTCTGGTTGGCCGTGCTCATCCTGGTGCCGTTCTACGTCGTGCTCTGCGTCGCTTTCGGGACTCTCGACCCGCTCTTCCAATCGCCAATACCCGTGTGGAACCCCTTCCAGTGGAACGGGTCGACGTTCGTCCAGTTGTGGCACGAATTCATCGGCAAGGACGCGTTCTTGCTCCCGCCGATGCTCCGCACGATCTGGTACACCGCTGCAGCCGCTGCCCTGTCGCTCGGCATCGGCTACCCGGTCGCCTATTTCGTGAGCCGCTACGGCGGCAAGCGCAAGAGCGTCTTCCTGCTGTTGCTCGTAGCGCCGTTCTGGATCAGCTACATGATGCGGATGCTGGCGTGGATCGACCTGCTGCAGACCAACGGCTACGTCAACAGGATCCTCGAGGATCTGCACCTCATGTCGTCTGCCCATCCGTATTCCTGGATCGGCGGCAAGTCGATCACCGTCATCCTCGGCCTCGTGTACGGCTACATCCCCTACCTGATCGTGGTGCTCTACGCAGGTCTCGACCGTATAGACGGCCGCCTCCTCGAGGCGTCGCAGGATCTCGGGCTGTCGAAGTGGCGGACCTTCTGGCACGTGACGATCCCACTCAGTCGCCAGACGATCCTCGCCGGCGCGTTCATCACTGTTCTGCCGATGATCGGTGACTTCTTCACCAACCAGCTCCTGTCGGCCTCGCCGTCGACGACGATGATCGGGAACGAGATCCAGGGCCAGCTAGCGGTCCCGAGCCTCGAGCCGGAGGGCGCCGCTCTCTCGATCGTGTTGTTGATCCTCTTGATGGTGCCGATGATCTACTACGTGCGCTCCACTGGGCGTGCGTCGAGAGAGACCGCCTGATGGCCACAGTCGCCGAAGCGCCCGCACCGGCCCCTGTCCCGGTCAGCCGAGACGGAGTCGCCTCGGTCACCGCTCCGCCGTCACCGCGCCGTCGCCGCTCGAGGCAGTGGCGGCACCCTGTCGGTCTCGAGATCTTCACGTGGGTCTACCTCGCCTGGTCGATCCTGCCGATCTGCCTGGCGGTGCTCTTCTCGTTCAACCACGGGAAGTCCCAGAGCGCCTTCCAGGGCTTCTCGTTCCAGTGGTACATCTCGACATCGTCGAAGACGCCGTCGGTGCTCCACGACGCGCAACTGCACGCGGCCGTCTTGCAGACGCTGTGGCTGGCGTTTCTCGTGACGATCATCACGGTCCCGCTCGGCGTCGGTTTCGCGATCGGCATCGACCGCTGGCGCAGCCGTACCTCCAGCAACCTCAACTTCCTCATGATCTTCTCGTTCGTCATCCCCGAGTTGTTGCTCGGCGTCGCGTTGCTGTTCTTGTTCCAGCAGTCCTTCAAGTTCGTCGCCCTCGGGACGCCGGCCGAGGTGGCGGCACTCGTCGTCTGGAACATCTCCTGGCCGGCCATCATCATCAGAGCGCGCCTCAGCACGATCGGAAGGTCGTACGAGGAGGCGGCCGCCGATCTCGGCGCGTCGCGGGCGCGGGCGATCTGGAGAGTGCTGCGCCCGCTTTTAATGCCGGCCATCTTCGCGAGCGCAGTGCTCGTCTTCGCGACCTGCATCGACGACTTCGTCCTCGTCGACCTGCTGTCGTCGACCGCCAACTCACAGACGATGGCAGTCCTCATCTACTCCCAGGCGCACGGCGGCAACAACGGCCCGGCGCTCAACGCGATCGCGACCCTGATGCTCGCCTTCTCGGTCATAGTCGCCGCCATCGGATATGTCGCCTTCCGACTCATGACCAAGGGCGAGCGCCAGAGCACGACCGAGGCGCTCACCAACTTCGCCGGTCTCTAGAGCCAATCTCGACCCCAGAAATCTCGACCCCCAGCCAAGGAGCCCCAAGAGACCATGCCCGGAGGCACCATCACCCTCAAGCAGCTCACGAAGCGCTTCGGCGATCAGACAGCCGTCGACGGAATCTCACTCGAGGTCGAGGGCGGTGAGTTCTTCTCCCTCCTCGGACCGTCGGGATGTGGGAAGACGACGACGCTGCGCATGGTGGCTGGTTTCGAAGAGCCGACGAGTGGCGAGATCATCCTCGACGGCTCAGACGTCGGACACCTGCCACCGAACAAGCGCAAGGTGAACACGGTGTTCCAGAGTTACGCGCTCTTCCCGTTTCTCGACGTGGCCGACAACGTGGCGTTCGGCCTTCGCTACCAGGGTTGTTCGAAGGCGGAGGCAAAGACGAGGGTAGGCGAGGCGCTCGAGCTCGTTCAGCTAACGAGCTACGAGAAACGGCGCCCGGGCCAGCTCTCGGGCGGGCAGCAACAGCGGGTCGCTCTTGCGCGTGCTCTCGTGCTGAGGCCGTCGGTGCTGCTATTGGACGAGCCGCTTGGCGCGCTTGACGCCAAGCTGCGCCGCTCGCTGCAGGTCGAGCTGAAGGCTCTGCAGGAGCAGGTCGGCATCACGTTCTTGTACGTCACCCACGACCAGGAAGAGGCCCTCACGATGTCGGACCGCTTAGCGGTGATGTCGAACGGCCGGATCGCGCAGCTCGGTACGCCTCGTGTCGTCTACGAGGAGCCGGCCGACGCGTACGTGGCGGACTTCCTCGGTGTGTCGAACCTGATGGACGCGACGGTTACCCGGTCCGGATCCCCCTCGCAGCCCTGCGAGGTCACGATCGGCGACTTCAAGGTGGCAGCGGGGTGCGGGACGGTGACGGCGTCGGGGCCGGTCAAGATCGCCATCCGGCCCGAACGCGTCTCGTTGTTCGGGTTCGAGGAGACGGGAGCGAACCGTGTGCCGGGCATGGTGGAGAGAAACGTCTTCCTCGGCAACGCCACCCAGGTCGTCGTGCGTCTGGCGGCCGGCGTGAGCTTGCAGGCACTCGTCCAGAACGACGGCGGCGCCTACGTCTTCGAGGCTGGAAGTCCAGTGCAGGTCCACCTGCCGGCTGATGCCCTTCGGGTACTGGCCCCGGGGGACTCGTCCGTGGCGGAGATCCGTGAGGAGACTTTCGGCGACGTCTCGCCGGCTCTCGCTTAGTCTGAATGCGTCCGGCTCCGCCGCTGCAATGAATCTCCGCGGCACGCTGGTCCGTATCCCCTGTCGACAAGTCCCACTGAGCCGGAGGCAAATACATGGCTGAGCGCATGGCAGGCAACGAGTTCACGGCACAGGCACGACGCTTGCAGCCGCCGCGAGTAGGGAGCACGCTCTTCAGCCGCAGCCGCGTACTGTCGGGTGGAGGTCTGCTCGGTATCGCCCTTTTGGCAGCGGCCTGTGGGTCGTCGAGTGGTTCGCCCTCGACGAGCGCTTCGTCGGGCGCGACCACGAGTTCGAGTGCTGCCACGGCCTCGGCGCTCGTAAAGACGGCGCCGAACGCCAAGCTAGGGACGATCCTCGTCGACGCAAAGGGTTTGACCCTGTACAGCTACTCGCCGGACTCGCATGACAAGTCGGTCTGCACCGGTGGGTGCTCGAGCACTTGGCCCCCGCTGACCGCTCCGAGCGCGAGCGCGAGCATCGCCTCCGGAATGTCGGGATTTGGAACGTTCACCCGCACCGGCGGAGGGCTCCAGGTGGCCTATAACGGCGTACCCCTCTACACCTACGCGGGGGACTCGGCGGCCGGCCAGACGAACGGCGAAGGCGTCGGCGGCACTTGGTACGTCGTCAAAGTCAGCGCCTCTATGACGGGCGGTGGCGGCACAACCACGTCGAGCTCGAGCGGCGGTGGCGGCGGGTACTGATCTGGCTCGGCGGTGCTCCGGCCGTCAGCGCTTGGAGCGCTTCGGCGCGCGCTTGGGCGGGGTCGCAGTCGGCACCGACTGCACTGGCTGCACTGACTGCACTGACTGCACTGACTGCACTGACTGCACTGACTGGACTGGCGTTGGCTTCCACTGGTAGCCGAGCTGCTGGGCCGCCACGCGCATCGAGAGCTCGAACGCTCGTCGCGCATCGACGACCGGGTCCCCGAGGGCGATCTGGATGGCAAAACCATCTAGCAGCGCCGAATACCCGATCGCGAACTCGTCCTCGTCGATCTCGGAGAACTCCTTCGCGGTGATCCCGTCACGCACGATCTGGCGGATCGTCTGGCGGAAGTGCTCGTCGAACTCCTCGCGGACCTGGCGCACTTGAGGATCACGGAGCGCTTGAGCCCACAAGTCGAGCCACACAGCCCAGGAGTCCTCCACCGCGCCGGTCTTGTCGAACTCAGGCCCACCGAGACAGCTCATCGCAACGACCTCTTCGAGCCGGCCGGCTGCAGAGTCGATGTCGGCGGTACGCCGAGCCATTTCGGCGTACCAGCCGTCTTCGGAGTACCGCATCGCCTCGGCGAGCAGGTTGTCCTTCGTCTTGAAGTAGTAGATGACTAGTGCAGGGCTCACTCCGGCGCGCTCGGCCACGTCCGCAATGCGAGTCTCGGGAAAGCCCCGCTCGACGATCACGTCGATCGTCGCGGCCAACATCTGCACACGACGCCTGTCCGAAGCTCCGTCGACGGCAGTACCAGACCCAGCCGACCCAGCCCCAGCCGACCCAGCCGCCCCAGCCCCAGCCCCCGACCGGGCAGCAGGACTCGTACTCGCAGTAGTGGTCACGGGTACTTCATCCTTCCTCGGGGCCGCCTGCCCCAGGGTCATGACGCTTGTGCCGACCTTATCATCGCGCTTAGACTGAACAGTCAGTCAAACATGCGGCCAGACACTACAAGCCAGTCACTGAGCCTCATTAGCCGTAAAACGAGCAACTAACGGCAAACGAGCAACAGAACCTCACGAAGCAGCAAGCGAAACGGAGATGCGAGCGATGTCAGGGAACTACGACGCCATAGTCGTCGGTGGCGGCCACAACGGCTTGGTGGCGGCGGCCTACCTCGCGAGAGCAGGGATGCGCACTGTCGTGCTCGAGTCCCGTCACAAGACCGGCGGTGCCGCGACGACCGAGTCGCCCTGGCCGGACGCTCCCGAGTTCAAGGTGACCCGGCTCTCGTACGTGATGAGTCTCCTACCGCCGACGATCATCAAGGATCTGAACCTCGAGCGCAACGGCTACAAGGTGTACCCAATGGGGCCGTATTACCAGGCCTTCCCCGAGGGCGGCTCGATCAAGATCTGGTCCGACGACTCGAAGAAGAACTACGACGAGATCGCGAAGTGGTCCAAGCACGACGCCGAGGCGATGCCGAAGTGGGACGCCTGGCTCGGCGGCCTCGCCGACGTGCTCGGGCCCATGTTGCTCACGGTACCGCCGAAGATCGGATCTAAACGGCCCGGCGACCTTGCTGACCTTCTTCGCCTCGCCTGGCGCAACCGCGGCGTCGACGTCCGCACGATCGCGGATGTGACACGCCTCATGACGATGTCGATCGCCGACCTGCTGGACGACTGGTTCGAGTCGTGGCAAGTGAAAGCACCGATCGCCGTGAACGGTGTCATCGGTACCTGGGCGGGCCCATACGAACCGGGAACCGCCTACGTCATGGCTCACCACTCCATCGGTGACGTCGGCGACGGCCACCTCGGCAGTTGGGGCTTCCCGGAGGGTGGCATGGGCGCCGTACCTGACGCGATGAGGCGCGCGGCCGAGTCGTTCGGGGCCGAGATCCGGACAAATGCAAAGGTCGCGCGGGTCATCGTCCGCAACGAGAGGGCCGAGGGTGCCGTCCTCGAGGACGGGGACGAGCTGTACGCCCCACTCGTCGTCACGAGCCTCCATCCCCGCACGGCTTTCCTCGACCAAGTCGGCAGCGCGAACCTGCCCGACGACTTCGTCCGGGACATCGAGCACTGGAAGACTCGCAGTGGGGTCGTCAAGATCAACCTTGCTCTCTCCGAGCTCCCGAACTTCACCGCCGACCCCGGAACGAACCAGCAGCCGCACCACACCGGCTCGGTCGAGATGGCGCCTTCGATGGAGTACATGGAGCGGGCGTTTCTCGACGCACGAGAGGGCCGCCCAGCGCAGCGTCCCTTCTCCGACTCAGTCATCCCGAGTACCTTCGACAAGACGCTCTGCCCCGAGGGCACTCACATCATGTCGCTGTTCACCCAGTGGGTCCCGGCCGATTGGGCGAACGAGCCCCACACCGAGGAGCTCGAGGCCTACGCAGATCGCCTCATCGACTGCTACACCGAGGTGGCGCCGAACTTCCGCAACTCGATCCTGCACCGCGACATCGTCGGTCCGCACGAGATGGAGCAGGAGTACGGGTTGATCGGAGGCAACATCTTCCACGGCGAGCTCTCGGTCGAGCAGCTGTTCCACATGCGACCCGCCCCGGGTTACGCCGACTACCGCACCCCGGTGCAGGGCCTCTACAACGCCAGCTCTGCGACCCACGCCGGTGGTGGCGTCTGCGGGATCCCTGGCTGGCAGGCTGCCAGAGCCGCCCTCGCCGACCGGAAGTCCGGGGAGCGCCGCGCCCAGGCGCGCCGCCTGATCACCCGGAAGTGACGCAGATCGCCTCGAGCCTCTCAGCGATGCTCGAGGCGGGCTCGGTCGCACTCGTAGGGGCAAGCCCCCGCCCCGGCAGCTTCGGCGAGCGAGTGCTGATCGAGCTCGAACGGAGCCCGTCCAAGCCCGAGATCCACCTCGTCAACCCGCGGTACGCGAGCGCCGGCGAGCAGGTCAACGGCCGGCGCGTGCTCGACTCCCTCGACGACATCGACGGCCCGGTTGACCTCGTCCTTCTCGCCGTCGGCGACACAAGCCTCGCCGCCGAACTCACCCGGGCGGCCCGGCGGGGCGACCGCAGTGCTGTCATCTTCGGGAGCGCCATCGATCCGGATTTCCCCACCGACTCGACCGGATTCCGCGCCCGCCTCGCTTCCACCGCCATCGACGCCGGCATGGCGCTTTGCGGCGGAGGATGCATGGGGTTTGTCAACGCGTCGCACGGGTTAAGGGCGATCGGGTACATCGAGCGCGACCCCCTTCCCGCCGGCCCGATAGCGCTCGTGACCCATTCGGGCTCGGCGTTCTCGGCAATGCTGCGCACCGACCGGCCCTTCGGCTACAGCCTGGCGGTCTCCTCCGGGCAGGAGCTCGTCACGACAGCAGCCGATTACCTCGACTACGGCCTCGGGCTCCCCGAGACCCGTGCGGTGGCACTCCTCTTAGAAACCCTCCGCTCCCCCTCCTCCCTCCGCCCCGCCCTCTCACGCGCCGCCGCGGCAGACATCCCCGTCGTCGCGCTCACAGTCGGCAGCTCGGAGGCAGGCCGGGCGATGGTGGCAGCGCACTCGGGCGCGCTGGCCGGGAGCGACGGTGCGTGGGAAGCGCTGTTCGACGCGCACGGAGTGCTGCGGGTGGGAGATCTCTCCGAGATGTGCGACACCTTGGAGCTCTTGCTCGCCGGGCGCCGGGCGCCGGGCGCCGGCGCGGCTCAGGGTCTCAGCCGGGGAAGCGGCGGCCGGGGCATCGCGGCTGTCCTCGACTCGGGCGCCGAACGGGCCTTGCTTGTGGATGTAGCTGCGGAGGTCAAGGTGGGCTTCGCCGAGATCTCACCGGTGACGACGAAGCGACTGAGCGACCTTCTCGACCCGGGGCTCGAACCCGGCAACCCGCTCGATGTATGGGGTCGCGGTGGGTCACCCGAGGAGCTCTTCACCGGTTCGCTGCTTGCTCTGGCAGACGACGAGTCGGTCGACGCCGTCGCGCTCGCCATCGACTTGGTACCCGAATTCGACGGGGACGAGTCCTACCGGTCTGCCGTCGTGGCAACGTGGGAGGCGACTGAGCTCCCACTTTGCGTGCTATCGAACGTGCCAGCGGCGTTGGACCGAGAGGCGGCCGCCAGGCTGCGTTCGTGCGGGATCCCAGTGCTCGAGGGCACCCGATCGGGCCTCTTGGCACTCGGCCACTTGCTCGAGTTGCGCGACTTCACCGCACGTGGCGCAGTGCCCGAGGCAGTGATCGACGAGGCTCGCCGGGGCCGTGCGCTGGCCGCCGCGGCTGCTGCTGCTGCTGCTGCTGCTGCTGCCGGGTCCGCTAGCGGGAGGCACGCGGCGGCCGCGGACAGCGGGCTCGCTGCGAGAGCGGTCCTCGCCGAATACGGGATCAGGTCGCCTCGGACCCTGCTCGCCGGCGACCGGGCCTCAGCCGTCGCGGCGGCGGAGCAACTTGGCTTCCCGGTCGTGATGAAGACCGGCGAATCCATCGCCCACAAGACCGAGGCAGGCGGCGTCATCCTGGGCATCTCCTCTCGCGANNTCTCCGAGCTGATACCTCCTGGCGTAGAGCTCTCGCTCGGGCTCGTCCGCGACGCGTTGCTCGGGCCGCTCGTCGTCGTCGGCGCAGGCGGAGTGCTTGTCGAGCTCCTGTCGGATCGCTCGGTCGCGCTGCCCCCACTCGACCGCGCAGCCGCCATGAGAATGCTGGACTCGCTCCGGATCCGTCCTCTGCTAGACGGCTTCCGCGGGGCGCCGGCGGTCGACCTCGAAGCCGTCTGCGAGGCGATCTGCGCGATGGCGGCCGTCGCGCTCGAGCTCGGCGAGACACTCGATGCGCTCGAGATCAACCCACTCAGTTGCGGACCCGACGGGGTGTGGGCGCTGGACGTGTTGTTGGAGGGCGGCGTTTCTTGATGGTCGGTACGCGTCCTAAGCCTATGTACGCGGATCGGACCTAGCTGACCGTTAGACACGGTGTGAGCAACAATGCAGGAGTTGTCGAAGAGCCGAAGTCGATCAGCCCTCTTGGTTCACTCTCCCTTGTTGCCGAAGAGTCGCGTGCCCGGACGATGACGAGCGACGAGGATTTCGTCTCGTTCGCTCGCGAGACCACGCCGGGTCTACTCCGCGCCGTGCGCAAGCTGGCTCCACGCGGCTCCGATGTCGAAGGCATCGCGTCGGAGGCACTCGCCCGCGCCTACCTGCACTGGGAGCGGATCGGGCCGGTGGGGTACCGGGTCGCTTGGGTCAACCGCGTGGCAATGAATCTCGCCTACGACGCAGGCCGGCGCGAAGCTCGCTCGCTCAAGGTCGTACCTGAGCCGCAGAGCACGGGGACGTTCGACGACTGGTCCGACCTACGGGTGGACCTCGTCTTGGCCCTAAAGGGCCTCAGTGCAAAACAGCGGGAAGCACTCGTTCTCCACCACATCGCAGATCTCCCGGTAGACGAGGTGGCCCAGGTGATGAAGATCTCGCCGGGAACGGTTCGCAAGCATCTCGAGCGGGCGCTTGCGTCGTTGCGCAAGTCGCTCGGAGCCCGAGCAGAAGAGGTTGCAAAATGAACAGGCCCGAGTCCGAGGACACTGTCGAACGAGTGGTCCGAGATGCCGTCGAGCGCGGCCGCCACCTGCGGCGACGCCGGTACCAGGCCCGCGTAGCCGTGACCGGCACACTTGCCGCCGCACTCGTCGCGGGGATGCTCGTGCTCGTCACGACGGCCGGGTCGTCGAAGTCCCCATCGGGAACGAAGGTGACGACCGCCACCAGTCCGAGTCCCTCTACGACCGCCTCGCCACCTACCAGCACGACGCCGAGCCATCCTTCCGACACCGTGCCTGTCGCTGACCGGATCCCGGCGGACTTTCAGCCGAGCTCGTTCACGGCGGTGAGCCTGCAGGAGTGGTGGCTGCTCGGGACCGCTACTTGTAGCAGCGGCTCGGGCACGTGCAACGCGATCGTGCGTACGACGAACAGCGGTTCCAGCTTCACCGCCATCTCGAGCCCGCCGGCAGGTGCCGTGGCACAGGTGGCTTTTGCTGCCAACGCATCCGATGGATACGCCTTCGACCCCCAGTTGTGGGAGACCACGAACGGCGGATCGAGCTGGTCGAGCGTCGACCTCTCGGAGGTAGGCCTGTCGGGTGCGACGGTGAGCGAGTTCCAGGTAGCGGGCAGCAAGGCCTACGCTCTCGTGTGCCCGGCCGCCTCCGGTTCTGTGAGCTGTCAGGCGCCCCAGCTCCTCTCGTCGGTCGTCGGGTCGTCCACTTGGCAGAAGGTGCCGACGCAGGTCGCGCTCAGCTACGGCGCCTCGTTCGCTCTCGGCGGCGCCAACCTGTACATCCTGAGCGGAAACCTCAGCTCCAAGCCCGTGCTGCTGTACTCCTCCGACGGGGGCGCAAGCTTCACCCAGCGGGTGGATCCATGCACCCCCGGCCTCGGGGGGACAATCACGGCCGCCGCCGACGGGAGCGCGACGCTCTGGGCGGCCTGCCCAACGGGGACTCAGGCGGGTACGTGGCTGTCGACCAGCGGCGGTGCGAGCTGGCAAAGACGGGCCGCTGGCTTCGACAACGCCCTGCAGCTCACCGCGGCTTCTGCAACGGTCGCTCTCGCATGGCCCGCTGGCGCCGCGGCCAACGCCTTGGAGCGGACCTCGAACGGAGGTACGAGCTTCTCCGTCGTGCTCTCGCCTTCGAGCACCTCGAGGGTCACATGGGCAGGCTTCAGCGACACATCTCGTGCCTATGCGCTGGTGCAGTCGGGCTCGGGGTCAATGATCCTGTACGAGTCGAATGACGGAGGCGCGACGTGGGGCGCTGTCGCCATCAAGAGCTGAACCAGATCCCCTCCCGAAGCCCGGGGGCCTCAGATCTGCGATGTGTCGACGTAGGTCCGGCGTTGCGCCGGCGGTGAAACGGAGATCTCGGCGACCACCTGCGTCACAGCCTGACCACAGGTGCCAGATGCCGGTACAGTCCCGCCACAGAGTGGCAGATAACGGTGCACACCAAACCCTGACGAGCGTGCCTGATCAGGTCAGCACCGTTCTTCAGAAGATCACGTACAGCTTGCGCAAAGTCTCGTGAATCTGCCAGGACCCTGACCAGCCCTTCGGGAACAACACGGTGTCGCCCGGCCCGAGATCGACCGGCTCGCCGCCGTCGGCGGTGACGGTCATCGACCCGGAAAGGACGTTGACGAACTCGTGCGTCTCAAGGGTCCAGTGCGAAGGACCGGCGGTGCACTGCCAGATGCCGGTCTCGGCACCGTCGCTGTCCTGCCACAACTTGAGTCCGGCCGTCGAGATAGCAGGCCCTGTCGCCTCGCCGAGCGGTCCCCAGTCCTCAAGCTCAGCCGAGGCAGCGTCGCGCACCACGGGTAGGGACAGGATCGGGCTAATGACGGCTTCAGTCATTGAACAGAAGTCCTTTCTGGAAAAGGTAAAGCGATTGGGTCCGGATCGAGCCGGCTACGTCCTTCGGAGTCGAAGCGCCCGAGCCCGAGCTCGCTCACGTCCAACACCCCGCTCGATCCCTCTAATGCAAGATCGGCAGCGACACGAGCAACAGCAGGTCCCCACATCATGCCGTGGCCGCCTGCGGAGGCGACGGTGACGCCGCCGATGGCCGTCCCATCCGGCCGCAAAGCCGGCCCGAGGATGGGCAGGTGATCGGGCGTGTAGTCGATGGTCGCCGCCCAGACGCGCCGCAGCCCAAGGTCTCCCGTGATCGGCAGCAGCTCGGCGAGCCGCCCCCGGATCTGTTTCATATAAGGCCAGTCGACCTCCCGCGCGGGCCCAGGTGGCTCGTCCGGGTTGCTCATCCCGAACAGCACGCCCCCCTCTTCCGGCCGCCAATAGAGGCCTTCGGCGATGTCGAAGACCATGCCGAGACGATCAGGGGCGACCGCGGGATGCGGCTCGGTCACCGCCACTTGGTGGCGGGTCCCGCCGGCCGTGATCCGGACGCCAGCCCGCTCCCCCACCGCGGCCAGCTCCGGGCCGCCGGTGAGCACGACGCGGTCGCTCGAGATCGGACCCGACGATGTGTCGACGCCAAGGACCGACGCCCCGTCAGGCGCGAGACGCAGCCCAAGAAACTCAGTCCGCTCGCGCAACTCCACTCCGTCACTCACGAGCGCCGTCGCGTAAGCCAACACATTGCGGGCAGGGTCGATCCACCCATCCCCAGGCGCATACGAGCCACCGAGGTGCGACCCCGGCGCCATCGCAGGGTAGAGGGAATCGGCCTCAGCACAACTGAGCCACGAGACCTCGAGGCCTAGCTCCTGTTGCATCGCGACACGAGCGCGCCCCGTCGCGACCTGCGCCTCGGAGAACGCCGGCATCAAGTACCCCTGCGCGACGAAGCCAGAGTCCAGCCCGAGCTCATAGGACTGGGACTCATAGAAGTCGCGGCTCCACATCCCGAGCTTCACTGCCCACTGCGTGCCGCCCTGGCTGCGGACCATGCCGGCCGCTCGGCTGCTCGCGCCCCGCCCGAGCGTCGCGCGCTCGACGACGACCACTCGCTCGAGACCCGCCCGCCGCAAGAACCATGCGCACCAGCCGCCGATCGTCCCCCCACCGACGACGACGGCGTCGGCAGTCTCCGAGCTCGTGCGCACGGGCTGAACGATGGCATAAACTGAACAGTCAGTCAAACCTGCGGACGATCCATCGCCGTCACCCCCGGCGCAACCGAGGAGATCTCATGTACCAGATGACGACCGAAGATCTGGAGCTCCAACAAAGCGCGAGGGCCTTCGTCGACGACCTGATTCCATACGAGGCAGAAGCGGAGTTGAACGAAGGCGAGCTGCCGCCAGAGGTGGCCCAAACCATGAAAGCCCGAGCAAAGACCAGCGGCCTCCTCGCCACCAACATGCCGAAATCACTTGGCGGAGGCGGCTATTCGATGTTCCAGCAGGTGCTCGTGCAAGAGCAGGTGGGCAGGGCGACCAATGGGTTGGCGTGGATGGTCTCGACGCCCCCGCAGTGGTGGCCGGAGGTGGCGACCGAGTTCCAGACCCAACGTTGGATCGTCCCGACCATCGACGGCGAGGCGGCCGAGTGCTACGCCATCACCGAGGAGTACGCCGGCTCGGACGTCGACGCGATCACTTCGACCGCTCGCCGGGACCGCTCCGACTACGTCCTCGACGGCGTCAAATGGCACGTCACGTCCTACAACGAAGCCACCTACGCGTTCTTCCAGGGCCGGCTGACCAACGGTCCGCACGCCGGCGAGCACGCCATGTTCGTCGTCGACCTGCCGACCCAGGGCGTGCGGGTCGTCCGCACTCCGGCGTACTCCCACACGATCGCCCACCACCACCCGATCGTCGCCTTCGAGGGCGTGCGGGTGCCGGTCTCCCATCTCATCGGGGACGAGGGTGGGGGGATGGGGTTCGCCTATGAGTGGTTCCGTTTCGAACGATTCATGGTGGCCGCGAGATGCCTCGGGGCCGCGGAGCGATTGATCGACGAGGCGACCCGTTTCGCCGCCGAGCGGGTCGTCTACGGCCAACCGATCATCGATTACCAGCTCGTGCAGGCGATGCTCGCCGACAGCGTGACCGAGCTGTTCGCCGCCCGGTCGATCGTCTACGAGGCCGCGCGCGGCGTCGACGAGGGGCGCGACTTAAAGGTGCAGCACGCGCAGGCGTCGATGGTGAAGCTGTACTCGTCGGAGATGGCGAACCGGGTTGCCGACCGTGCGGTGCAGATCTTCGGCGGGCGCGGGTACATGCGCGAGAACGTGGCGGAGCGTTTCTTCCGCGAGCTGCGAGTCGAGCGGATCTGGGAGGGCACGAGCGAGATCCAGCGGGTGATAATCGCCGCCCAGCTCGCCAAGCGGGGTGTTACCGGGCTGATCTAGCGCTGGCGCCCGGCAACCTCGACGCCGCCTGTTCGCAGGGGCAGGCCGGCGTAGCCGCGGGCAACGAGCGTCACGAGCTGGTAGACGCCGTCCTCCTCAGCCGAGAGTGGGCCGGGGATGGCGTGCGGGTTGGAGAGGCCGCGCTGCACCGACTCGCATGCGAGCCAGTCCTGCCGGTTCGTGATGTCCCAGAAGTCGACCGCGAAGGCGGGGTTGAAGTCGTCCCGCGCCACGTCCTCAGGCGAGAAGTGCCACTCGCACACGATGCGGGTCTTGTCCGGTCCGAGCGGTGTGAGGACGTGGGTCATCACGTAGTCCGGATGCAGGCTGATGAGTACGTTCGGGAACAGGCCGACGTAGTCGACGATGCGGCGCCGGTGCTCGTCGAGACCCCGCAACGGCGTGGCCGACGTCGAGCCGTCGAGCGACATGGTGGCGAACCCCTCCCGGATGTCCATCCACCCGCCGACCCAGGCGCCCCCGCCCTCGTGGACGTAGTTATCCCCGCTCTTCGGCGGGCTCGCAGCGCAAAGCTCGGGGTGGATGACCGGGCAGTGGTAGCACTCCTGGTAGTTCTCCGAGAGGATCTTCCAGTTCGAGGAGACCACGTAGTCGTGCCGCCCGGCTGTCACGAGCCGCCCGAGCTCGTAAGGAGCGAGGATCTCGTCGAGGCCCGCAACGTGGTCCTCGAAGGGCCCGGCAGCGCCGGAGGCATCGACGAACAGCAGGCCGTGCCATTCGGCGCACGGCAGTTCGACGAGACCGTTCTCGAGCGGCTCGAAGCTCGCTTGCTCGTCAAAACCAGGCGCCTTCCTGAGACGGCCATCGAGGCGGTAGGACCAGGCGTGGTACGGGCAAAGCACGATCGGCCGGTTCACCGTCTCGGCACCACACGGCAGCAGCTCGTGTCCCCGGTGGCGGCAGGCGTTGGCGAACGCCCTCGCCGTCCCGTCCTGGCCTCGCATGAGAAACACGCCCCCGCGCCCCACACTCTCCGCCCTCTGATCGCCCTCGTTGGCGACGATGTCGCTCCGGCCGAGGCAGATCCAGCCGGCTTCGAAGAAGTTGAGCTGCTCCCACTCGAAGACGGCCTCGCTGGTGTAGGCGTCGCGGGGAAGCATTCGGCTCTCGCCGAAGGGGCGGAGCGAGGCTGCGAGCTCGTCCGGGTCTAGCGGTGGTCTCGCAGCCGATTCAGCAGGTGATTGACTGACCATACAGTCAATGTTACGCGATGCTGCTGGGGTT
>PLDN01000161.1 GCA_003136185.1 Acidimicrobiaceae bacterium | reverse complement strand
CCTGGTGCTCGGGCCGGCGATGGCGTACTCGTGTGCCGTTTTCACGACCCCGGAGTCGAGCCTCGAGGAGGCGCAAGCCGCAAAGCACGAGCTCGTCTGCCGCAAGCTCGGTCTCGACGAGCGCCCCGGCTCGCGGCTCCTCGACGTTGGCTGCGGGTGGGGATCGATGGCCCTTCACGCCGCGACGCACCACGACGCGCAGGTCGTCGGGGTGACCCTCAGCACTGCTCAAGCCGACCTGGCGCGAAAGCGCGTAGCGGAGGCGGGATTGTCGGATCAGGTCGAAATCCGCATCCAGGACTACCGTGACCTTCGCGGCGAGACGTTCGAAGCTATTTCGTCGATCGGCATGTTCGAGCACGTCGGTGAGAACAAGATGGCCGAGTACTTCACGACGCTTCACCGCCTCCTTGGTCCGCGCGGCCGGTTGCTCAACCACGCGATCTCGAGCGTCAACAGCTCGAAGTTGCGCGGCCGTACTTTCATGAACCGGTACGTCTTTCCCGACGGCCAGTTGATCGACGTGGCGCGCGTGGAGCGGGGAATGGAGGACGCAGGTCTCGAGGTCCGCGACGTCGAGTCGCTGCGGGAGCACTACGCCCGTACGCTCCGCCACTGGGTCGCAAACTTGGAAGCCCACTGGGAAGAGGCCGTGGCACTCGTCGGTGCCGAGAGAGCGCGGGTGTGGCGGTTGTACATGTGTGGGTCCGTCAATGGTTTCGAAGACGGTGGAATCGCGATCCACCAGGTGCTCGCTGTGAAGCCTGACGATCGCGGTACGAGCGGTATGCCGTCGACCCGGGCGGGTTGGGCTTGAGCTCAGGCTGAGCGAGCACCGGCTCGGCCGAGGACCGATTGGCGCCATGCTTCGGTCTCGCGGACCTGGTTGAAGGTGAACACGTGCAGTCCGCTGACAGCGGATGCCGGGTCGGCGAGCGCGCCGCCGGCTCGCTCGAGCAGGCGTTCGGGGTGATAGCCACCCGGTGCGCTCATCCGGGCGACCCAGCCCAAGTGCCGCGAGGCGAAGCGGGTCGATTCCCCGACGCCGATCTTCGCCGCCATCGATAGCAGCGTCGTGCGGTCCACCGGGCCGGCGAGGCCGACGTAGATCGGTAGTGTTACGCCCCGCTCCCTTACGCGGCGGATCCAGTCCCGCAAGACGACGGGGTCGAGGCAGAGGTTGCTCACGATGTAGTCGGCGAACTGGCGCTTGTCCCACATCGCCTGGATGGTGAGGTCATCACCGATCCGCGGATGGCTCTCGGGATAGCCGGTTATACCTACCCGGCGCCACGGGCGCCCGCGCTCGGCGAGCAGCTCGAGCACCTGGAGCGATCCCTCGAACCGACCCGCCGGCGTATCCGCGTCTCCCGCGGGGATGAACACGTCGTCGATGCCGGCAGCCAGTGACCTGGCGATGATCTCGTCGAGATGTTGGTCGTCGACGATCAGTCGGGCCGAGATGTGGGGTACGACGTGGTAGCCGTCGCGTGCGAGCGCCTCGGCGAGATTGAGTGTCGCGTCGAGGCCCTTTGTCGGTGATGCCGTCACGGTGACGGTCACTTCCTTCGGCACGTGCGCGCAGACGGACTCCTCGATCGACGCCGTCGGGATCACCTCGTACCGCACGCGATCGAGCAGTCCGGACGACACAACCGAGCGGAGGCCGGACCGGCTGATCATGGCGCGAAGGTTGCCTCGCGTGACTCGATGAGAACCTCCAGCTCTCCTTCGAGCCCGCTTGTTCCGACTTCCACGCGCTCGAGTGGGAGGCACAGCAGTTCGGCGATGGCGGCGGCCTCTTCTGCGATCCGCGGCTTGTTTGGGCTGCCACGGCTTTCCGCCTGCAGGTCGCTCGTCAGCCAGACGATCCGCCGGTAGTTCCCGAAGTAGTCCTTGACGAGTTCAGGATGGCGGTCGAGCCCGAGCTCGGCGACGACGGTCCGCCGGAAGCTCTTCACGAGAAAGTCGGTCAGCAGGTAGGTGCCCGGTTCGTCCTCGAAGAGCGCCCGTACCCTCTCCGGTCCGGCGAGCACGTCGTAGCAGTGAAGGCCCGCGAGTCTCACGAGGCCGAGTGCCTCACACACGCGATCGAGGGCGCCGTAGGTTCCGCAGTCGGCGTACGCGACCGCGACTCTGCGGCCTTCTGCTTGCAGCGACCTCGCCAGCTGTTCGACCTCGGGCGAGATTCGCTCGGGGCGGTCGTGCAGAAGCGGGGAGAGGGGGCGCAGGTCGACGGCCCACTCGCGCCGCTTGCAGATGGCGCGGATGTCGGCTGCGAGAGCGCCGCAAGCGATGACGGAGACGGGCTGGCTGCTCGACGCAGGCTGCCCGGAGATGCGGGGCCGGACAGTCATGCGACCGGGAACGGCAGTTGCCCGATGAACCTGTCGTTGAAGTCCGGGCGATCCGACAACTCGACGTACTCCACCTCGTCGAGCAATGCCATCGCCCCCGCTCGCTCGCGGACGCTGAGCAGCGCCATCTTCGCCCCCTCGCCGGCCACGTTGCCTGCACTCACGACTCGCATCACCGGGAGGCGCGGGACAAGACCAAGACGGACGGCGCTCGCCGGCGAGAGGTAGCTGCCGAAGGAGCCCGCCAGCAGGACCTGCTGGATGTCGGACTGCTCAAGTCCCGCGTCCTCGAGGAGTAGCGCCCACCCGGTGGCGATGGCGGCCTTCGCGAACTGCAACTCGCGCACGTCCCGCTGCGAGAGGTAGATCCGCGGCTCGCCCCCGCCCCCTTCCGCGCCCCCGCCCCCTTCCGCGCCCTCGCCTGAGACGGGCCCATGAAGCACGAAGACCCGCTCCTCCCCGACCTTCGTGAAGCGATCCGCCAACCCAGGAGCAAGACCCCGCGCCGCCTCTTCGGTCACCAAGCGTCCCGACGCGTCGATCAGGCCGAGGCGCACGAGCTCGGCGACGGCGTCGACCAAGCCCGAGCCGCACAGGCCCACCGGCTCGATGTCGCCGATGACCTGTAGGGTCAGACCGTCCGGCGTCATCTTCACGACCTCAATCGCACCGTCGGCGGCCCGCATACCGCAGCGGATCTGGGCACCTTCGAATGCAGGCCCAGCCGGGGCCGCCGTTGCGAGAAGGCCGTCGGCGCTTCCGAGCACGATCTCGCAGTTCGTGCCGATATCGATGAACAATCGGGTCCGGGTGTCGCGGTCCATGCCCGAGGCCAACAGCCCAGCCGTGATGTCCCCGCCCACGTACGCCCCGAGCGCTGGGAACACCACCGCCCGAGCGCGCGGGTGCACGGCAACGCCGATCTCGGACGCGAGCAGCTCGGGGTACTGGCGAGCCGACATGATGAACGGTGCCATGCCGAGCGGCTCGGGATCGATGCCGAGCGCGATATGAGTCATGGTCGCGTTGCCGGCGATGGCGACCTCGTAGACCTCGGCCGGCGACACACCGCCCTCCTCGCAGACCATCGCGATGAGCTCGGCCAGCGTCTCGTGCGCGAGCGCCCCAAGCATTTCGAGCGCGCGAGGGTCCATCATGATCGTGCTGATCCGTGTGATCACGTCGCCGCCGAAAGGCTGCTGTTTGTTGAGCATCGACTGAACCGCAAGGGGAGTCCCGGTCGAGAGGTCGAGGAGCGTCGCAACACACGTGGTCGTCCCGAGGTCGATCGCGATCGCGAAGATCCGATCGCTCGTGTCCCCGGCCTCGACGTCGATCAGGACGTCGTCGACGAGGACCGCTGTCACCTTGAAGTCGCTCGGCCGGAGCACCCGGCCGAGGGACTTGAGCGCATGCAGGTCGACCCGTAGCTCAAGGTCGAGCATCGCACCGAGGAGGCGCTCGGAGTCACTGATCTGGTCAGAGAGAGAGGGTTGGGAGAGCTCTAGATATCGTTTCTGGACGGCTGGGCGAAGGATCACCTTGCGCCCGACACCGACCGTTGCTGCCTTCGGTCGGGTTAGCAGAGGCGGCACCTCGACCTGCAGGTCCGAACGGAGGTCCACCCGGCACGCCAGCCGCCAGCCAGCCCGCAGCTCCTCGGCCGAGAACGCCCGGATGTCGAGGGAATTCGGCGAGACGTGGCCGTCGGTGATCTGCACCCGGCACTTCTTGCAGGTGCCGTGACCACCGCAGGTCGAATCGATGGCGATCCCGTTCCAGCTCGCCGCGTCGAACAGGGTCACCCCGGGCGGAACGCGCACTTGGCGGCCACTCGGCTCGAAACGCAAGTCGACCCGCGGCTGCCCACCGAAGTGCTCACCCACGGCTTCGCTGCCGGGTTGCCCGGCGGCTTGCGGGTCGGAGTCGCCCGCGACCTGCCGATCGGTTTCCCCGCCGACCTCCCCACCGGCTTGCGGGCCCGCGAGCTTCACGAGGCCTGCGCTGCCTGGCGGGCTCGGTGGGCAGCGATCCAACTCGCGCCCCATGGATCGCGGTCGAGCAAGAGGTCGGCGGCCTTCACCGCCCGGACGATCTCGGGAGACCGGGCGTCCAAGATGGCGCTCGTGAGCCCTGCCTGCATCGCCATAGGCAGAAACGCAGCCCCGAGCACCCCCCTCTCCGGCATCCCGAACGAGACGTTGGACGCACCGAGGGTCATGTTGACGCCGAGCTCGCTGTGGACCAGATGGATCGTCTCGAGGGTGCGGTTGACGAGCGTCGTGTCGGCGCCGATAGGCATCGCGAGCGGGTCGATGAGGATGTCCTCGATCGGGATCTCATACTTGGAGGTCGCCACGTCGACTATCTTGCGCGCAAGCTCGAGGCGTCGTGCGGGCTCCTCGGGGATCTCTTCCTCGTCGTTAGGGAGCCCGATTATCGCTGCGCCGTAGCGCTTCACAAGTGGCAGGATCGCATCGAGCCGCTCGTCCTCGGCGGTGACGGAGTTCACGAGAGCTTTGCCGGTATAGGTCTGCAATCCAGCGTCGAGTGCCTCGATCACCGACGAGTCGATGCACAGCGGCACGTCGGTCAAGCTCTGCACGAGCCGCACGGCCTGGACCATGAGCTCTACCTCGTCCGCAAGCGGCATGCCCATGTTCAAGTCGAGAACCATCGCGCCGCCCTCGATCTGCTGGGCGACATCGATCTCGATGCGTGACAAGTCGCCGCGGCGGAGCTGCTCTTGAAAGATCTTCCGTCCTGTGGGGTTGATGCGCTCACCGATGATGCAAAACGGCTGGTCGTCGCCGATGATGACGTGCGCCGACGCAGACTCGAGTCTTGTGTGCATCCGGGTGGTCAGGTGCTCGCGGTTGCCGACGCCGCCGCGCGCCGGCGGCCGAGAAGGTCCTTTGCCCGTTTGACCGCCGCCGAGGCGTCCGAGGCGTATCCGTCGGCACCGACCGCGTCGGCGTACTCCTGCGTGACGGGCGCGCCGCCCACCATCACGATGACCTGGTCGCGCAGCCCCGCCTTCTCGAGCGCATTGATGTTGGCCTTGAACATCG
>PLDN01000185.1 GCA_003136185.1 Acidimicrobiaceae bacterium | reverse complement strand
GTCTGCCACCAGGTGTCCACGACGGGGCACCGATTCGACCCGATGTGCGTGCGGTACCAGATCCAGGCCTCGGGGTTGATGGGCTCACCGACCGACCCGAGCAGCCGAAGGCTGGACAGATCATGAGCATCGGGGAGGTCCTCCCCCCATTTCATGAAAGTACGGATCGTGGTAGGAGCGGTGTAGAGGATCGTCACCTTGTACTTCTCGATTATCTGCCACCACCGGTCACGCGCCGGAGTGTCCGGCGTTCCTTCGTACATGANNTCGAAGATCAGGCGATGAGTGGCCGTTACGTGCGTCAGATAGCCACCAGAGGTGTGGAGAATGCCCTTCGGCTGGGCGGTGGTCCCGCTCGTGTACATGATGTAGAGGGGTTGTTCGGAGTCGAACATCTCCGCCTCGTGGGTGTCGGGCTGACGATCGACGAGGTCGTGCCACCACTGATCGCGGCCCTCGGTCCACTCAACGGATTGTGAGGTGCGCCGCAACACCAGTACGGATCGGACGTCCGGGCACCCCTTCAGCGCCTCGTCCACTGCGGGCTTGAGCGCGTTGGCCGCCCCACGTCGGTAGCCACCGTCAGAGGTGATCACGACCCGGGCGTCGCAGTCGAGGATCCGGCTCTTCAGCGCGTCGGCCGAGAAGCCGCCGAACACGACGGTGTGCGGTGCGCCGAGCCGCGCGCAGGCGAGCATGGCCACGACTGTCTCCGGCACCATCGGCATGTAGATGGCGACCTTGTCGCCGGCAGAGACGCCGAGCTCGGTCAAGGCGTTTGCCGCCTTGCACACGGCTGCCCGCAGGTCCGAGTAGGTGATGGTCCGCGCGTCGCCTGGCTCACCTTCCCAGTAGAACGCCACGCGATCGCCCAAGCCTGCGTCAACGTGACGATCTACGCAGTTGACGGCGACGTTGAGCTTCCCCCCGACGAACCACTTTGCGAACGGCAGGTCCCACTCGAGCGCCGTCTTCCAGGGAGTCGCCCAGGTCAGAGCCTCGGCTTGGCGTTCCCAGAAGGCGACCGGATCGGCCGCGGCCTCCTCGTAGATGCCCGGCTGTGCGTTGGCCTCTGCAGCCAGCTCCGGTGGTGGTTCGAAGCGACGTTGTTCGTGCAGTAGAGCCGACAACGTCTCGTGTGTGTCTTCGCTCACTTGTGTCCTCCAGGCGTCGAGCCGATCCTACGCTCGATTGCTCTCCCGCGGGGTTGAGGGCTGAGTGGCTTCCCGACGAATAGGACGGGTCTGCCTACCATTCCATTGATCACCCCAGCCGCCGAGGCGTACCAGGCGGTCGCGGCGGTAATCATGCCGAGTATGCCCACCGCCTTCACGATGTTGGCGCCATGCGACGAGAAACTCCCGTGTGCCTCGGGGAGTCGCTATGGTAAAGGGACGGTTGTCATGTAGACACCGATATATCGAAACCAGGGGGTGGGCCATGTCCATTCGTGCCTCGGAGCCGTCGGAGCAATTAGAACCGCTTGTCGGCGTTGGTGTTCGTCGACCTATCGCGCAGCTTGTGGCTGATCCCGCTCCCCTCGGATTGGCGGCTTTCGCCATGACGACGTTTGCCCTCAGCATCGGCAACACGGGTATCTGGGGGCCCGGCGCTGATGCGGCTCTAGCGCTTGCGCTCGTCTACGGCGGCTTCGCCCAGCTACTCGCTGGAATGTGGGAGTTCGTGCGCAAGAACACTTTCGGCGCCCTCGCATTCACGTCCTTCGGCGCTTTCTGGATCGCCTACTTCGTGTTGGTGAAGTTCGTCTTGCCAGGCGTCGCAGTCGCCGACCTGCCGGTGGCCGTCGGGGTGTTCCTGCTCGGCTGGACGATCTTCACCGCCTACATGACGGTCGCCTCGATGCGGGTGTCCGGGGCCGTGCTGCTCGTCTTCGTGCTCCTCACCGTCACCTTTGTGTTCCTCACCGTCGGGGCTTTTAACAGCAGTACGGGTTGGACCAAGGTCGGCGGTTGGGTGGGCGTCGCCACGGCGGCGGCGGCCTGGTACGCCTCGTTCGCAGGAGTGACGAACGACACGTTCAAGAAGACGGTCCTGCCGGTCTTCCCGCTAGCCCCACCGCAGCCCTAGAAAGCTAGCCCCACCTCTGCCCTAGAAAGGAGGGGGAGAGATGACGGCAGAAAGTCTGGAGGCCTCCGGGGACGAGTCGGCGCAGATCTCCGAAGCGCAGATCGCGGTTCACTCGCGCGTAGGGATGCAACCGAAGGACATCGGCGGACTCCGTCAGGTGGAGGACCCGCGGGTATCGCCGGACGGGTCGATGGTTACCTTTGTCGTCGCAGACGTGGACCTCGAAGCCAACCGGTATCGCCGCCGGGTCTGGGTCGCGGCAGCCGACGGGCGGGAGCTCGCTCGTCCCTTCACGGCCGGCCCGCGCGACCGGATGCCTCGATGGTCACCCGATGGCAGGCTGCTGGCATTTGTTGCGGGTGCCGAGGATGGCTCGTCGGAGATCTGCGTCCTACCGTTCGCGTACGGGGGCGAGCGGGTCGGCATTGCCGCCTGGCCGGCGGCGGTATCCGAGCTGACCTGGTCTCCGGATGGTGTCAGCTTGGCGTTCGTTGGCCGGGACCCCGATCCCGACCGATACGGCCCTCCAGGTGAGGAACGCAAACCGAAGGACATGCCGCCTCGTCGGATTACGAGGCTCTTCTCTCGTCTCGACACCGAGGGATGGGTGTTCGACCGCCCCAGCCGAGTGATGGTGGTCAACGCAGATGGGTCGTCTCCGCCGCGCTCCTTGACGACTGGCCCCTTCCAGGCCAACGGCGTCGCATGGTCACCCGACGGCGCCCGCGTTGCCTTCGCCTCCGCTCGTCACGAGACCTGGGATCTCGACCTTGCCGTCGACCTGTGGGTCGTGGCTTCGGACGGATTGGGTCTTCCGGAGCGGCTCACGGAGACGGCGGCGGCGTACTCGCATCCTTCCTGGTCGCCCGATGGCACGCAGATCGCTTACCTGCGGAGCTCTTCGGACCTCGACGAGCCCCGGCACCAGCAAATGGGCGTGGTGGACCTTGCGACCGGTGAGCGACGCGAGCTCACGACCGGTCTCGATCGCAACTGCGGCCCATATGGGGCGGCTCGTCCGCCAGTCTGGGCCGGCGATCGGTTGCTGTTCGGCGTCGAGGACGCAGGCAACGTCCACGTCTATTCGGTGCCGGTCACCGGCGACGGCAAACCCGAGGCGGTCGCCGACGGCGAGCGCTGGGTCTCCTCCTGGGATTGGGCCGGAGGTACCCTCGCGATTGCCGTCAGCACGCCGACCACGTTTCCTGAATTGGTGGTTCGCCGGAGGGCCTTGCCCGACTCGGAGCCGCCTCTTCCAGAGCGTCGCCTCACGGACCTGACCGGACCTTTCGCCAGCCAAGTAGAGCTCGTCGAACCCGAACCCTTCGTCGCCCGCTCGGCCGACGGCACCGAGGTCCCTTGCTGGGCCATGGCGCCTGTCGGCCTCGAAGGTGGCCGGCGCTACCCCACGCTGCTCAACATCCACGGCGGACCCTTCACCTCCTATGGCAACCGGTTCTCCGACGAGTTCCAGCTGGAGGTGGGGCACGGCTTCGGCGTGATCTATTGCAATCCACGTGGCAGCTCCGGTTACACCGAGTCGTGGGGGAGAGCCGTGCGCTGGCCCGAGTGCGACGTCGACCCGGGTTCGGGCTGGGGCGGAGTGGACTTCGACGACGTCATGGCCTGCGTGCAAGAGGCTTGCAGCCGTTACGACTGGGTGGACCCCGACTGCCTCGGCGTCATGGGCGGGTCCTACGGCGGCTTCATGACGTCGTGGGCCATCGGTCACAGCGATCGTTTCAAAGCAGCCTGTTCGGAACGTGCCTGCAACAACCTGCTGTCGCTAGAGCAGAGCTCCGACATAGCGACAGCGTTTCGCGGCTACGTCGGGCACACCCACTTGGAGGACCCGCAAGCCTACCTCCGCCAGTCGCCGATCTCCTACGTCACTGCCATGACCACGCCCGTGCTGATCGTTCACTCCGAAGACGACCTGCGGTGCCCCATCAATCAGGGCGAGGAACTGTTCGTCGCTCTCCGGCTTCTCGGGAGGGAGCCCGAGATGGTCCGCTTCCCAGGCGAAAGCCATGAGTTGACCCGGGCGGGCGCGCCGGGCCATCGGGTGAGCCGAGTGGAGCTGATCCTGGACTGGTTCGACGATCGCCTGAGCTCCTGAGCCGAAGGCGTGGCTGGTCAGCGGTCGAGCGTGAGGGTGAACGTCGGCTTGGGGGAGGTGTCCGAGAGCCGGTGCTCGTCCGAGAGCCGGCGGATCGCTGTTCCTGTCGCGAGGAACTCCGTTGCGTGCTCGCCCCACACGTGGTTGTATACGCCGACGGTGACGCCGACGATCCCAGATGCCTGTGCTTGTGTCGCCTCCGCCTGCATGCGGGACAGAGATAGCTCCCGAGCTTCGTAGATCCCTTGGGTGAACTGGACCATTTCCTGATTCTGGCCCGCTTGGCGGAGGGACTGCATCGCAGATTGATGGGCGATGTGGTACACGCAAGTCCCGAGCACGAACGCAACCGGTACGGCTCCCGCCGCCAGCAGGCGGAAGAAGTCCTGCGCGGAAAGATCGGACGTGAACGGGTGCCCGTCGGGCGCACGATGGGCACCCGCGCTGCCTCCGACGGCCCGGACGGCCGTTCCCGTGGCAATGAACTCGAGGACCTCCTGACCCCAGACGTACTGCTGCATCCGGAGCTCGACGCCAACGATGCCATCAGCATGGAGGTGCTCAGCCTCTGCCTGCATACGGCTGATCGCAAGCTCGCGGGCGTTGTACATCGCCTGCGTGAGCACGTCGAGCTCCATGTTCTGCGACCACCGGGCGACCTGCAGGCCGATGTGGTAGATCGACGAGCCGATCACGAAGCCCAACGGCTCGAACGAGGCTTCGCCCAACAGGACGTACTCCGACACCGACAGGTCAGAAGTGAACGGGCCGGCGGCGTCGGCGCCAGCGGTATGGGCGAGGCGTCCTGCAGCCGCCTCAGGCTCCCAGCTCGCACTCTGTGAATCGGAAGTTCTTCCGAACAGGGGCATCTGTCTCTCCTCTAGATCAACTCACTCGGGGATGGTCAGGCGGCGACAGTGATCGAGAGGCTCTGTGAATCGCTCGAACGTGTCTTTGCCGAGTCTGCCACGGTGACCGTGAATGTTGCCTTGCCTAGGGTGTCATGCCTTGACGACGGCCAGGGTCTTCTTGGCCGACACCGAGCCGTCGAAGTCCCGGTTTGCTATGTATGTGGCGGTGAGTGAGTACCGCGCGGCCTTGAGCTCTTTCGAGCTCAACGAGCACGATCCCTTGCCCGACGACAGCTTGATCTTGCACACTCTCGTCGAGGATTCTTTGATGGTCACACTGCCGGTCGGGATAGAGCCGGCGAACTGAGGCGAGACGGTAACCGAGAGCTTCTCGGCTTGCTCGTCTCCGTAGGCGACCGAGGACTTCGAGAGTTTGAGGACCGTCTTCGTAGTCGCCTTGCCGACGGTTACAGAGGTGGCACTCGCAGTCGAGGAGGAATGCCAGTTCGAGTCTCCCGGGTAATGGGCGGTGAGGGAGTGCGGCCCAGCCGTCTCCTCGGTGATGTTGCACGAGCCCGTGGCTACGCCACCTGAGCCAGATAGCACCGCAGGGCAGGTACGCGTGCCGTCAGACACGGTCACCGTGCCGGACGGGGCGGGCACCTCGGTGCCGGTGAAGGCGCCCGAGACCTGCACGTGAATCGTGATCGGCTGCCCGACGACAGCGCCCGAGGTCACTGACGGGATCGTCACGGTCGTCGCGGCCGAGGACTCGAGACTGGTAATGCTCGCCCCGGAGAAGTAATCGAGGTCTGTGGCCGCTTCATTGCCGTCCACACCGGTGACGGTGCCGTCGAAGGAGTACTGCCAGAGCGTCCAGCCACTGCTTACCCAGGGGGAGGGAACGGTAGGTGCTGTCGTGGCTGTCACGTCGGTATCCCACAGCGGGTCGGCAGTGAACAGCGATGTGTTGTCGACGTCGGCTGGCCAGAAAGCCGGATAGGTGTAGATCATCGGCACCAGTCCTGTTGCCGACACGATCGTGCTCACCCAATCGCTAATGCCCGTGATGATGGTGGAAGCGGTCTGGTCGTCGGTCACTTCCACGTCGAGGACGGGAGGTAGATCACCGGGACGCGGCTGGTACACGCTGAGGAAATAGTTCGCCTGGTCAACGCCCGATTCGTTAGGCTCGAAGTAATCGTACGCACCGAAAGGAATGTGGGCACCGAGCGCGCCAGAGCGGTTCACCGCGAAGTCGCTGTCGGTGGTGAAGGTCCCGTCTGTGGCCCGTGCGTAGACGAAGTGCTCACAAGTCACGTCAGACCAGTTGATAGTGCCCGAGAAGCTGCTCACGTCGAAGCCGTTTAAGTGAAGCAGGGTCGGGCATGCAGCTGTCACCCTTGGCGCCGCATCGGCGGGCGCCGCAGCCGCTATCAGGGCGAGCAGCAGTGCGAGTACAGCAGCCAGCGCCGCTAGGGACCGCGGCGAACCGAGGATCGGACCGCGCCCTCCGCGCTTCTCCCTCATATGTCGAGTGTAAGAACGTGACAGCGCCCGGTCAACGCCTGCGGACTCAGGGAGAGGATTGTGACGGCGTGACGATTGTCGGAAATTGTTTGGGGGAAAGCCCGAACCAGGCGAGAACGCCGTCGATCAATATTGGCGGGCTTCCGACTGAATCCGTCACGTAGTTCGCTGCCCACAAGGAATTCCGGTACCCCGGGTCGATGATTATGGTCCGAATCTTGTATACGGCGATGTCGGTCTGGATCGCCTTCTCCATGATCGGGCGACTCGGTGGGACCTTCCGGTGAAAGCGCGCCGAGCCCAAGAGTGCGTCCTCGAAGACCTGCTCGATCCCGGTCGGTGTTAGAGCGGGCGGAGGGAACGAGTCCTCGTAGGAGTGATTGTTGCGACCGGGCAAAAAGAAGGTGGTGCCGCCGAGGACCCGGAAACGCATACCGGCGACGGCCTGCCATAAAAGGGCCTCGTTGTACTTCTCCTCCGGGTACGGATACGTGACGACGACGCTCCCGGCTGGGATCTGGTTCACGGCCGTAGTTGTGAAGAACGCCGGAATCGCGGGCGGCCCGACGGGATAAGGCAACCGCGGGACGAGGGGGACGAGCACGACGATGCCGAGGCTCGCGACGAGAACGGCCCGTACCGCCTTGGAGGCCACCGCCTTGCTTCCCGCCCGTCGCAAGCGGTCGAGACCGATGCCGAGGATGACGGCGACGAACAACACGGTGAACAAGCTGAACCGAGCTGTCTCGACGTCTTGCAACAAGGGAATGTGTGCGAGCACGGCGAACGGCCCAGGGACAGAGGTGTACTTGGCTGCCACGACCACGCGGGGTCCGAGCGAGAGCGCGTACGAGAAGACGGCCAGCGCGCCGCAGACGGCGATCAAAGGGACTCGTCTGTATGCGACGATCAGACCGAGTGTGAGCGCGACGAGCGGAACCCCGAGATACAAGCCGTTCTCGAGGACGTTGCCCGAGGTGAGACGGGTACCCAGGTTGAATAGGCTGGAGGTGCCGAACTGCATGAGTGGGGTAGGTACGAGGGCGCCAACGAGATCCCCACGAAACGCGAGCAGATTGCTCGTCGGGTGGGGCGGTCCGCTCACGTGCTGCGTCCCATCGAGAAAGAACCACACCGGGTACGCGAGCACGACGGCGCATGTAGCGACGGCGTACGCGCCTGATTTGCCGAGATATGCAAGGCAGTCCCGCATCCGTGTGCTCCGGTAAAGCAAAGACAGGGCGACGCCGGTGCCAGTCAGCAGCACCATCATGAGAAAGATCTCCGAGGAGATCAGGTACTGGGCGGCGAAGGCGAGTCCGAGATAGAGGCCGTTTCTCAAGGTCGTGCGCCGCCGGGTCACGAGCATGTCGTGCACGATCCCGAATACGAGTGGAGGGATCGCCGTGAAGACGAGGAACTCGTGCGACTCGCCCTGGCCGACCATGTAGGGGGAGAACCCATACAGCAGGCCGGCTAGGAACGCGGCTGGCCACCAGGCTACGAAACGCCGGACCGTGAAGAACATCGCCAGGCCCGCAAGTGCGAAGCCCGCCCGGAGCACGAGGTTGTAGGCAGCCACCGGTCCGAAGAGGAGGGTGATGGGCGACGCCAGCAGCCCGAGGAGGGTCATCGAAGTGTTGTCGGCCAGGTTCACGCCGGCGGGGTAGAGGATCCAGTTCGAGAAGAAGAGCGAATGGCCCTGGCTGAGCGCGTACGGCACCCAGCCGAGGAACCAGACTTCCTGCGATGTGTCGGCACATGTGCAGATCTGCGTGTGAGAGTTGTCGAGCGGGAGTGTCGGCAGGTAGGCGGCGACCGCGATGGCGGCATACACGAGGCCGACAGCAAGGGGAATCGCCCAGCGCAATCGGCCAGTGGTGCGGGTCGTGTCTTCTTGCTCCAGGCGAGCGTCGACCGGCTGGGCGTCGTCCGCGAGCACGCCGCGGTCGTCGCCCTCCACAGGCGGCGACCCTAGTCTCGATTCTTTTTCACGCGATCGCGTCGCGTAGGGTGCATTCCGCGATCGGCAACTAGTTTTTCTGCCATGGAGACGCGCACCAGCACTGTTGAGACGCCCGACGGCCGTTCGCTTTGTGTCGAGTCTGGCGGGGACCCGGCTGGGCGACCGGTGCTGGTGCACAACGGCACGCCCGCCTCCCGGTTGATGGCGGACCATGAGCTCAAAGACGCCGAAGAGCGGGGGATCCACCTCATCAGCTACGACCGGCCCGGCTACGGCGGTTCGACCGCCAAGCCAGGGCGGACCGTGGCGGACTGCGCGAGTGACGTCAGGGCTATCGCCGATGCGTTCGGCATCGACCGCTTGGCGATCTGGGGGATCTCGGGCGGCGGTCCCCACGCGCTGGCTTGCGCTGCGCTGCTACCGGACCTCGTGTCAGCTGTTGCCTCGCTCGCGTCCGTCGCACCGTACGGTGATCCCAGCCTCGACTACTTCACAGGTATGGGACAGGCCAACGTCGATGACATCAAGCAGTTCTTGGACGATCCGGTGGCTGCCCGCGAACAGAGTGCGAAGGATCGCGAGGACGTGTTGAGCAGAACCCCGGAGATGGTCCAGGAGGCCATGGAATCGCTCTTGTCGCCTGCGGACCTCGCCGTGCTGACCCCTGAACTTGCCTCGTACCTGTGCGAGTCCTCCAGGGTCGGCCTCGCTCCGGGAGACGAAGGCTGGTGGGACGACGGTGTCGCCCATATGAGCCCGTGGGGTTTTGATTTCGATGACATCGGCCTACCTGTCCAGCTCTGGCATGGAGAACAGGACCGATTCGTCCCCATCCAACACGGCGAGTGGCTGGCGGACCGTATCCCCGGTGTCGAAGCGCATCTCACAGAGACAGACGGTCATCTGACGCTTCTCGCCCTCCACTTGCCGGAGGTGCACGAGTGGTTGTTGCAATACGCCTGAGGGGCGAGCGCTGGGCAGTGACTAAGCGCGGTTGCCAGACCACTGTTAGTGGTCTGAGTATCATTGGCGATTCCGATGGCTCAATACATCGCGCGAGGGCCTCCATAACCTGTCGATAGTTGAGCCAGCCGTTCGTCGTAGTTGTGGCAATAGCTGCACGGAGCTAGCCGAACGGAGGCTGTGATGGCAAAGAACGACGCCGACACCTGGAAGCTCATCCACATCGAGCGAGGAGCGGTCGCCGACACTCTGGCCGGTCTGAACTCTGATCAGTGGGCCGCTGCCTCACTCTGCGGGGGCTGGTCGATTCACATCGCTGCGGCGCACGTCGTCGCCGGAGCCGAACAGACCCCAGGTCGGTTCTTCGGCCACCTGGCCTCAAACGCATTCCGGTTCAACGTCATGATCGATCGGGATGCTCGAGCCCTCGCGGCTAGACCGGCGACCGAGATCATCGAGCGTTTGCGAGCGACGACCAGCACGACGAACCACCCACCGGCACCCGTGATCACCATGCTCGGCGAGGTCGTCGTACACAGCGAGGACATCCGGAGGCCTCTCGGGATCATCGATAAGCCGGCTCCGGAAGCCGTCGTTGCGTGTCTCGACATGTTCTGGAGTGCCGGGTTCCCGGTCGGCGGGAAGAGACGGGTCGCCGGCCTGCAGTTCCGAGCGACTGACCTTGACTGGACCCACGGCGCAGGTGCCGAGGTGACCGGTCCCGGAATGTCGCTGCTGATGGCGATGACCGGTCGGCGCGCCGGGCTCGAGGATCTTGCGGGTCCGGGCTTGGCGACGTTGTCGGCACGCTTGACCTGAATCGGGGAGAAGCTGCTGGCCGCCGGAGCGGCGGTCGAAGGTCGAAGTGGCAGTCGGTCAGGGGTTCGCTGTGGTCACGACCGCCCACGTCGTTCCGTTCCAGTGCTCACTGAGGGTGATGACGCGGTGAGAGGCGGCGAAGTTGGCGCCCACTGCGAAGCAGTCAGATGTGCCGGCACAACCCACGGCGAGCAGCACCACGTCGTGCGAACCGGAGATGGCCGGGGTGCCGAGCACTTTCCATGTTGCGCCGTTCCACGACTCGGCGAGGGTGTGGACATCCGAAGCGCTGTACGGCTGGTCCCCGACCGCAACGCACCCGGACGCGCTGGCACAAGAGATGCCGATTAGCTGGCTGGCGTGGGTGGCCGAGGGGTTCTTCGGTGTCGTAAAGGCAGAGCGATCCGGCGTGTTCCACTCTTCGGCCAAAGTCCGTTGGAGCGACGCTGTGTTGTAGTAGCTACCGGCGGAGAGACAGGTCCCTGAGGTCGGGCAGGACGCCGAGTCGAGTTGTACCGACTCAGACGAGATCCCAGAACGAGTGAAGACGAGGGACCACGCGGTGCCATCCCAGTGCTCGACGAGGGCGTAGCCGATGGCGTCGGCGACGTAAGTACCGACGGCGAGACAGCTGGTCGAGCTCTTGCACGACACCCCGTAGAGCACGCTCGACTGGTGCGGATCGGGTGACGAGACAAGCGCCCATGCCGTTCCGTTCCAGCGCTCGATCACCGCACGCGTCTCGGCGTGGTTGTGCCGCTTCTGGTAGCTGCCGACGGCGAAGCAGTCGGTGTTGTCCACACACGAGACGCCCCACAAGATGCCCGAAGGACGGCCGCTCAGGTGGGCAGTCGGGACTATTGACCAGCGGCTGCCGCTCCAGTGCTCTGCAAGCGTCGAGACGTGTAGCGAGCTTGACTCGTCGGCACCGACTGCCATACAGGTGGACGACCCGCAAGAGACGCCTTGGAGATTGCTCTCCTCTGCGGCTGCCGGACTGGGCGTGGTGACCTCCTGCCACTCGTTCTCGCTCGTGCTCCATCGCTCGGCAAGGGTGAATCCGTGCGACGGGTTGGTCCCGCGGTAGCCGACTGACCAGCAAAGCGAGAGGCCGTGGCAGAAGACGCCGTTGAGTGCGTCATCGACGACGGGCGGGGCGACCCTGCTTGTCGCTCTGGGACCTCCCGGCCGTTGAACCGCGGTGACGGCCGGCGCAGCGAGTGCCGTTACGAGCACAAGAGCCGTTGTGGCTCCGGCGAGCGCAAGGCCTCGCCGTGGGGTAGTGGTCCGTCTCGTCATGGTGGCCGCCCTTCGTCTCGTTTGGCAGCCTATTGGGCAGGCGGCGAGGCCGGAAGTGCGGACCGGTCCGGGCCACGGAGCCCGCTGATGAGCTCGGTGCGACCGTCGCGTCCGAGCATCAGCGCTGGAGGGCAATGTCCATGGCATCGAGCGGGCAGGCGATTTCGCCTGGCAGGCCCCCTGTCGGGCCCGAGTACCTGGTGCTACTCTCCGCTCGGCAGGACGTGGACCAACAAAGGGGGTGCCGTGGCCGAGAGCGGTTCGATTCTGGGAAATGCGGTCGTACGGCTGGAGGACCCGGCCCTTCTGACGGGTGCTGCAAAGTACGTCGACGACCTGGCCTCACCTGAGGCGGCACGCGTCGTCTTTGTGCGGTCGTCGAACGCCCACGGCACGCTCGTGTCGGTGGACGTCGAGGCGGCGAAAGCGATGCCTGGCGTGATCGCCATCTACCACGGCAGCGACGACCTCGGGTTGCCACCTTTCCAGTCCTTCCCGATGGTCTCGGAAAGCTTCAACCGGCCGGTGTTCGCAACCGACCGGGTCCGCTTCGTCGGAGACATCGTCGCGGCGGTCGTGGCGGAGACGAATGCCCAAGCGGTCGATGCTGCCGAGGCCGTAGTAATCGAGGTCGACCCGCTCCCTGTGATCGTCTCGCAGGCGGATGCCCTCAGTGCTGAAGCTCCGCTGCTGTTCCCAGAGAGCGGGAGCAACGTGTGCTTCGGCACCGCGTTCGGCGCGGATGAAGACCCGCTCGAGGGGGCCGACGTGGTCGCCGAGGTGGCCATGGTGAGCCAGCGTCTCGCTGGGGTCCCCATGGAGCCCAACGGTTGTCTCATGGTGCCGGGCGAGCCGGATGGGGGCATCACGTGCTGGATCTCGCACCAGGCGCCCCACTCGGTGCAGCCTGCCCTGACCGCCGTCCTCGGGCTCGAGCCCGAAGCCGTCCGGGTCGTCACTCCCTGGGTGGGCGGGGGCTTCGGGCCTAAGGCCAATGTGTATGTCGAGTTCCTCGTGGCCGCGGCGGCGGCTATGCAGTTGGGGCGCCCCGTGAGATGGGCGGAGACCCGCTCGGAGAACATGGTGGCGATGGTCCACGGCCGCGACTACACGATGAAGGCCAAGTTGGGTCTGACGACCGACGGCAAGATCGTCGGGCTCGACGCGAGCGTCGTGGCCTCCGGTGGGGCGTACCCAGCCCTCGGAGCTGTGTTGCCGATGCTCACTCAGATGATGGTGGTCGGCGTTTACGACATCCCCAAGGTTCGCTTCGAAGGCACCACGGTCGTCACAAACACCACGCCTGTAGGCGCTTATCGGGGAGCGGGCCGCCCAGAGGCCACCCAGCTGATCGAGCGGGTCCTCGACGTGGCCGCGGACCAACTGGGCATCGACCCCGCCGAGCTCAGGCGGCGCAACTTCCTCGATCCAGCCGCGTTCCCGCTTGTCACGGCGACAGGCGGCGCGTACGACTCAGGCGAGTACGCCAAGTCACTCGACGCCGCCCTGGCGGCTGCGGGCTACGAGGAGCTGCGCGCGGAGCAGGCGAGGCGTCGAGCTGCAGGCGACTCGGTACAACTTGGCATTGGGGTGTCGGCGTACGTCGAGGTCACAGCCCCGCTTGGCCTCCACACCGAGTACGGCGCCGTTGAGGTCCATGACGACGGCACCGCATCGATGTCCGTCGGCACCAGCTCCCACGGCCAGGGCCACCACACTGCCTTCGCCATGGTGGCGAGCGAGGTGCTCGGCATCCCAATGAACCGTATTCGGCTGATCAACTCCGACACGGCCGCAGTTCCACACGGTTCTGGCACCTTGGGCTCTCGGTCGCTCCAGACTGCGGGTAACGCCGTGTTCGCCGCGTCCAAGGAAGTGCTTGTCCGGGCACGGCAAATCGCTGCGCACCAGCTCGAGGCCAGCCCCGATGACATCGTCACCAGCGAGGGCGGTCTCTACGTGGCCGGGGTACCGAGCCGAATCGTGTCATGGGAGGAGCTCGCCGTGGCCTCTCGAGACGCCAGCCTTCTGCCCGATGAACTCGAGCCGGGCCCACTCCGTCACGAGGGCGACTTCGACGGCGAGAACTCCACCTTCCCCTTCGGCGCGCACGTCTCGGTGGTGGAAGTGGACCTCGAGACCGGCCAGGTGACCATGAAACGTCATATCGCCGTCGACGACTGCGGGCGCATCCTCAACCCACTGCTCGTCCGTGGCCAACAGCATGGCGGCATCGCCCAAGGCGCCGCGCAGGCATTGTTCGAGTGGGTCCAGTACGACAAGGACGGGAACCCGCTGACCACCAACCTGATGGACTACACGGTGCCGGCCGCGAGCGAGCTGCCGAGCTTTGAGGCGTCCAACACCGAGACCGACAGCCCGCGCAACCCGCTCGGCGCGAAGGGCATCGGCGAGTCAGGCACGATCGGCTCGACTCCCGCCATCCAGAACGCCGTGATTGATGCCGTGTCGCATCTCGGGATCACCCACATCGACATGCCGTGCACGCCAGAGCGCGTGTGGCGGGCGCTGCAAGACGCTCCGGGGCGCGTGGCTTCCTAGCTTGGACCGGTGAGAGCCGAGCAGGACCACTGTTCAGGTCCTATCGTCGTTCTGCGCATCGGCCGGATGTTTCAGCTGGCTACTTCTTGTGCTGCGATGCCCCGGCCTTGTCGATCAGCCCTTCGACGGTGTCCTGCGTCTTTCCGATTACCTCGTCGACCTTGTCCTTAGCGTGGCCGACCTTCTCTTTGGCCTCCCCAGCGCGACGATCTGCCTTACCCCGGGCCTCGAGGTCCTTGTTCCGGGTGAGGATTCCGGCAACCTGTTTGGCTTGGCCCTTCACCCGATCACTCTTTGCACTCATCGCGCACCACCTCTGTTGGTCGTGGAACTTGGCGCCACGGTCCCACTGTGCACAGCCGTCCTTGGCCTCGGCCAGAGGCGAAAGACCTTATGTCAGCGGCATCCCCGTGGTCGACGAGACCTGGCAGATGATCTGCGAGATGAACGCGTTTGCGGGCTGCGTGGGTCCTCATAGCCGCGGTCGGGCGTCTACCCAACGCTCGAGATGTAGAGCTTGCCTGATCGCACTACCAAGCCGACCGTGGCAGTCGGTGAGGCAAGGACCACTGAGCTCACCGTCGTGCCCTGCACAGTGAGAGTGACGTCGAAGTCGTCTGCGACCGAGAGCGAGTAGGGCATCGGAACACCTGGGAGAGCGATGGCTGACCACCAGGACTCGTTCCCGGCGCTGACGGTGAGTTTGGCGGCGGCGAGTGCCTCGAAAGCGAGGCGGGCGGCACTCAGAGGGTCGGCGCCCTCAGCCCACGATCGATCTGGCTCACCAGTCAGGTTGAGGTGACCGACGAGGAGCCCGTTCTGCGCCAAAGAGAGTCCCTCCGATGCCAACGTCGCGGGCACGGGAAGCGCGATGTTGAGCGGCGGGGGCTCTGGAATGCCTAGCGGCTGCGTCGACTGCCTACTCACGAAGCTGGCTAGAACGACGAGGCGATCAGGTGTCCAGAAGAGTGCGTCGGTGGGCCAGCACGTGATCAGCGCCACGCCGATCCCGTTCGGCGATGGCGGCAGCGACGCGCCAGGTTGGGTGACCTCGACGCGGTCCACCCTGAACACGATCCTTCGGCAGTCGTCGATCCAGGACACCTCGTCGCCCGTGCGGACTGCTCCCAACCCTGAGAAGTAGCTCGCGTCGTGTGCGAGCAGCAGGCTGATCCCGTTGCTGCCCGGCCAGACTGAGGAGGGGTCATGGCCCACCGCCTCGCTGAGCACCGGGTCGCCGACGCCTTGCAGAACAGGAGCTTCGAGCCCGATTGCCGGAACCGCGAGGATGCCCGGCAACTCCGGTGCCTGATCGCCGGCGGTTGTCCCACTGGCTACACAGGACGACTTGACGGAGGAGGCGCTAGTTCCCGATCCGGATTTATCGGCCAGTCCCTCACGATGACTTGCCTGGGTTAGAAGTGCCTTCCCGCCCACGTCGGATCGGTGCACCCACCAAAGCGGATAGCCGACCCCGACCGCGCATACGACAAACAGCACTCCTCCTGCCGCAAATAGCGGCCAGGACCGATGATGTCGATTACGTCGATGACGCGGATGACGCGGATGNNCGCGGATGACGCGGATGACGCGTTGGCGTGAGCTATCCCTGCCGCCGGATGCGCACCGCCCGCTCGACGCTGGCAAGAGCGAGGAAGCCAGCGAGGCCCACGAGCACCCAGTAAGGCCAACCGGCCCAGGGCTCGCCCGTATGCGAGGAGGGAACCGTCGTCGGCGTGACAGTAGTCGGCGGCGAGGTGAGGGTCGACGTGGTGGTGGTCGGCGGGGGTGACGTCGTACAGGTCGGCACGGTGATCGTATTGGTCTCCAGGCTGACGCCAGCGTTTCGAGCCAAGACCCGCCCGTCCACCGTGGCCCCAGTCTTCAGCGACGCCCGCGTCAACGCCAAGATGCTTCCAACGAAGGTGGTCCTGCTGCCCAATGTCGCGGAACTCCCCACCTGCCAGAACACGTTGCACGCTTCGGCCCCACCGATCAGCTTGACCGTGCTGCTCGAAGCCGTGATCAAGGTAGATGTCGCCTGGAAGATGAATACCGCGTCGGGATTGTCTTGCCCGTTCAAGGTGACTGTGCCGGTCAGACCCAGGCCAGAGGTTGACTTGTACACCCCAGGGGCAAGGGTTTGCCCGCCGAGATCTTTGGACACCGTGGTGGCCGGAGTCCGGCCGGCCGCATCGTTGTAAGCGGTAGTCAGATCCGCTCGGGCCTGCGACGCGACTGCATCGGCGGCGTGCTTTGTTCCGTGGATCACTTCTCCAGGGGGGAAGCCGGTAATCGCGCTTCCCGGGCTGACACCGAGGTCACCCGAGATGATAGAAGGCCCCGTGTTGGTGACCGTAGTGCCAGCCAGCACCGCGAAGGACTTGGCAGTGCCCAACCCGACTGGGGCTTGGGCCTCTGGTGCCGCCCCGGCCCCGACGGCCCCACCCAAGATCACTGTCGCTCCAACCACCGCCAGGACGCCCGCGAACCGACGGCGGAGACGACGTGCACGAACCGAACCGATCATGTGCTCACCAGCTTTCAATACCCGCAACGAGGAATGCGACGAGCCATCGAGGACGAAAAGGCACCAACGTTCGAACACAATACGCCGGTGTCACCCAATTCCCTAGCATTTCGAGCGGACGCTGCCTCGCCTGGTGCAGGTGACCTGAGCCGACCCGGAACCGCCGTCGCTCCGGCGGCGTCTCGGGTGCCGTAGAAGCACCCGCTAGGCGTCGGTTGCCTTCACGGTGAAGTTGAAAGTGCTGCTCTCGATTGGCCATTCCGGAGAGGTGCCCAGGGACTACGAGGTGGCTCTGGCTCTTCTGAGGCTGTCTTGCGCCGTCTCGATGTGTCCCCCTGTGCGCAAGATCGGCGACTGCGCTTCAGGCAACTTCTAGGACCTCATCTAATCCCTACGGGTCGGCCGATCCCGATCAGGGCTACGGGGCGCTGGCGGAGCTTCGGTCGCCACGCGAGGGCCTACATGGGTGGCCGACCCCCGTTGCTGGGAGACTATTTCGCGGAAGACGTCGCGGTCGACGTCCTACCGCCCGCGGCCCAGAAGATGGTCTTGATACAGGGAATGGAGATCGACTTCCTGTCCTGAGCAACGAGGACGTCGGCGTTTAGTCAGGCTGTGTCGGCACGCTCTGAAGAAGAGGGTGGTTTAGAGTCCACCGGGTAGGCTCAGCGCCTTCGCTGGTTGGCTCGATGACCTCGATCGTCGGTGAGCCCGCTGAGGCGTTGACCAAGCAGCGACTGGAATCGTGAGTGCAAGCAAGGAGATCAGCCATACGACACTGGGCTGGTTGTACGGGTCAGACCGGCTGCTCGTGAGGCGGAAGCCGGCGCCACTTCTCCGATTCGAACAAGTGGATCATCGGGGCGTTGTTCGCTGCAGTGTCGCAGTAGATGCGCCATACGCCGTGAGCGAGGAGGCTCTTGGTCGCTTGGCGAAGTAACGCTCGGCCGAGCCCCTGACCCCGACGGTCGGGAAGAACGCCCATGTGGAAGATCGTCGCCTCGTCCAAGCCCTCGCGAGCGCAGTTGTCATACGTCACGGGGAGCACGAAGCCCGCTGCCTCACCGTGAAGGCTCAACAGCGTCCACCAACCGAGGCTTCGACTGAGTCCCCACTTTGGTGGCGCCCCGAGGAGGCGACGAGCGGCATCCATAGCGCCCACGGCCGCCACGGCCGCGACATCAGAGGCATCGGGCGACGCGGCGAGCACACCGGCAACGACTCCCAATAGTCGTTCGTCGTCTTCGGCCGGCAGCCACAACACGCCGTCAGGGCCGTCATCATCCGAGAGCGCTCGACTTCCAACCCATTCGAATGGGACCTTCCAGTACGTCGGTCCGCCCTCTGGCCCTTGAATCACCCCACCAGTCTGACCTGAGCGCGAGCGCCGGATCTGACTCTGGCGTGGACTCGATGGCGGCGGAGAGTCCCGAACGTGATGGTGCGACTGGTAACGATTAACGGCTGGCGGGCGACCTCCAGTCGGCCGAGCGAAGCGAGCCATTCGCGCACTCCGGGGCCGCTGTCCACGCCCGGTACCAGCTCAACCTCGCTCCCCGGCTTCCTCGCCCGCTTCCTGGCCATCTTCCGAGTACTCGGGCTGGACATCCCGTGGGTGTGGGTGGGACCGCCCACTACCACGGGATCCGCGCCGTCGAGGATGTGCGCATCGGCCGAAGTGACTGGCACCACCGAGACCTCTGCGCAAAAGGGGGTATCCATACAACCGGACAACCCCAGCTCACGGGGCCGAGCGGGATTGTCAGCCGGAGCTGGACGCGCCGAGGTCCCGGGGCGGCAGGACATCAGAGATTAGCTTCTTCATCCGAGCCCGCTCCTTCTCGGTCGCAACGTGGAGTCGGGCGACGCGCGCCCAGACGAGGCCCCACTCAGAGGTCGATGCCAGTTCGACGGTCTCGCCCGTGCTGACCGTGATGCTGTGACCTTCAGCGGAATGACACCGGGATTTTTCCCGAAGACGTCACCAGGACTTTCACGACGGGCGTCACCGGTTTCAATCGGATGTCACCCGGAGCCGCCGGACTCGGGCTCCAGGAGGACTGGGGCAGAGCGATGACCAAGGACCCTGTTGCTCAGGTCGCTCAGCCCGTACGATGCGTCGTGTGGATGACGAGTCGGCACTGCGCAGCAGCAGATACTGGAGATTGTCCGTCTGGGGGTTCCGTACCGCAGTGCTCGCCGTCGCCGTCGTGGCCGGCTCCCTCGTCTCGGTCCTCACAATCGATGCGGGGGCATGGGTTCTGTTCGGAGCGCTGTGCGCCATCGTCGCCAGCGACATAGCGATCTTCAGCGGCTTCGCCCTTGTGAGGCGCAATCTCCCAAAGCCGCGGCCCTCCTTTAAGACGTTCAGGCAAACGCTCGGGCACAACGCGCTGCACGCCCGATCGTAGGCCGCAAGCCCTCCTGAGGACGCAGTTCAGAGGCACCTGACCTGGGCGGTGACATCTCCCTTGAACATTCCGGGGGACGTCGAGCTGAAAGTCACGGATGCTCAGCTCATCGCTCCAGAACAGGTAGAAGGCCCGGCGCAGTCGCACACGATGTGGGCCTGCGGTCACGTCGAAGCGCTTCAGCACCTCCTACTCCCGTGCCTCCAAGTACAGGGTTTGCCCAACTTCGCCCCGGGGTAGGGCCGAAAGACCGCTCGTCCGCTTCTCAACCACCTTTGGTCGCTGGCCCGATGGGGCGAGGCGACCGATGATGGTGACCGCCCTGTATTTGCGCTTGCGAGCAGTCAGCCCCTCCCGGCAATGACGCCTTAGATCGCACGGTGTCGCGCTCGCTCTCCGCGTTCGCCGCGTGCCCATAACAACGAGAGCCTGTTGCAACGCGTCTTAGCGGACCGGCGCCCAGATTCGATCTGTCTTGTCCGTCCGGCTCGCCGTTCACAAGCCGTGCTCGCCCCTCACTGCCGGTAGCCCACCACGGCAGCCATCGGCCCGATGAGCGACGTGAACGACCCTGTGACCGTCAGGTTGAACTGTCCCGTCGTCTGCACCCCGTCGTCGGGGTAGGGCACGCTGAGCGACCCGTTGCCGGTCCGTCCGTTGCCGATCTCGACCTCGGCGAAGGTATTACCGGCCGAGTCGGTGACGGTGATCGAGAAGCTCACCCCCGAGCTGAGTGTCACTGTCGTGAAGGCCCACGAGAGCTGCACGCCCGTCACGTACACGAGTCCCGACGGGCCGAAGGCCGTCGACCCAGCTCCCGATGCGCCTCCGCGGGTGACCTCGTCGGTGTGATCGATATGGCTCGCACCGGCGACGGTCGCGGCGCTGACCATGGGGGCTGAAGGAGTAGGAGGTCTCGATCGCCGTGCTTGACGGTGGGCCTGTTTCTCCTTCCTGTCCGCCCCCTTTGGAGCCCGGCTTCCATCACCCGTCTCCTTCTTGACCGGCGGTTCCTCCTGGGAGAGACTGCGGTCCTCGACTCGCTCTGGGGGCTACGACTGATGCACGTGCCACGCTTCGACGCTCGGAGGCTGAGGATCCTTGTCGCCCTGCTGCTGTCGGCGGGGGCGCTCGCGGGAATCACGCCGGTCGTCGCCTCCGCCTCGACCGTCGAAGCCTCCGCCTCGACCTGCGTGGGTTGGACGGGGGTGCAGCCGCCGAGCCCAGGGACCGACCGCAACGTCCTCGGCGGCGTGGCCGTGCTCTCCCCG
>PLDN01000126.1:7946-11618 GCA_003136185.1 Acidimicrobiaceae bacterium | reverse complement strand
GGGGCTGGCCCTCGCAGGTCGACAGTTCCGGTTTCGTGATGGGCATCAACATGGCCGCCACTCCGGGCGCCGTGGTGTACCGCAACGACCTGATCGAGCTGATCCAATACCAGGCGCAGACCGAGCAGGTGCACGCGGTGCCGCTGCTGTTCTGCCCGCCGTGGATCAACAAGTACTACATCATGGACCTGGCGCCCGGGAAGAGCTTGATCGAGTGGGCGGTGAAGCACGGCCATACCTGCTTCGCGATCAGCTACCGCAACCCCGATGCGTCCATGCGCGACCTGAGTTTCGCGGACTATCTGCGGCAGGGTCCGCTCGATGCGATCCGGGTGGTGCGTGAGATCACCGGCGCACCCGAGGTCAATACCGTCTCGGTCTGCCTCGGCGGGACGTTGACCGCCATCGGCCTCGCCTACAACGCGGCGATCGGTGACACCTCGGTCAAGTCGGCCACGCTGCTCAACACACACACCGATTTCACGGTGCCCGGCTCGCTCGGCATCTTCACCGACGAGGCCACCATCGCCGGTCTCGAGGCGCAGATGGCGAAGCAGGGTTACCTCGACTCCGACAAGATGGCGCACACCTTCGACGCGTTGCGAGCCAACGATCTCGTATTCCAGTATGTAGTGAACAACTGGCTGCTCGGCAACAAGCCCCCGGGCTTTGACCTGCTCGTGTGGAACAAGGACAGCACTCGGATGCCGGCGAAGATGCACTCGGAATACCTGCGNNGACACCTACGTGCTGTCCGCGGTCGACGACCACATCGTCCCGTGGGTCTCGGGCTACAAGACCACCCAGTTGCTCGGCGGACAGAACCGGTTCGTCCTGAGCACGTCCGGGCACATTGCAGGGATCGTCAACCCACCTGGCCCGAAGGCCAAGCATTGGACCAACGATGCCCACCCAGTTGACCCGGAGGAGTGGAAGTCCGCCGCGCAGTTGCAGGACAGCACCTGGTGGGAGGACTGGGCGAAGTGGATCGCCAACGAGGGCGGCCCTACTGTTGCCGCTCCTCGCGGGCTCGGTAGCAAGGACTATCCAATCATCGAAGCCGCCCCCGGCAGCTACGTGCGCGACCGCGCATGAGTGGGCCTCGATCTACGACGGTCGAGCCGCTGCTGCTACGCGTCAACGGACTCGAGCTCGCCGTGCGGGTTGAGGGCGACGGCGATGCTCTGCTGCTGATCAATGGGATGACTCGCTCGCTCCAGAGCTGGGAGCCGTTCACGGCGGAGCTCCCCGGACACACGCTTATCAGCTTCGACGTGCCTGGTGTCGGGGGAAGCCCTGCGCCGGTGCTGCCGCTCTCGATACCTGCCCTCGCCGCCCTCGCGACGGCGGTGCTCGACGCCGTCGAGGTCGACTCCGCAGACGTGCTCGGCTATTCCCATGGCGGTTCTGTCGCCCAGCAATTCGCGCACGACGCGCCGGGCCGGCTAGGTCGGCTGATTCTCGTCGCCACCTCTTGCGGCGTTGGATCCACGCCAGGCAGCAGGCGAGCGGTCATGCGCGGCCTGCAGGCGGCCGGCGCTCGCGACGCCTGGCCGAGTGCCGACGCATGGGGTCTGCTGTGGCCATCACTCGCGTTCTCGACCTGGTCGAGCATCCCATTCCTCGGCAGCATCTACGCTCCTACACTTGTCGTGTGCGGGTCCCACGATCGTGTCGTGCCGCCCGCCAACAGCCGGGTCTTGGCCAGCCGCATCCCCGATGCTTCGTTGGTGATGATTCCTGGAGGTCACGACTTGCAGCGCCCGGAGCTAGCCAAGGCACTGGCCCGCGTCGTGGCGGATTTCTTACCGGCCCTCGGTGCGACGGAGCGGGTGGCAACCGGCGAGTAAAAGGTCCGCGTAAGCCAGGCAACTCCATCAAGCAACTGCTAGATTCCACCTAGCAACATCCGGTACCCTCCTTGGAGGGTTTCAGGGAAGGGTGGTTCGGTGAGTGGCTCGTCGCGTGGCCAGATGTACGACGCTTTCGGCGCGTACGTCCGTAGCCAGCGGCAACTCGCCAAACTGACGCTGCGCCAAGTCGCAGAGCTGGCCAGCATCTCCAACCCCTATCTGAGCCAAATCGAGCACGGAGTGACGCTCCCGTCAATCGCGGTCATCAGCGCGCTGGCCGACGCGCTCAGCGTCTCCGCCGAGACGCTTCTGCTGCAGGCTGCCGGAGTGATGTCCCCTAACTCAGGCGAGCGCGCGAGCCACACCGAGGATGCGATCCGCCAAGATCCCCGGCTGGACGACGCGCAGAAACACGCCTTGCTAGCCGTCCTCACTTCCTTTCTCGGCTCGTCGTCGGCCACAAAGCGCGACGAGCCTGATCACGCGGACGCCGTTCCCCCACCGAGACGCACCTCTATACCAGCAAGAAAGGCCGTTACACCAGCAAGAAAGGCCGTTAGGCCAGCAATCACTGCGACTGCCACCCCCCGACGAAAAAGGACATGACCATGACGGAACTGCGCTTTGAGGGACGTGTAGCCATCATCACCGGAGCGGGCGGGGGTCTCGGACGTTCTCACGCGCTCGAACTAGCTCGTCGGGGAGCCCAGATCCTCGTCAACGACCTCGGAGGCGCACTTGACGGCAGTGGATCATCAGTGACCGCCGCACAGCACGTGGTCGACGAGATCACGGCCCTCGGCGGCGTCGCGGCGCCCAACCACGACAGCGTTTCCACCCCGGAAGGGGGCCAGGCGATCGTGCAGGCCGCGATCGACGCCTTCGGCCGGGTAGATGTGCTTGTCAACAACGCAGGCATCCTGCGCGACAAGGCCTTCCACAAGATGGACACCGCCATGATCGACTCGGTGATCGACGTCCACCTGAAGGGAGCCTTCTACGTCGGCCAGCCGGCATTCCGCCTGATGCGCGAGCAGGGCTACGGCCGCATCGTCAACACGAGCTCCGCCTCCGGCTTGTTCGGCAACTTCGGCCAGGCAAACTACGGCGCAGCCAAGGCGGGTCTTGCGGGACTGACCAGAGTCCTCGCGCTCGAAGGCGCCGGCCACGGCATCAAGGTCAACGCCATAGCCCCCATTGCCTCGACCCGGATGACGCAGGACATCCTCGGCGAGCTTGCGGTAAGGGTCTCCCCCGACTCCGTCAGTCCGCTCGTCGCTTACCTCGCGCATGAGGAGTGCTCGGTGAACGGGCACGTCTATTCAGTCGCCGGCGGGCGGATCGCACGGATCCTCGTCGCAGAGACGGAGGGCGTCGTGCTCGCCGAGAACACTCCCGAGGCAATCGTTGCGCAGCTCGGAGTCATCGACGAGCTGACGGCCGACGGCTTCCACGAGCCGTTGTCGCTCGATGATGAGACGACGATCATCGCGAAAGCCTTGGCTGAGGTCTCCTGACCCGCTCTCGGCTTATCCGAATGCCAGATGCACCTGGTCTGAGGAGAGCTCAGTGCTTGCTTGAGTGCTTTCGATAGGCGGTGAGGCCGCCGGGCTTGGAGAACCAGAAGCCGGCGCCACGACGGCCGGATCGATACGCATCACGCAATATCCGGCAACGGCGCCGGCCCCGAAGCCGGGGGTGAAGATCCGCATGGGCTCTTTGATGATGCCGTCGCGGACGGCGTCGTGGATAGCCAGCGGGATGCTCGCCGAGGAGGCATTGCCGACCTGTTCGATGTTGAAGTAGAGGCTGTCGGACT
>PLDN01000126.1:0-7935 GCA_003136185.1 Acidimicrobiaceae bacterium | reverse complement strand
CGACCGGCTAAGGATTTCACCTCCGGGCCGTACACCGTGATGTTGTTGTCGAAAGCGGGGTTCGGCCAGATGATCGAGTTCACTTCGCTTGCCGGACCGCTGGCGTAGGTCTGCAGATACTCGATGTCCGGTGGCTCGCCGGGCCGGGCAACTCCGACCACGATCGCGCCGGCGCCGTCGCCGAAGATCATGCGCGACGGCCGGACGTTGCCGATCTTGTCCGAGAACTTCTCGGCGCAAATGACAAGCACCGGACGTTGCACCTCCTGCAGGATCCGCGTCGCCTCCGACAGGCCGTAGGGCAGCCCGGCACACGCCGCGACGATGTCGCAGGAAGCGTGCGTCTGGAAGATTCCCAATTGACCGGAGATCCAGGTGGCGATCGAGGGAATCATCCGCGTGCTCGTACAGGTGCATACGAGCACAGCGCCGATCTCCCCGGGCTGGCGGCCGGCGTGGTCGAGCGCCGCTTTAGCCGCCTGCAGAGCGATCTCTTCGAGACTTTGCGAGGTGTAGCGGCGTTGCTCGATACCGGTCTTCTGGAAGATCTCGTCTGCCGCCATCGGTGACCAGTTGTAGGCAGCGTTGCGGATCAGGTCTTCATTGGTGCAGATCACGTCACCGTGCACCACGGCCAACGCCTCGATGCGGGGCATCACCGAGAAGTGGCTTCGCACACTCACGGGCGGGTACGGGCGGATCGGCTGGCTCGTCTCGAGGGCCTGAGAAGGAGGCCTTCTTACCCCGCCTGCGGCGAGGCGCCGAAGGAAGCGCCGGACTTCTTGGTCGCGCGGGTGGAAGACCACGACGTAGTCGTCGTCTTTCAGCTGGCCGACCTCGACGAGCTCAGCTTCGGAGTGGTCCCAGGGGTACTGGTTGTGGAGCACCATGGCCCAGCGCTTCAGAGATTCGAGCTCAGCGACCTCTTCAGCGCAGTCGACGATGTCGGTGTAGTCGTAGATCGGGAAGTCTGCGTCGTAGCTAGGCATCCGAAACGTCAGGTTGGTCGGATCCGACAGGATTTCGGCCACCGTCGGCTTGATCGTCGGGAGATCCGTCGCGTGGTTCTTGCGGTGCCCGAACACGTCGAAGAGGATCTTGAAGATGCGGTCTTCTGCCTCGCGGTCCCAGGTCGGCGGGAGCGTATCGTAAGCACTTCGCACAGCAGCGACTTTGCGGTCGCCGTCTTCCCACGGAGTGAGGATTGGCAGGAAGACGTCCGTACGCGTGCGCGGGACGTCAGACCAGCGAGTGGGTCGTTTCTCATAGAGAGTCATCGCAAAGCGATTGGTCCAGAACAAGTTCAGCGCAAGGTCGCGCATCAGCTCATATCGGCTGGCGTAGCTGCCCTCCTGCACGCGATGCCAGATGTCGGTGCCCGTCGGTGCTTTCACCTCGAAATCGCGCCTGATCACCTTGTCGAGCTGCTCGAGACTCTGCATGACGGACAAGTCCAGCTCTGGGACGAAGTTGGAGGGAAACACGATCCGGTCGTGACGGTTTATGACAAATGGCTGCATGGGACGTCCTTTCGCATCGAGGCAGACGATAAGGGAGCACGCGCAAGCTCAGGAGACTTCTACCGAAGCGGTGTCGGAGGCAGTGCGTGCGATGCCTCGCTCGACGGCGCCTATCAGATAGGGCCGGAGCTCAGCAGCAGGAATGATCGCGTGGACTGAACCGACCGCAAGCGCCCGGTCGATGTTGTGGACCTTTTCGAACTCCGCAGCCACCTCACCGAGCTTTTCGGAGCGCACGGCGGCGCGCAGGTCCTCCAATTCGCCCCGCTGGTGAGCGCGTTCGACCTCGTCCGCCTCAGCCAATGCTGTCTCGGCTGCCGCGATGCGGGAATCGGCCGACGTGCGGGCGGCGACCTCTCGCGAGAACACGACCGCAGCCGCCGGTGCGCCCCCGATCACCGAGGCGAAGGAACCTTCGACGGCGATGATCTCCATGTTGTCGTTCAGCACGCCGGAGAAGACGACGAAGGCGCCACCGTGATAGCGGGAGATCACGCAGAAGACGATCGGACCCTCGAAGTTCACGATCGCCCGACCGATCTCGGCGCCGTATTCGAGTTGCATCTTGCGTAACGACTCAGGTGAGCCGTCGAACCCCGACAGATTCGCCAGAACCACGAGGGGCCGGTTACCACTGGCCGCGTTGATGGCCCGCGCGGTCTTTTTGGAGGACCGCGGGAACAGCGTGCCGGCTGTCCACTGGTCTGGACCGTCGGCGGGGAACCAGCCCTGCCGGGGGATCGGCCGGGACTCGACGCCGAGGAGCGTGACCGAATAGCCGCCGAGATGAGCGTCGAGCACGATCGTCGTGTCGGCGTTCGCCATTCCGGCCCAGCGCTCCAGCAAGGCATGGTCCTGATCGGCCACCGCACGCATGACCGTACGGATGTCGAAGGGTTTCTTGCGCTCCCGGTTGACCTCGTCGGAGAAGATGTCCCCCACAGTCGTGAAGTCGCTGCTCGGATGGACGTGCGGGTAGCTGCGTACATCACGGTCGTACGGGTCGCTCGTGTCGGCCCGCCGCACCGAGGTCTCTCCCGGCGCGACGTACGTGTGCTCGTAGTGGGCGAACAGGGTGCTCCACGCCGCGGTCAGGTTCGGTGCCCAGTACTGCGCCTGTCCGTTCGGTCCCATGACGCGGTCGTATCCGCCGATCCCGAAGTTGTCTTCGGCGGACACCCCTCCCGAGTAGTCCAGCGAGTGCTTGCCGGTCAGCACCATTGCGCTGTCCGGCGTCATGATCAGGATCCCTTTGGTGTGCATCAGCATGGTCGCTTCGGCGTTCCAGTACGGCTGGGCCCCCACGTTGATCCCGGCTACTACGACGTTCACCTCGCCACCGGCCTGGGTGAAAGTGATCAACCGCCGCAGGGCGCGGGCCACCCAGTCCATGTTCTCGGTGCCGCTGTCCATCGAGATCTTGGCGCCCGAGGACAGAGCGAACCACTCGACCGGCACTGCCATCTCCTCGGCGAGGTCGAGGGCAGCGATCACGAGTGCGCACTCTGGCTCGGCCACGGTTCCGAGTGCCTTCGTCGGATCACCGAATAGAGCGACACGAACTATGCCTTCGGGGTAGCTGGTGGAGGGTGTCGACACGAGGCCCGCGACGATCCCCGCCCGGTTGTGCCCGGGAGGCCGGTCGACGGGGACAAGGCGCCCCGTGCCGTCGAGGTCGTGCTCGACAAAGGTGCCATCGGGCCCTGTGAGCAGCGGGACCATCTCGAAGGGGTAGACGGTGCCGCGGGCACGCGAGCGCCGTACCTTCTGGGTGTACTCGTCGAGGGTTGCAATCGGCTCTGTCGGCGGCTCCTCCACGGTGACACCGACACCTGCTCCGGGCCGGTTGGAGAAGAGCAGCGCGACTTCTTTCGCCGCCGCACCGGACTCATCATCGAGTCGCGCCAGCACCATGATCTGCTCCAGCCCCGCGCCTGCAGTAAGGGGTGCGATCGCCCTCGCGAAGCTGCTCAGCTCGTCAAGGGGCACGTCGATCGGAGGCCACACGTACAAGAAGATGCGGTTGGCGTCGAGCCGGCCTGCAGCACCGCGCTCGGCCAAGTTGCCGCGGATGCTCTCCAGACAGGCCGCGAGCGTGCGCTCGACGGCAGGGAACGCCACGACGTGACCTGACGCGTCGCGCAGCGGCGTGACGTCGCGGACCTCCGCCAAGGCCACGAGGCGCTGATCGTCGGGGTTGTTGGGAGCGATGCAGTGGAACAGGTACGTGTCCTCGGTCGAAGGGAGCCGGGTGCCTTCGAAGTTCTTCAACCTCCACAGGTCGAGGCGCTGACCTATCAAAGGATGCATCCCGCGGATGACACGCTCCTCTTCCATCCGGCCTCGTGACGGGCGGAAGGTGAACTCCTGTGCGTCAGCCCCGACGCGGTCGCATACCGTGACCGTCACACGTCGGCCGATCACGAGAACCGGCACGTCGCCAAGCATCTCTTGCAGCAGCGCGGCGACCGAGTCCGGGTCGGCCGAACGATCGCCGGACGACAGATAGAGGTCGACGACGACGTTTGTCGGATCGGTGACAGCGGCCGCCAAAGAAGCGACGGTGACGAGGACGGCGGGCAGCTCGGATAAGTCCCCCATCGTCGAGATGAGGTGGAGTTGCTTTCCTCTCAGCTCGAACGAGCCCGTCACGAACTGTCGACCGTCGAGCGCGAAGGAGCGGACGTCCTCGAGCGTGCGTACCTTGTAGTAACGGCGGGTGAGGATCTCGAGCATCGGCTCGGGTCCGGACCTGCTTACTCCCAGGCGCTGAGCCATAAGGCGTATCAAGGGCTCGGGACTCGCCGCGAGGGCCTCGATCCGCTCCTGATAGTCCGCTGCGTCCGGGTTCTCGCCGAGGTAGCGAAGATCATCGCGAACTCCCGCGTAGACTTGCTCTCGGGCCAGCAGAATAAGAGGCTGGTCGAAAAGACGGAAGCGGATGCTCCGGGCCAGGTCGCCAACTGCCGGATAACGGAGCTGGGTAGCGACGATCAGCCGGTCGAGAACCTCCCCGATCTCGGCGTGGGCAGGACCTGTTGACATCTCTCCTTCCATCAGCCACCGCTCGAGTAGCGCTGCGACAACGGGAATCTGATCGGCCGACCGCTGCTGAGCGAGAAACACCCGGTAAACCGCCTCATCAAGCTCCGCGCTCGGCCCCAGATCTGCGACGCCATAGTGCTGCAGCACTCGCGACAAGTTTGTCCGGAATGCCGCTGGCAGGTTCTCTTGCTCGACGTCGAGGGAGCGAAGGTACGTGTGAAAGTGCTCTCGCGGGCTGTGGACGCGCTCGTCCGGATTCTCCTCTTCGGTAGTGGGCCGGTTGCGCGACAGCTCACAAAGGTCGGCGAAGGTGGTGAGCAGCGCGAGCTCCTCGGCCCTCAGCTCGTCGTCGTGCACGAGCCCCTTGCGCAGCTCTGCGTACTCGGCGACTAGAACGCGGGTCCGCTGCGTGCTCACGTCATATCCGGTGACCATGGCTCTCAACGCGTCGAGGTGCTCGCGTGCGTGCGTCGGCGCGCTCTCCTCGCCCGATGTGGACGCCTTGAAGCTGACAGGCGGAGCGTCCGACATGGCGGCCGTGCCGGCCGTGCCGGCCGCGCCGGCCGTGCGACCGAGCCGTAGGAGCGGAGCCCCGGCGTCAACCTGGGAGTTGACGGCGGCAAGGACCTGCCGCACCCTCCCCGAGCGGGGAGCCCGCACGACGGTCTCCATCTTCATGCTTTCGAGTACGACGATCGTCGTTCCGGCCTCGACCTCGTCGCCAGCCGCGACGTGGACCGCTACCACCACGGCCGGCGCCGGAGCGCAGACGACCCCGGTCTCGTCCCGTTCGATGCGGTGACTGACACCGTCGACCTCGACCAAGTGATCGCCGGGGCCGGCCGCCGATACGACATGAAAGGTTGCCCCACCCAGCCCGAGCCGGCTTTCGAAGGCGCTCAAGCGGTCGATCTCGATGTCGATGAGTCCCGCGTCCACCTCCACGCGGTATAGGCGGTGACCTACCTGGGCTACCTCGATCCGATACGTCTGGCCCTGGTAGCTCAGCTCGACCTTGCGGCCGACGGCGTGGCTGGCACGTGGACGACCACCGCGAGCGGAGTCGAGGAAGGCTTCTCGCTCGAGCGCTTCCTCAGCGTCATAGGTGTCGATGGCAGCGCTGAGCAGAGCGATGTCGGCGTGGCGAGCCGGTGCCGGGGTTGTGTAATCCTCGACGCGGTGGAGCCAACCTGTGTCCCATTCACCGGACACGAGCTCCGGGCGGTCGAGCAGGTCCAGCAAGAACGACTTGTTGGTCGTACCGCCGCGGATCACGATCGCGGTCTCTCGTAGGGCGCAACGAAGCCGCGCCAAGGCCTCCGCGCGGTCCTGCCCAGAGGCGATGATCTTCGCGACCGTCGAGTCGTAGCCAGGTGGGATCACGTCACCAGCGACGACCCCGGTGTCGACGCGGATGCCTGGGCCGGACGGCAGGCGGAGAAGCTCTACGCACCCCGGCGCGGGCGCAAAACCTCGATCGGCATCTTCCGCGTTGAGACGAGCCTCGATCGCGTGTCCGACCTCCGGCGGTGCGTCGCCGTCCAGCCGCTCGCCGGCGGTCACGAGCAACTGCAGCTTGACCAGGTCGAGCCCGGTGGTGGCCTCAGTGACCGGGTGCTCGGCCTGCAACCGGGTGGTCACGCCGAGAAAGACGAAGGTCTTATCGGTCGGCTGGTAGCCGAACTCGACGGTCCCCGCCCCGCGGTAGTCGGCGGCCCGCACGAGGGCGACCGCCGCCGCGCGGAGCGTGGCCTCCTGCTCGGCATTCAGTGCTGGAGAACTCGACTCCCCGACGAGCTTCTGGCCGCGCCACCCGATGGAGCAGTCGCGGACCCCCGGGGTCCAGACGGTCCCATGGTTGTCTGCGATGACCTGCACTTCGATGTGCCGTCCGCCATCAGCGAGCACGTCGCTCCAAGGTGCTACTGGAATTCCGGCTTGCTCGGCCAGGAGCTTGGACTCGATCTTGTCCCCCAGCTTGCGCATCGCCTGCGCAGAGGGACCGATGAACGCCATGCCGAGCCTGTCGCACAGCTCGGCGAACGCAGGGTCCTCGGCCACAAAGCCCCAGCCGACCCACACGGCGTCGGCACGGCTCGCCCGCAGTGCCCGCTCGAGCTCGGTGTGGTCGAGGTAGGCGCTGCCGCCCGGGGTAGTGACATCCCGGAGACACACAGCCTCGTCAGCGGTCCGGACGAACAGCGCGCGGCGTTCCGCCCGGGTGTGCAGCGCTATGACCTTGGTGCCGAAGCCGCGCTGCTCGTTCAACTCCCGAACCGCCCGCGTCAGCCGCGTTGCAGGCTCACCTCGATTGACTACCACGACCCGCGTGAACATCGGGAAACCTCCAGCCACGCCTTACGCGCACTGCGGTCAGAGTGGTGCCTTTACGGTAACCGGAGTGACGGCGTCGGTCGGACCGCTGCTCGGCGCCGGTACCTTGTCATTTGACAGAAGGTGTCGGACATGGAGATCACAAGCTCGTCGCGGCTCCGCTACAAAGCTGTCGCTGACAAGGTGATGTCGGCCGGAGAGGCCGCCCAGTTCATTTCGCCAGGCGACAACGTCGGCATGAGCGGCTTCACCGGAGCGGGCTATCCGAAAGCGGTACCCGCCGCGCTGGTGGAGCGGGTCACCGATGCGAGGGCGCAAGGTGATCGTTTCTCCGTCAGTGTCTGGACCGGCGCGTCCACGGCGCCAGAGCTCGACGGCGCATTGGCTGCCGTCGACGGGATCGATCTGCGGATGCCCTACCAGTCCGACCCCGTGAGCCGGCGGAAGATCAACGCCGGGCTGCTCGACTACATGGACGTCCACCTGTCCCACGTCGCGCAGATGGTTTGGGAGGGTTTCTTCGGTCACCTCGACGTCGCGATAATCGAAGTCGCCGGTATCACCGAAGATGGCGAACTGATCCCGTCCTCGTCGGTCGGCAACAACAAGACGTGGATCGACCTCGCCGACAAGGTGATCCTCGAAGTGAACTCTTGGCAGCCTGCCGAGCTCGAGGGCATGCACGACATCTACTACGGCACTGCACTGCCCCCGCATCGCAAACCGCTCCAGATCCTCGAGCCCTCCGACCGGATCGGCGTGCCGTACCTCCATTGCCCACAAGAGAAGATCGTCGCCGTCGTCCCCACGCACGAACCGGATCGAAACTCGCCGTTCAACCCGACCGACGCTGTCTCGCAGCTCATCGGCGAGCAAGTGGTGGACTTCCTCCGCTACGAGGTACGCCACGATCGCTTGCCCGCGACGCTCCTGCCCCTGCAGTCCGGTGTCGGCAACATCACCAACGCAGTACTCGCAGGGCTCGACGCCGGGCCCTTCCGGCCACTAACCGCCTACACCGAGGTGATCCAGGACG
>PLDN01000151.1 GCA_003136185.1 Acidimicrobiaceae bacterium | reverse complement strand
TTCGGCTCGATCGATCGGGAGGTTGAGCGAAGTCTCGATGCAGTCCATGTTCGTCCCCTTCAGTTAGTGCGTGTCTCAGGCGAGCTTCATGAACATCCGCTGCACAGCGTCGAGCGGGTAGCCGTCCGCCTCTGCCTCGTCGGGGTGCTCCACGCAGTAGGTGAGGCCTGCGGCCACCAGGCGGAAGCCTGCCTGTTCGAGCGCCTTCGAGGCCGCCGACAGTTGCGTCACGACGTCGCGGCACTCTCGGCCCTCTTCGAGCATGCGCTCGACTCCCTGGACCTGGCCGGCGACTCGCCGCAGCCGCTTGCGAACGTCGGCCACGATCTCATCAGGAAGTTGCATGATTTGTTCCTCTTTTCGTCCGTGGCCCTCAGGCTGACACTGCACAGCGGTTCGGACCAAGTTCGAGCTCCCGCAACGCGGTCAACGGTGCTGTCGGGCGACCCATGTTGGCCTTGATGATCTCGTCGTAGTTCGGCGGCCGAGGTTCGGCTCGCTTTGTGGCCCATGCGACGAAGGTTGCCTCGTCAAAGCTGAGTGGGGCGAGGCTTCTCCGAAGCTCGCCGAGGGTAGCTGCCACGAGACTGCTGGGTCGAACGGTCACAGTTTCGCCGTAGTGGGCGGGAAGGACCAATGTGTCGTCAGGAAGGCTGAGCACTTTGTCTCGAAGCGAGGCATACAGCTTTCGGGCGAATTCCTCTGCCCGGTCAGCGAGGTCGGGACGGCCCACGCTCTCGATGAAGAGGGTGTCACCCGATAACAGGGCTCGGTCGGCCACGAGGTACATGGTGGACCCGTTGGTGTGGCCTGGCGTGCCGAGAGCGACTACTTCCATCGCCCCCGCCCCGGAGAGCTCGAACCGGTCCGAGTCGCTCAGCGGCTCGTAGTCGAAATCGAAGGTGTCCGCCGGATTGAGGTGAAGCGAGGCGCCCGTGGCCGCTGCCAGCGATCTGGCGCCACTCAGGTGATCTGCATGGAGGTGGGTGTCGAGGACCTTCCCGATCCGCCAGCCGTGCTCTTGGGCGAGCTGCACGTAGACATCAATGTCCAGCGACGGATCCACCACGAATGCACGACCGTCGGCACCTATCAGGTAGGACACACAACCCTTACCGCGTCGGCGAACCTGAACAAGCTGAACGTCACCGAGCTCGATGAGCACGTTGTCATACGCGATCGCCCACGCCAGCATGCCGCCGGTCAGGTTCGCGACCTGCCGATCGGAGTACGCCAGGGTGTCGGCTGCCCGCGTCGAGCGACTACCCGAGCTGCACACCGTCACCAGTTCTCGATCGGCCGGCAACGCCGACATCCGTGCGGGCAACTCGGCCAACGGGATGTTGACGGCACCGGGGATGGACCACGCTGCGAACTCGTCTGGTTCTCTGACGTCGACGATGAGGGGTTCGTCCTCGGTGCCGATACGCGATGCCAGCTCGGATGTAGACATCTCTCGAACCATCAGTTACTCCTCGCCTCCATCGTGCCACGCCTCATGACAGCTCGCGTGGGGCTATCCTCTCGCTCCACTATACCCTATGGGGTATTGTCCCAAGGTCTGGACGAGACGGGAAAGGCTGTGCCACGCGATGTACTTCGGGACGGGCCCTCGGTCAGAGTTCGGCCGGCGCCAGCCAGGGCGGGCCGGTCCTTCCTTCTGTTCCGTTGCTCGAGTGACGATGCGCGCTCTTAGCCGGGCTACCGAGACCGCAGGCTGGGTAGTTGCTCCGCCAGACAAGCAAGCGGGCAGGACCAGGTGAGGCTACTTCTCAGTCTCCCGTTGGGTGTGCTCATCGGCATCACACTCGGCGCGGTGGGCGGCGGTGGCTCGATACTTGCCGTGCCCGTGTTGGTCTATGCGGTCGGCCTCGAGGCAAAGGCCGCCACGACGGCTTCGCTCGTAGTGGTGGGAATCGCTTCCCTCGGCGGGATGGTGGGACATTGGCGAGCCGGCCGCGTCCGGGTCGTGGCGGGGACCATGTTCGGGCTCGCCGGCGTCGGAGGGTCAATCGTCGGCTCGCTCCTCAATCGGTCGGTGAACTCTCATGTTCTGCTGCTTGCCTTCTCGGCGCTGACGTTCCTCGCCGCTTTTAGTATGTGGTCCAGGCGCCATCGCCTTGTTCTCGTGGCCTACGCCGGCGACACCACACTGGTCGCCGGCGCCGGTCAGCCTGCTGCTGATGACACTGCTCTCAGCAGCCCTTCGTCGGCGGCGATCCGCCCGACGATGGCAACGTCCCTCCCCGGGAGAGGACCCGGGTTCGGGACGATCGCGAAGGTCCTCGTTGCCGGCACCGTTGTGGGGTTCGTTACAGGTTTCTTCGGGGTTGGGGGAGGATTCGTCGTGGTCCCGGCCCTCGTTCTCGCTCTCGGCTACGCCATGCCCGCCGCCATAGGGACCTCGCTTCTCGTCATCGCAATCAACTCCGCAGCAGCGCTGCTCAGCCGCATGGCTACCGCTGGCGTCGACTGGCACGTCGCCCTCCCCTTTGCAGGCACAGCCGTCGTCGGGTCGATCATCGGCAAGCGGATCGCCGACAGGCTGCCGGCAGCCACCCTCATAGGTTGGTTTGTCGCCCTGCTAGTCCTTGTTGCCACCTACATGGCCATTCAGTCAGCCCTCGCGATGTGGGGTGGGTAGTTCGCGATTGTGCCAACGCACAGATAGAGGGAGCCCTTGGAGGCCACGGTGAAGCAAGGGTCTCAGCCGGGCGAACACGACGATCCGTGCGACCGGACGTCGCCGTACCACGGCGCGACGGCGGGGTCGGGGCTGAAGTCACCGGTGCGCGGATCCTGCACGTAGGCGACCGACGATGGCTCCCCGCCAGCGACTCGGGCGACGGCCGCGAGCAGGCGAGCGACGTCGGCCTCGGTCGTGTTGATGCCGGCGCTTGCCCGGACCGCCCCGGGCATCCGGCTGCGGTCTCCTCGGCGCACCTCGTCCCTGTAGGTGGCGACCTCATCCTCGGTGAGGCCGAGGAGGCGCATCAAGTAGGGATGAGCACAAAAGCAGCCGTGCCGCACACCGATGCCATCCTCCGCCGACAGCCGGGCAGCCACGAGCGCGTGGGAAACCCCTTCAACCGTGAAGGTCGCGACCGGCAAGGTGTCGTTCTCTTGACCCGGTCCGAGGAGTCGTACGCCGGGGATCCGTGCCAATCCCTCCCGAAGGAGGCCAGCGAGGTGGCGGTCATGATCGATGATCGCTGGCCAGCCGATCTCGCCGAGGGCATCGATCGCGGCGTGCAAGGCGACGGCCCCGACGACGTTCGGAGAGCCGGCCTCCTCGCGGTCGGGAGGGTCCGTCCAGACGACCTCGCCAAGCTCGACCAGGTCGACGGCGCCACCGCCGGCGAGAAACGGGTCGCCATCCATGAAGACCTCGCGAGGCCCGATCAGCACTCCGGCCCCGAACGGCGCGTACATCTTGTGACCGCTCCAGGCGACGAAGTCGGCTTCTGCCGGGAGGGCCCTGTGCGGCGCAAGCTGGGCGGCGTCGACGGCAACGAGGATACCCCGGCTGTGGGCGGCCACGATGATCTCGTCGATCGGCGGGAGCCACCCCGTGATGTTCGAAGCACCCGTGATGGTAAGAAGGCGTGGCCGCGGCGTCAGCTCCAGCGCGGCCGTGACGTCGGCCGCGGTGAACGTCCCATCTGGCCCGCACTCGACGTACCGGCACGTGGCGACTCGGGGCCACGGCAAGAGGTTGGCGTGGTGCTCGACGACCGTCGTGACGACGACGTCGTCGCGAGAAAGGCGCAGCCGGTAGGCAAGGTGGTTCACCGCCTCGGTGGTATTGCGGCAGATGATGGCGATGTCGTCACGATCCTGCCGCCCCGCGAAACTGATCGCCGCGTCGCGCGCGCTCTCGTAGGCGGCGGTCGCGAGCTGAGACTTGTAGCCAGCCCCGCGATGGATGCTCGAGTACGACGGGAGAAACGCCTCGACGCGGTCCGCAACCTGCCTGAGCGCTCCCGTCGACGCCGCTGCGTCTAACCCAACATACGGGCGATCGTGGCCGTCGACACAGGGCACGAGCATCCCGTCGCCGACCAGCGGAACCGGAGGATTGATCATGATTCTCTTGTCTCCTCAAGTCGATGTCGTGGGTGGGCGCGACGCCCGACACCCAATCTCATCGCACCGATGGATGCAAACTAGAAGGGAACCGGAGCGACGAGACGACCATCGCTCCCGGTATTTCCGCTGTTAGGAGTGATGAGAGGCCGTCGCGCGAAAAGGGGCGTGGAACAGCGGGGCCAGCAGACAGGAGTTGAGAAGACCTGCAGCGATCGGTACGAGCCCGACGGCTGCCAAGATCCACCAGGTCCCACCGAGCGACGCGCCAACGATCACGAGCACCAGACCGGCACCGATTCGCGTCGCTCTCCCTGCGGTCGTCGCCATGTACCGAACGAGCGCCATGATGAACCTCCTGACTAGGCGGAGCAATGTCCCTAATACCCCCACGGGTATCTGCCAGGTACAACCGGGCACGAGGTGTCGCCATTCCCTCCGGGTCGGACGGCGGCTCGGCGCACCGATGAGCAGTGGCTGGTTTGCACTTCGACGCACACGTACAGTCCTGCCATGTCCTCCATCCCAAGCCAGAGCCAGTGACAGGTACGCCCGACCCCCAGCCTTGGCGATGCCTCTCGCAAATCGTGGAGATCCGGTCCCCATGGCTTTCGGTGATCGGCGAGCGGCTCCTCGACGGAGTCGGTCGGGAGCTCGATTACTGGCGGGTGGAGAAGCCCGACTCGCTCCTCGTGATCACCGTTCACCGGGGCAATCTGATCCTTCCTGTCCGCTCGTATCGACCTGGCGTCGCCAGGGCGACACTCGACTTCGCCGGTGGCAGGCTCAAGGACCCAGGCCTAATCCCGGCGACCGCGGAAGCTGTGGTGCGACGTGAGTTCGGCCTGCGCGGCGATGACCTCGTCGCCTCCCGGACAGCGCTGAACCCCGTTGGCTGGGACGTCGACAGTTCGACGTCGAATCAGCGCGTCTACGGGATCGCCTTGGAGCTGCGGGAGGAGGTCGTGGTCTCGGACGACAGCATCGGCGCCGCCTACCCGGCGACGAATCTTGGAGGGCGTGAAGCGCTTGGCGATCTCGTCTGCGTCCAATGTCGAGCCGTCTTGTACGAATGGCTCGAGCGGAACTCGTAATCCGGCTCGGCTATGAGGAGGCTTCAGCTCATTCGCGCTTGGTGGCGACA